>CALHPU010000018.1 GCA_938036435.1 uncultured Pirellulaceae bacterium | reverse complement strand
GAGCAACCTATGTGTAGAGTAACCTAATTCTGCATTCCATCGCCAATGCTTCTTCGCCTCGCTTGGATCTAAATCAAGCGAGGCTTTTTTTGTGTTGGCGTCTGAAGCCTAGTGGTTTGTCAGGGATGGAAGTTAGAGTGTGTCATCGTAGCCGGAGTCGCCAGACTTCGGTTTTATACTGCTGAACTGAATTCTGGCGAATCCAGCTACCCTAAAATTAAATGTTGACAGACCACTAGTGCTGCGTCCAGATTTGGAATTAGGATTTAGATGAAAGCGAAAGGGCGCGAGCCCTCCGGTCCCCACCGCTGGAAAAACGGAGCCCTCTATCTGAGCGTTTTTGATTGGCCGGCCGGCGGTCAGTTGACCATTCCAGCGCTTTCGAATACGCCCACCGGCGCATCGTTGTTGGCCTCCCCGGAAACAAGGCTGAATGTTGACACAACAGGTGAACACTGGACCATCGAACTGCCGACCAACGCACCCGACCCGATCGCGACGGTGATTAAGGTCAGTGTCGATGGGATGCCAACGCTTGCGAAGTAACGGGTGATTGGATTGAGATTTTGAGAGGTCTGCAATTACCAATTATGGTCTGCTGATTCCAACTTTTTTCGACACAAGATCTTTCACTTTGCGTGAATCCTCTTTTAGCCAGCCACCCTTCTGCCGCTTGTTTAACTTACGCAGCTCAATTACTGATCGCTGCCGACCGATTCTGCCGGCTACTAAATCTCGATAGATCTGTTCGGATTTTTCGCGGCGGCGGATGGAGTCATTTACGTCCAAAAATTGCTCTGCCCACTCAACGGCCCAGTCATTGAGCTCGCTGCGTACACGACCAAGCATACCGGACGAAGTGGTTTCGATTGCTGCTTCAGCCGTTGTGCTGCCAGAGGTGCTCTCCCAAGTGTCAGTTGCCGTCTTCAAACGCGACTCTAGTTGATCTAGTTTCAATTGAAGATCAGCCCGTTGCAGGTTCTTGTTGTTTCGGCACTGTTCAACGGTACGTTTTAACTTTTCAACACACAGCTGTCCGATGACTGGCATCGCGGAAAGTGTCTGGATGGCTTTCTCTGCTGCCGCGGTATCGCGACTGCCCGTGGCCTCGCAAGCTTCGTGGCAAACATCCCAAGCGTGAAAGCGATAGACAAAATCCAATCCCGTGCCTTTGATGTTCTGAAGCCCCATCACGCGCGCGACAAATCCCGGCGGAACCTCGTCAACGATACGCGTGATTACTTCCTCACCAGTTGCTTCGACGTCGGGAACTACAACGATCTTGCGTTCGAACCACTTCCGCATCGCGAGTTGGAATTTTTCGTTGACAGTGTCGGCGATCGATTCGGGCGCGTCCTCAATGATCTCAAATAGCTCTACGTATTCGGCGACACCGCGCGACAACAGTCGAAAGTGGCCAATCACTGCGTCAGCATCCGTTTTTTCAATCGGCAACTCTTCTAACGCATGCGTTAATTGTTCAGGAGTTGCGACCGCACCGACCATCTCATCAAGCTTGCTCTCGTTTATCTCTGAACCACAATTTGACAATAGGCTCTCGAGCATCGCTTTGAGACGCACAGCAATGTCGTGACGTGACAGCGGTTGACGTGCGTCGATCGCCGATTGCCGCAAGACACTTTTGGCGTGTTGGACATCCCATTGGCCATCGGACGTTTTCAGACTCAATCCGGCTTCCTTCTCTTGCCAGCACTCAGCGATAAACTTGCGAAGGCCGTTGAGGTTGCTTCCGATCAGAAAGAATCGGTCAGCGCTGATATCGTTGACCAAAATGCTGGCGAACACTTTCGAACGCGGGACTCGGTCTGCTCGATTATTGACGACTCCGCAGATCCAAGTTGTCGGTTCTTCCAAATGGTTTTGCTGGGCGTAACCAAGTCGTTTCCAGTTCCCCATGCAGCCAAATCGCTCGTTGGCAGACATACCGTTTGTAAATTCGATTCTTCGGTTGCGAACCAATGCCACCGGATGGGTTTTAAGCACACCTAAATCGGGCACCAGTTCGTCAGCCATCGCTTTGAAAGATTGCGGTTGTGACACGCCAAGATTCTCCGCCATGCGGGCAACCAAAGCGATATTGTCAGGGTGTTCCTGATAGGGAAATCTGGCAAGAATGTCCTCGGTGATCAAGCCGGACTCCAACCAGCCTACCGACTGCAGTTCGGTATCGTGCTGAGAACACTTCTGTCGTACGTAGGGGAGCATTTGTTCTTCGGTCGTGACCAGCGTTGATTTGGGTGGCACGAAACCGGAGATTGTCTCGGCCACGTTGTATCCGGCGGGCCCTTGAATGTCCTCATGATCTGGGTAGGTATTGGTAATGGTCGCAAGGTCGTCGATCATCCACTGATTTTGAAGCACGTCTACGTAATTTGGGTTGAGCGCCATACACTCCCAAAGAAAAACGGATGATTTCATTTTGGCGGCCATGTTGACCAAGTGTTTTTGCTCCCAAATCGTCGCTTTATCGTAGGGGCGGAAAAGCGGAATTTCCAACGGTTCACCAAAAGCAAACGAATGAATAAACATGGCTTCGCACCCGGTTGTCTTCGAGACCAAACTATATCCCAAGACGTTCATTAAAGCCGCCTTGAGTCGTTCGGTACCCGATTTACCGCGTGTTCCCCAACCGCCAATGCTCATGGCGATACGTTGGCGAGATTTCCGAAAGCGGTAGTTTGTCCAACCATGGCGAGCGATCACTAATGCAAACACGACGCCCGCAAACAGCACGAGTTCTTCCAGCGAGTTCTCGAATAAGGAGCTGAAATAAATAGTGAACCGATTGAAGAACCCGATTACCCTTTCGGTCAGTGACGCTCCAACGGCTTGGGTGAGAAAAGGCACCATCCACGTAACGGCAGCGGCTTCCGAAAAGAAACGTGTAACACTGTCATCGAGACACGAGATCTCTTCGTGGTCGGCATCAGCACCATTGACGGCCAAACACGAGCGGCGATAACGATGCGATTGGAAGTCAACCTTGAATCCAAGCTCCTCAAAAGACGCGAGGTACTTCCGCGACTTGACTTCGTCTCCTTCGAGGTTTCTTGGCTCGGCATACGCGGGCAAGCCAACGGTCAATCTCCAACAGGCTTTGATTCGTTGGCCAAGCGTCGGTGGAGCCGTAACGCGCGTCACACCCTGAGCACTGACAAAAGAAACCGTTCTGGGTTTCAGCCAGCTCATGTTGATTAGCGAAATGAAGTCATCCGCCAACGGCAGAAACGGGCGCCACGTTCCGTCGTCGCCAATCACTAGAGGTTCGCCGGGGACTTTCGTCTGGCTCAACTCACCGGTGATTTGCGAAGGTGCCCTCAGCGTCGCGGTACTGATTCGCCCAACGGTGTGCCGGTGAGCCTGTCGTTTATCGGTGGCTGAGCGGCTGACCTCAAACAAAAACCGCCACAGCCTGAAACCGAAACTCGGTCCACGTGAGACTCGTACACCCCAGAATGTTCTTTGAATGTCGTAGCCAAAATCATCCTGTGACAAAACCGCAAACAACCGACCGAGCGTGATGTCGTCGATCCAGCTGAACCAAGCCGACGGGAAGTGTTGTGAATGCCCAACCTTTATCTTTCGCAATTCTGGCTTAAGCTGTTCTACCAATCGTCGAATTTCAGGATCTAGCTCCGCCCAGAGCTTTTCACATGCTTGGCACGCCCAACGTCGCACGGCCGTCGATGGATGCTGCTCCTGAATCTTCAGCAGCGCTGGAATGATTTGCTTGCGTACGATCGTCTCCATCGTGAAACTGGCTTGCGACTGGTCGCTGCCAGAAAGCGCTTCACTTCTCTCCAGCAGACATTTGGTCGAAACCACCGCCGACGCAGCCGCTGCGCGTAGGACGAAAGGGTCGACTTCAGATTCCAAAACGCGTGGCAATAATCTCAGGAAATCAAGATAGTGTTGAGGTGTGAGGCGTTTACGCATTCCGACCGTCATGGCACTGGCACGCACCTTGGGATCGGGATCCGTTAGCGCACTGTCGCACCAGTGTTGATGAACCTGAGGAACGCTTGAAAAGAAAGTCGCAGTCGCCATCGCTTGACGAACAAACGGACTCGGGTCGATCACCACCGCAACTCCCGGCGATTGATCAGGAAACTGCCTGATCCGATCACCAATCAGTGACCAAATATGCTGGCGCACGAAGAAGTCATCACCCTCACCAGGTTTCTCGAGCCGTTGCTTCATGACAGTAACCGCCATCGGAAACAACAGTGTCGACAGTATCGTGATCGCTTCACATTGGATCCAAACCTCTGAGTTTCGCTGGCGTGCAGCGCGATCAATGAAATTCAACATCTGCTGGCTAAGTAACTGGACGGCAACGTTTGGGGGAACGGATTGAAGCATAACGCGCATCGCTCCAATGGCGGCTACGTGAATTCGACTGTCCCCTTCGTAGACAAGACTCGCGAAAATCACGGACTCAATTCCCAACCGCCCCCAGATACCCGACAAACGATCGACCTGATCAGATGGCGTGCCTCCCTTGCTGGCTGCACTAAATTCGATCGATCGATGAAAGACATGAACGGTCGCCTCGGCAAGTCGGCCGAGGACAAAACTAACTTGCATCTCGCATTCGCCAATGCTTCTGTAGAAACGATCGCTAACCGCTTCCTCGTCAAACCATCTTGAGAAAGCCTTTTCGTCGGCTTCGAGCTCATTGGCAGTGGCTCCCAACTCGGCGGCAAAGTGCAGAATAATTTCGCGCCGGTCACGCACCGTCGTTGCCGAGGCGACATCGCGCTGAAAGGATTTGTGTACGGCTTTCAAGTGCTTGAGTTTCTGAAGTGCTTGACGAAGACTGAAGACAAGAAAATCACAGACAAAGCGTGGAACCTGTGAACCTTGGCGCTCTTGCGTTTTTTGAATCTCCCCTTGTAACCAATTTTCGCGGCGAAGCTGCGCGACGCTGCCGACACGAGATTCAGTGTCCTTGAGATTTGCGGTCAGCCAACCGACAAAACCAATCTTCAGCCCCTCAAGAAAGTCTCGGTTCAGCTTTCGCTGGTACTTATTAAGTCCCAGCTCCAGCAATTTGGCTACCCTGCGTTGCCCCGCAATGGTTGTTAGAAATGCGAGTGAATCACCCGAGGGCGTCGAAGGAGTATGACTGTCGGTGGGCAGACGGCCTCGAGAGGATCTGGCGCCTGCCAACGCCGATGGCGTTGCGTCGCGTTTTTTACTGCTCGCTATCGCCATCAATGAACCTGCCAACTACCGCGTATTGATTTTCGCTGCGCGTTCTTGTTTAAGTGAACGAAACAAGATAGTTCCGGGACGGAAATCACGATAGAGACGGGCATCATTAAAGTAGCGGCTGAAGAAAATCCCGACACTCGTACCGCCATTAATCTCGTGAATTAAGGAGAAATCCACTTCGGACCGGAACCCCGCTTCGTTCCATTGTTCGGATTTCACATCGATTCGTAGAACGTTCTGAATCGACGTCTCTGTTCGATCATTGTCGGACAAAAACCCTGTCAATCGATAGCCAAGATGCACTTGTAGCGCTCCAAGCAAATGATCGGTACCAACCGCAAAACCTGCGTTGTCCGGAATTAACTGATCCTCGTTAGTGTTTAACATCGGCCGTAGATAAAATCGCCGGTCCATATATCGCTGGTAGGTGAATTGATCCGACAAACGCAAACCGTAACGATGGTTTAGCTTGTAAATTGTGAAGATGTCGCGATCTAGTTCACCTTCGGAAAACAAATCACCTGATTCACTCAAGTAACGTCCAAACACATTGACCGACGGCCGATGTGAAAGGTGAGGATTGAGATAATAGCGACGACTGAGGCCGCCGGAGAACCCAGCGGTCCAAGGGAACGAGTTTCCAAAACCCTGCACCGGTGTGCCGGCGTACTGGCCAAAGGCGTAAATTCTCCAGTTCAGTTGTATCGGTCCTTGGCCATCGGCCGTGTTATCACAGCGTTGATTGACGGTGCCGAGGTTTCGAGTGCGTTGGTGGTTAAGTCCAAACGTGGGCCCTGATCCAAGGCGCGGCCGCAGCAACAAATTTGTTTGGAGGTATTCGTCTTTCCAGCGATCGTACTTTCGGTGTGAGAAACCAATGTCGAAGAACTGGCCGGGTAACTGGTCAGTCGGAAATTCATCAATCACGCGTCGCTGCCGATAGCCAATTCGAAATCCCACCGTCCCTGAATCATGGACTCCCAGTTGCGTAACGTCATTGATGTCAATGTTCACGGGGTCGGCATCAGGGCCACGCAATGACAATAGATCCAACGACTCCAGCGGCTGAACTTGGGATTCAAACTCTGCATTAGCGAAGACTTCGTCAACAGCTTGGTGTACCCAGTGTTCGTTTTGCTCTTCTGGTTTTATCGTCGGTCGAAAAACTGGCGATACGGTCTCAGCCATGTCGAGCTGAAAGATTCGAAAGCGCCCAATTCTGCTTCCCTCTTCTGGCCCCAATTCGAATGTTTTATCTCCCTCGACAACTGGGACGATGCGTGTGTGAACCTGATCATCCACCAAACGGTCAATTCGAAAAACACTGGGGCCTTCACCTCGGAAGGTCAACGGCTCTTCCGCAGTGGCGACATGCCACGATTTTACCTCTGGCTCACAGGCCGGACCGCCAGTCGGGCGCACCGAACCATCGGTCATTACTTCGTCCACGTTCACTGCGACGTAGTGATTGACCCAAGGTTGGGGCTGCCAAAACGTGATACGATCGGATCCGGAATGAAGCTGGACTCTAAATTTCTCGATTTGTTGATGGGACTTGAGTGTCACCGAATCCTGTTTTCCATCAATCTCCCAATAGACCACCGTGTCCTTCATTGGCAAAAATCCAACGCGCGGCCTAGCAAGGGTAAACTCAACTTCGGGAGCGAATATTTTGGACAGATCGATCTCGACAGGCGTTTGGCCAACAATCGCTCGATCAATGCGTTCGACCCCCAACAGTGTTCTGCGCGTACGTATTTTGGGATTCAGCGGTCGCCACGCATCGCGTTTCTCAAGATAGACCCCAGCGCGACGATCGAACTGCTCAAATCGCTTCCACGTCGATCCCGCCTTGAGCATTGTCAGTAAATCGATCAGCAAACTGTGCTGTGGATACATTTGCACCATCGATTCCAACATGGCGATCTTCAGCAACGGTAACGATGGCTGATTGGTCTCTGGTGCTTGATGGTCGAGGACCAACGAAATCGCCCGTTTGTCAATTTCATCCTGTCCGACTATGACAAAAGGGGCGTCACTCGGTTGGATTCGATTTTGCCAAGTTGGAATCTCACCCAACTGACTACTCAACAGAGGTTGCAATACCTCCAAATCAAACTCACCTCCGTAATAGCGCCGGAAGGGGTGGTCAAGCGATTTGCCTTTCTCTTGGCGACTGACCAGCCGAACCGAATCAGTCCCGATCGCATCGTCACTTGGCTCTCCCAGCAGTTCGCAGCGCGGACCAAATTTTCCTAACGCAACCGCAGCGATGGTTGTCTCGGAGATCGGCGGCAAGGCGGGCGACATGACTTCGGGTCGTTCGACGTGCACGCGGAAGAGCAGATCAAAGTTTCGACTGGTCAACTTGAGCTCATTGAGCCCCGCTGGAATCTGCAACTCTGCAAATACGCGTTTGCCCGGTTGATAGAGATGCGTAAGGCCATCGATCTTCAGCGTGTCGGATGCTAAATTATTGATGATGGGGACGCGTTCGAGTTGTAGGCCGTTACTGATTTCCAGCACACCATCGAGCGCTTGTTCGGCAGGACGCTGACCGTATTGCCAGTCCTGTTGACGCCCAGCCTGATGCAGCGGACGGCATTCAAGTCGAATCTTACCGGGGCCGTGCACACGAATGGTCGAAACATCGCCTTGGTCAACGCGTGAAAACTCCATTCGCAAATCGCGTTCGAGAGAATAAACGGTTGCAGCTCCTTGGCAGGATGACACCAAGCCACGTTCCGTTTTCCACAACCGACGGCCGGGATGTTTCTCCAGCCAGCTTTCCCAGTCCTCAATCGCTGACATGCGTGTCAACAGTTTGGAGCTGCTCAATCGGGTGAAAATATAGTCACCGTATTTCCAGTGCTTCAGCCACTGCTGACCTTCTTCGCCAGCGGCGTCGAGCAAACGGAAAGCGCGTTCGTACTGGCCAATGTGCATCGCTTTCATCGCGCCCCAGAAATTGCGAACCTCTAAATTGTCGATGCGTTTAAGTGCTTCCTTAAATGTTTTCCACCATCGCAACTGGAAACTACATCGTAAGACCATTGCGTCGACTTTCGGCCCTGACGCCGTTGGGGGAATCGATAGCAAAGCGAATCGGTAGTGCCCGTTGTCGGCCAGTCGCTGCGCCAGGCTGATCTCAATTTCTTCTCCCCCAATATGTTCCGCGCCGTAGGATAAATACATCTCCTTCAGCCCGTCACCGGCAGGTTCACTTTCTGCCTCTAGTAACAGCATTTCCAGCATTGCCTTCTTCAGTTCTTCGTCCTTGGAGTATCTGAGCCAGCCGCGTTGTTCTCGGTTTGCCAAGAAGTTTTCGCCCAGCTGTTGAAGAACCTGGGATCGAGTAACGATGGCCGCGCGACGTGTGCTTCCTTCGGAGTGCTGAATCAACCCCGCGAGCACCTCCAAGACTCCCGGCCAGTTACCCGATTCGGCCATAGCCAGTGCTTTGGCTTGATGGTTTTCTAGCTGTTTGCTGTGCCACATCGGTCCAGCATTCTCAGCACTGTGCCCGAGGGTGGTGCTTGTGTCCATTTGCCTCTGGTGACTTTTGACCATTCGTTGCACGTCGATCGAATTGTTGTTGAGTTGCTCGCCAGAAAATTCCTTCATCACAGGTACCATGCTGGCCTGCCTACCGTGCTTGCGATAGGCAAGCTCTGAAAGCTCGGTATAGTTCGCCACTAGATTTTGAACACCGACATGGAGTGCCTCATCTGAATCCGATTCCGCCGAAATCTTGATCTGCTTGACCGACGGCGGCAAAACAAATTCAGCAACGGCAGCGTCGATCATGGCGACGGGTTGTTTCAGTACAGAGAAGGGTCCGCCCCATGGGCCGCTATCGTACCGCCGGTGTGTTTCGGCCAAACTTGCGACGGCCGCTTCGGCGCGTCCCGGAACAAACGCAGATGTTTTCAACGCGCTGTTGGGGAATAAACGAAGCTCGAACGGAGGTCGTTCATCATATTGAATCCAAAGTTTGGCGTTGCCCGTCATTCTTTGGCGATCAACGATCACGCGCATTAACGAGGCTCCCAGTTCCTCGGCTGGCCGAAAGATTAGGTCACCGCATTGGCAATTTTGACCGTTGTTTGGATCTTGCCAACCGCCACTAGAAATTTGGTACAGCGTTGTCGTCGCCAGTCGCGCTGCCTGTTCATCAATGTGTTGTTGGCCAACGGTGGTCTCGGTCGCTGCTTGGTTTGCACGGCGAATCTTGCGTACCGGAAACGATACGTATCGCGGATTGGTGGACCCATGCAAATCGATCGGCAATAGATCCCGATAATACGTGAACCTGTGACGAATCTTCTCGGCCAGTTCGGCTACCGTCAATTCGTCGCCAAAATCGCTTTCGCCGTGTCGGCGCGACGCGATCGACCGCATCCACATATATGACCGCAAACCCCCGTAGCGAATACTGTTGTCGCGCGCTACCTGAAGCAGTTTGGGATAGTTCAGCCAAGGGTCCCAGTATGGATTAGCCTTTGGTGTCTGTTGCTGGATTCCATTTGAAAAATAATCATCAAGTGTTCTTCCGTCATCCAAGAAATCCTTTTCCAGCCAAGCGTCCTCATCCAACAATTGGGCCTCCCAGCCAGGTGGATTGTACTGCTGGTTGATCAGCGGATTGACCAATTTCAACCCAATCGCGTTGGCGTTGAGCAAAACGGGGTGGGACACCTCGATTTCAATCGCCTGTTGTTCGGATTCAATATCCAAATAAGCAAACTCACGTTGGCCAATTAGTTTTTCTGTTCCGTCTATAAATTGTCGATGCATCCGCTGCGGAACGGTGTCAAACAAAAGAGTTCGGTGATAGATGCCGTCAAGAAAAATCTTGATCCAGTAGAACTGGTGCTGGCTGGCGTCGGAATCGTAGTTTAGCCGTGACTCCAAACGTAAGCGCGTGTTGCTATCGACCTCCAGTGCATATCGTTTTCCGGGCCGGACAGGAGTGTAGAATCGTGGTCTCCTCCCACGGTCGTCAGAGACTTCTACTTGCGGTTGTTCACACACCACCGAACACTGATAGTAGTCCAACAAACGCGCCCTCTGGCGCGTGGAGGTAAAAATGGCAACAGTGATTGCACTATCCGCATTGGGTGACCGCATCACCCGCCCCAACGAAATACTGGATTGGTCCGGAGCAGCAATCAGCGATGTTTGGTTCTCCGAACGTGCGGCCTTTAACTTGCGAAACAAACCCGTGCCGTTGGATGTAAGAATTTCAGTCTGGCCATCGGTCAGCTGCATGTTGCTGCACGACTGAACCCGAATGAACTCATGATCGAACACTTGGAAATCGACAAACTCGCCCGGCGCAAGCGTCACCACGTTCAGCCCATACTGTCGAGAGTGCACCGCCGGTTTTCCGGCAACGTGTTGAAGTTCACTTGCCAGATTTTCCCAACGCATTGGCGCATAAGCCGGAGCGCGACGGTCCTTTCTTGAGTCAATTTCCTGTCCATGCAGTGCAGTTGAAAGCAGCGCACAATAACAAAATAGGACCAACCAACGGTTCGCCAGTACGCACCTTCGGCCAACAAAACGTTGGACGCGCTTTAAGGCTTGATTGGCCGACATGAAGCAGAGAAAACGATCTAAAAACGGGCAGGACATGGAGGGCAAAACGTAGCCAACAAAACTGTCTTGCTAGCGGGTCTTGAACTGCCGGGAGATTAGAGATTTTCCGGGATTCTCACAAGCTTCACCGCATTAGATTAAAGTTATCTCAATTGAGAAAAATCGGCTTTTGCTGCATGATCGGGGTTGACCGACGGAGCGAAAATTTGGCCAACCCACAGGTAGCCCAACGCGATGAGATGACGGCATTTCCACCGGACTTTTGCAACACTGATTGCTCTTTGGAAACCGAATTTCTACGTCGATTCAGCCAAGGGCAACGCTACTGGCCAAGTGCTGCCAGAATGCTTGCAAAAAATTGCTCTCGAACGCTAGCGGTAGACGCTAATTGCTGGCGAAATGCGGGGTTCATTTCAAGGTGCAAGAATCCCACGCTCCCTAATTGCTGCATCAAATTGGCTTGGTGATTGTCAGTTCCGCCAAGCCAGCGCGTCTCCAATGGGTAAAGTCTCGTGTGCGATTTCCCAAAGCCTAACTTGAATTCTTCAGCCACTAGACGAGCGTATCTTCCGGGAAACTTGGTTGTGTCGCTAACGATCATGCTGGCCGACTTACCCGCGTTCGTTTTCTTCGCGTTGGTGAATCCGTGCAGTTGCAACACGATGGCGTTGGAGCGCTGCGCTACAACGGCTTCGGTGAATGCGTTGAAGAAGTGACGCTCACAATGGGCCAGATCAAGCTCTTTTCGATGGACTGTATTGAAAGCGACCGCCCAGACGTTTTGTTCCTCGAAAATCTTTCGGGCAATCACGCCAGTTTTCGCGTCATTGAATCGGTGGGGCGCTTGCAGCACGATCTTGGAATCGCTGCCAGTTCGAATGGCGTAGATACCGCGCCCCCAACGTTGATCAGATTTTTCGACGATAACGATTACATCTGAATCGAGGACCGTACATTCCCAACCCGACTGTCCCCATTGTCGACTCAGTTCTGCATCGACGCTACGCGCGACTAACGTTTTCTCAATAAGATTTTGGAAAATTGCGACCTGAGTTTTCTCAGGCATTGTCAATTGTGAATCGACAATCGAATCCTTGAAAATCTTTTTTAATGCATTTCGCGTTTTGCGTGGCAGTTCCCAACGTTCGTCCACTGTTACAACAGATGTTTCTTTAACTCTCTGCGCCGACGATGCTGGCAGTCTAATCAATGGGCTAACCACCACACAGGCGACAATCAATACCAGAACTCTAGTCACTCGCATCATTGAACGTCCTCCAACTCTCGGACGATGGGGCGAAGCTGATGAAGAAGCACGAAGCCGCGCCGGTTACCATCGATTCGATGGGTCCTGATGGTATATTCTCCCGGCGGCAAATCCTCGCCCAACTGGAGAAAACACTTGTGCTCCACATCCAAAGGCGTATCGGAGCCAAAAAGCACGGCACGCTGTTGTTGCTGGGCCTTGAGGTCGTAGATTCGATGCAGAACCGTCAAGTGCTCCACCGGACCGGTATGTCTTAAACGTGATGAGTCCTCGGGTAGGATGATGTTGACCCCTAGCTTGCAGCGCTCTGCAACATCCTGTTCTCGGTAGATCGAGAGCGTAAGCGTTTCGGCTTCGGCGGACGCTTTTGTATATTTGAACTCCAATTGGCCATCCTGCAATCGACACGCAGTACGTTTGAGGTAACGCTGGACTCCTTCGATTTTGGCCCCGCTGAAGAACAAGCGAATGCTCTTGTCGCACTCAAACCGGATTCTCGAAGTTTCATCGGTTCGTTTCAGATCCAATTTGACTTGACCGCGCGACGAAACTAGTGATTCCTCTTGAATGAGACGACCATCACGCCAGACTCGTAACTCTCCTGGACGTTTCGCGGTCGAAATATAAGTCAGCCGATAATCATCATTTGTTTCAAATTCATACTCGTTAACCACGTGTGTTTGATTGGCGGCAGCCTCAAAGAACCACGCATGCATTGCCCGCCGCTTGATTGGGCTGTCATCGTCAGAGGGAACAAGGATCTGGCGCCCAATCCAATCGCCGCGCGGTTCGTAACGGTGCCAAGTAAATGCGTCCAGATCCAACGCCTCTTCGGCATCCGCATCGAGGTCTATAATTCCAGTGCGTGACTGCGAGGAGAGCATAAATGATCGGTTGTCGGCGATCAGATTATTATGCAAGTTCGGTTTTAGCCCAAACCATTTTCTCGTCCGGCGATTTTGCCGCTCGTAAGGTTGCTGGTCTTCTGGAACACGCGTCAGCCACGGAACATTCTGAGGTCGAACCGACGCGTTAACCAGAAACGGCTCATCTGATTCCAGTCGCAGCGTTGACGCCGCCGGCGGAACAGAAAAGTAAAATGCCACTTTTTCGGATATGGGGTAGGGGACCGTGTGCTTCCAAATGCGATCATAGGGAGATATTTCAGGAGTGATCTCCATCGTTCCATGATCGATTTGGTTTCCATCATCGTCCAAATATTCCCAACGCAGCTCGCGCACATCGTTCCAGCCTTCGGGTTGTTCGAATTTATCCCTATCTCTAGCCAGATTTTCTTCAGACAGAAATGCGTTACCGTACCCGAGACGCACCGAGAGTCTGAAGGGTGTCGGTTGATCGCCGAAGTGACTGACCGGAAAACGGATGCCAGCTTGATCAGTCAAATACACTCGCAACGATTTTTCACCAGCGGTTTTGGTCAGTTCAATCTCCTCGCCGATTTGCAAGGGCTTACCCTCATCGTTGATAACGGTTGTTTCGGCGGCAAGATTTTTCCAGTAGCTGCGAAAACAGATAGGCTCTGAACTTTCCAGCTCCAAAATGCCCCCTTCGTAGCTTCGTTCAATAACCAATTGGTTTTCTGACACCGCATGCAGAAAACGCACCGGTGGGTTGCCTTGGGAGTCAAACCAGTTTCCTGTAACGTACAAGGGCCTCGTTGCGGCCTGATCGGTACGCTCGATGGTCAATCGTAATTCGCCTTGATTTTGCGGTATCGCAATCGTCGACCGCCAACCGGGTTCGAGAAATGTTCCGAGCCGCTTTGTTTCTTTGGAGACTTCCTGATCGTCTACGTCGCCAAAAAAATATAGGTGACGAATGGTACCGGCTTCGACGGGCGGAGCTTTCATCCACTGCCACCGCAACAAACTGGCTCGTTCGGAACTTGTCAGAAACTTGTGATCAAAAACGCAAAACCGCGCGAGGTTTTTTCGGGTTTTCGTGGAAATCTGTCTCCAAGTGGCGCGTTGCTTGTAATGTGGACGCTCATGACGCGTGCGTACACGCGCGACGATCTCCACGACCTCAGGATCCCTCTCTCCCGCACGAATTCGGACTCGACTCGGTCGCACCCCCTCCGCTGAAATTGGAATTTGAATGAAGCGTGTTTGCGTCGCAATCATGGAAGTCTTACCAAAGACTAACGGATCAATTAACTCGCCGGTGTCAGCATCAATCAGTTCCCGAATGCCACTACGCAAGTGGTAGGTGGATTCATCAATCACGTTCCCGCTAAAATCCAACAGTTGATATTCGACGCTGTATCGCCAACCACTGCGCGGGTCGGTCTGGCTTTCCTGAGGCAGCTCCGTATCACGTAACGCTGCATTGGTCATCAAGCGTACACTTACCGCATCTGATGGAACATAGAATTCTGACCACTGATTGTCGCTAAGAAGTGTCGTGGAGACGCGGTTTGATTTTTTTTGATTGACGTCTTGCGAATCAATATGGTACTGCCGAGCGGTAGCCGTCGCAAATAAATAACCACCAACGATCGCCGCTAAAACGCACAGACTGAAAAACCAATCTCGAAATCTCATTTTTAGTTAACCTCCAACCACAACGTCCGGGAGGATACGAACTTATCAATTTCCAAACGCCCCGCACGGTTGACCGCCACAGCATCGGTGCCGATAAATCCAGTCAAATTCATGACGGCTGCAAGCCGCCGTTGTCCCTCGCTGACCAATAGGAATGCTTGTCCTGAAACGTTGTCAACGACGTGAGTAAATTTCCATTGCGGATGGTTTTTGGTTGCGTCAAACAGCTTAACCACGTCAAAGTTTGCCACGTATTCACTGAGCTGGTCCTTGAGATTGCCGCCGAACTGGGTTGACCGTTGGCCTATTGGTGCGGCGTCGTAGGTGTTTGCAAAATTGGTTTTAAGGTAGTCGACCAAGCTGGTTTCCACGGTATCAATGCCACACACGGCCATCTGAGCAGACAGTGAATCATCAACCGATTGCTGGCGGTACTTTGTTCGCAGTGACGGCGAGAGCCAGAGACTAACGACTTCCTTGTTCTGGGAAACTTGAATGGCAGCCGCTTTCATCAGAATCCCCAATTCATATCCCGCGGTGTGATAAGAACCATCAACGAAGCCAATAGAAAAGCGGTCTTTCTTCAAACTCTCCACCAGATCGCGCTTCAATGGAGTCAACTGATTTAACCGCGTGTTACCGCGATCGGTCGCAACGACGATGTCGTATTCAACCGGGGCCTGTATCGCACGCGCTTGGCAGATCAGAAATGGCCGGTCGTTGAATTTGCGAAACAGAACCTGCCGTACGAGATTGAATAGGTTTCTTCGATTGGATGTTTTCGATATGTCTGACGTCCCATCGTTGTTGGCGCGAGGGTGAGCCCCCGCGATCAACAGAACCGATGCGTGGGGGCGTTTGAAAAGGCTAACACCGAAATCAAACGACCTATTTTCAAACAGTGGCCGTGGAATCTCAACCCCGAGGTTATCCATCAGCGATGGCCGAAAAAGGTAAGTCCCCCAACCCTTAATTCGATCGGCCGGCGCATTCTCAGACAAAGCAACGACCTGTTCGCCAGTAAGCTCATCAGCCAGCACTTGCAATTGGTAGCCCTGAATGTGAGCAGCAGAATGAATCGAATCCAGCCTGACCCGCACCTGAGGCGTTAACCACCGAGGGGTAGACATTTCGCGGTAGTCATTTTTGTCGTCGTGCTGAACCTCTCCCATTAAAGTAATCAACGGGCCAACGACTTCGTAGTCCATGAACAACATATCCTGCATCGTGGCTGGCACGAAACGGTTGGATCCCATTTTGAGAATTTTCGATTTTGCTTCCGCGAGAAACGCCTGCAACGATTGTTGCGTAACGGAGATACCAAGTGATTGTTTTGGCTTGGAGAGGGAAACGGGCGGGGCGGCGTTTAATTCTGAAACCCCATCGAGCGTTTCAGTCGGCTTCGTACTCGACACCAACGACGCCATCATCAGCCGCTCTCGCACTGGACGATTGACGGCCAGTTCTGCATAAGCAGTCGCTCTGCTGACGCGGTTGGCAAACGGGCTGTCCTGCCACTGGATATCATAAGCACCGACGATGGACTTCAGTAATTCCAGCTTCAGATCTTTGGGCAATTCAGATTTGACATACAACCGCGAACGAGGAACGACTCCCGATTTAGATTTGGAGACGGGTCCAACAGAAGAGGCGTGCAGTCGAGTTGTCATCGCGCGAACCTGCACCGTTTGTCTTTGGCCGAAGACGCTATGGAAGACTGAAAACATTGTGTTTTTATAGCGAGTCACATCTGCAGAACCGTCGATGTTGGTCAATCGTTTTGCGCCCGCGATGGCCAATGCAGAGGCGGGAAACTTTCGGATCAAAGCGAGGCTTGATTCAAGAGTTGCCTCCTCTTCCAGTGGCGCGGGAACTTCAAAGCAAATCCCTGAAGGTTGCGCTGGGTCAACCATATACATTCCCCACCCCCGCGCAGGTGCGTTCTCTCGAAGAAAGAGTTTACCTCCAGAAAGATTCACCAGACTATAATTCACCGAATCAAGTTTACTTGCTATCGGCAGCAGCGACTCATTCGAATACCCCACTTGGAGACTTGAGATGTCGACTAGGGCGGCACGAAAATTCTTCAGATCTGTATAGAGCGGTGCCTGATAACTGCCCGTCTCATGTTTTTCATACAGCAAGGGTTTGTTATCCCTGACGATCTCGGCAACTGACTTCTGGCTTTCGATGACTTTGACGACGTTGGGACTATTGGCAAACGACATTGCCGGAATCTCTTGGAGGCCTTCTCCCACCCACAGCAAACAAAACCCAATCAGGCTACCCGCGACGCTACCGACCAACGAAACTTGCAGTGTTCCTTTAAGCATCCGGACCATTAGCTTCTTGTCATGGGCCTTGACCGCCATCAACGTGGACAATAAATAGCCCAAACCGAGCGTATCCGAAAGCTCCCAAGAGCTCAAGAACACCGGTATCGCATGAGACATCAGCAGCCTCAGCCCAAAACACACGGTGAAGAAAAACAACAACTTTCGTCCGCCCTGCATGGCAATATCGCGAATCACTGGCGCTCGTAACAACAGAGACCCGACTGAGTAGATCATCATACATTCGGCAACTGTCGCGACAATTTTGAACGGCTCGTAAAGCGTTAGTCCCAGCAACGCGGGGATCAAAATCCCGTTAAAGTCCCACGCGTATCTGAGGTTGATCCAAGACGCAAGAAAGGCGGTAGTAATCAAAATCACATACGACTTGGGGCTGGCCAACAGAGAAGTAGAGATGTCGTCGTAAAGCAAATGAAAATTGCCTAACCTCAGATTGGTGACCTCACCGAGCAACAGTACGGCTAGCCACGTAATGGCAATGCACGAGGTAATCGGCAACAAACCGCGCGTCAGACCCGGCTTCCAAAAGTAGTTTGCAATCAACGCTACCACGATCAAGCCAAAGCTCTGTAACTCATTACGATAGTCGAAGTTCCAACCCAATTCCTCCGAAACGTATTGCCCGGCGAAGGGGAGCAACCAACCATCGAAGGTAGCGCGTACGATGACACTGACAACGACGATCACGAAGAAACGATCTCTGCCAAAAAAACTAGACCAATAGGAGGTCCTATTGAGTCCGTCAGATATCAGTCGCGCCAGCAAGTAAGTCACGACTGCTTCCAAGAAAACCACGATCGCAGTGGCAGGTCTGGACACCAACAGCGGCACGAGGTAGCCGGGCACCACCAGTGCCGAGAGGCTCCACCCCAATCTCAAGTTGCACACCACTGCCACGAGGACGCCCACCCAAACCGTTACCGAAACGGTGATGGCCGCAGAATCATTTGGAAAGATTGGAAGCAAGTCTTGGAACATTCGCCCGTTATGCCTCCGACCATGTTCCGGCACCTTTGGCTACGGTTCGCTTTGGCGGTCCCGGATTTGGTTTCTTTGAACCGCTGAGCAGATCAATGGTCACGGACATACAGTGAGGCTGGCTGACGACTGAAACGGCGCCTCCCCAGTGACTGACCCAAGCTTCAATTTCTGACAGTTGATCGGACTGAGCTGGAGTGAGATTCTGTCCGGGCGCTCCATCGGCACGTTCGAGTGCATCAGCCCCAGCAGTGTTCTGGGTCGCTTGAAGATTTCGCCGCAATGTTTCAATTGGAGTTCCACCACCCTCATTGTAAAAGGAACATGAAACTCTGCTTTCCTCTTGAATAAATTGAACACGCACTTCACTGTCATCAAACGCGTCTTCCACCAAAAGCTGAACAGTGGTTTTGAACACCTTGTCTAGTAGAAGTGGATTTGCGGAGACCAGCATCGCATCGGAGTCAAAACTTGCGTTAACTCGTATCGAGTGATTGGCCAGCGTTTCCTTAAAACTGTCGACCGCCGTCTGCCAAATCGAAACAGCGTCGACCGAAAAACAGTTCCCCGCATCCTCGCTGATGCGTCGCTGCGAGATCTCCTTGCATTGTTCTAACACCGAAACGATATCATTGACAGTATTGCCTACCGAACCAAAAAGATCTTGAAGTATTTCTTGGGGAGACTGCGTCCGTTCACTAATGCCACGAATTTTTTCTCGCTTGGCCTCCAGTGCTTGCGACTTCTCGTTCGCCGCAGGAACAAGTGAAGTGGTCAATCGCTGGTTCCACAGATCAAGATTCTCAAACGGCGCTCCATCGACAATCTCGATCAACAGTCCGTGCATCTCGATGGAGGTCCGCCTCTCTTCCTCTATCAAGTGCATCGGTTTGACGTACATCAACTTGAGATTTTGCCCAGCAATCGAATCTGCAATCGTGATCGTCTCGGGTTGATCATTGAGGATTACTTGCCGGAAGATCTTACGGCAGGCGTTCTGCGATCTACCGCTGAGCGTCGCCATGATCTCGATGCACGATGCATTTGAGATAGAGAGTTGCGCTTCTTGGATCAATCTGTTGAACGTTGAATTTCTGCGAATCACGCGCCCGTAAATATCAAACGTTGCCAGTGCAGACTCGGAGCAATCAAATGCGAGATCTGCGCGTTCGATCAGATCATTCTGCTTTTCGGTGTTGCGTTGGACCTCAATAAACTCGCGCTCTTCAGGTAATTTTTGCAGACGGTGAAACCAGTTAATCTGCGAAAGATCATCTTCGGCTTCCTTGCGACTACCGGCGATTAATTGCGACATCTCGTTTGTGAATCGCGACAGGAAAGATTCAAAATCAGCCCACTGGGCGAGTTTCTTTTTGTCCATCCCCAAAACAATAATTCCCAAAATTGCCAAGCCATTGGTCATTGGCAGGATGTATTCTTCCTCTTTCACACCCGGCATCGCGATAAAGTAGTTGCCCCTTGGGTTGATGATCGGACGTTTTTCTTCCAACGCCTCAAAATAGGGCGACCGTCGATAGTCCAAACGTTTCTCGAAGATGTGCGAATAGTCACATCCAATCGAACGGACTTTTTTTAGATGCGTCGCACCGGGGGTAAGTTCGAGCAAAACCATGCGCGTTGGTTGAAACATTTGGTAAGCCGCATCTCCAATAGCGTTCCAAACTCCCTCTTCAAACCTTGACTCCAAATGCGCCTCGCGCACTGTCGATCGCATCTTCCAGTACTGAACAAAACTTTCCATCGTGTCCATGCGCTGAACAATAATGGCCGCATAAGAGAGCATTGCTGCGGCAACGAACAAAGAGACTGGTATCCAGAGGTGGAACAACCAAATACTGCAAACCGCAGCAACGATAATCAAGCCAATCAACACGCCAAGACAGGTCAAACACCATCCCAGCGGAGTTTGTCGTGCAAGTTGAATGGTTGCCAGCGTGAGGAAGGTTGCTAACAGGACACCGGTGACAAACGAAAGATGCCCAGAGTATTTTTCCTGCAAAAGGCTCTCGATGATGTTTGCTCTAATTTCCAATCGCGGCATCCGAGCGAAACCGGCGCTCGTAGGAACGTGCACGCCCAAACCCTCTTCGTGGTCGGGACCAATCAGCACAATTTTCCCTTGGATCAACTCTCGCACAGAACTTCCGTTAAGGAACTCGGACGCATTGATGCACCCTATCGTTCCCGGATCACCGCACCAAGTCACCACAAAATCGCCCTCGGGCGGCATGTAGGAAGAACCTCTGACTGCTTCGACGATCTTTGCTTCGAGTGAGGGAAGCTGGACGCCGACTTGTTCCATCGTCGCTCGCCCCTTGCGAAAAACGGGCGACAAATTGCTAGGAAGATTTGAGAATCCAGTCCCGTAGTTGCTGCTGACCTTTCCACCCGGGCTAGAAAAAAGCAAGTCAAAGCGGTACCCAACGGTAAGCTCGCGCCCGTAGGGCAGACGGTCTAAACGCTGGTAGTCACGCGGATCGGCTGAAGCGATTAAGCCTATCGCTTTGGGTGACTGTATGTGAATCTCGTTGAGCAACTCAATGAGTTCTTCCGACCCCGATGCCAATAGCTCCGGACGCGCCTTCACCATCAGAACGTTTTCTGCAGCAACATGCGGAATCCCGAGGCGATGGCAACCGTTCTCAAACAGCGCATTGAACGGCGCGAAGCCACCGACCATGTCGAACAGCAATACGATTGTCATCACGCAAAGTGCGGTCATTAACCCGAACTTGCTTTGGCGGAATTTTCCGAGCTTCATACGTGGCAGAGCGAACGGGTGTGCTGAGGTAGAGGATTGAGGCCGGGGAGACAACGAGGATTATTTCATTTATCGGCCGATCTCAAAACGAGATGCATGCAAACGACAACCCACCCTTAAAACGCACCGTAACGATCGCCCCGAATATCCCCTCTGATTGGTTGTGGCAAACAATGCGCTTCCGCCATCAAAAAGCTCAGGCAAACGCCGGTAGAAAAGCGTTAACCGCTACACCTTCAATCGTAGAAACCGCTGCACCGTTTCTCCAATCCAATATGCTTGTCAATTCGTTAGAAATGATAAAGACAGAATCGCTAGTCAATTAAGGACATCTTTGTCATCCAATTGGTGTCAACCAGCCCGAGATTAGACCGAGCTTTCACACGCAACTTGATTTTCGGGTGCCATGCTTCACGCCCTACCGAGAAGTGCTGCGAACGATTTTGGGCATGCTTACGCGATAGGTTAGGCAGTAATTAACCTAGCGTGAGCATGGCCCCCGGCTCAACTTACTCGCAGCAAACTATCCCGCGGT
Source organism: uncultured Pirellulaceae bacterium (assembly GCA_938036435.1). Lineage (GTDB taxonomy): Bacteria > Planctomycetota > Planctomycetia > Pirellulales > Pirellulaceae > Mariniblastus. The sequence continues at coordinate 175,718 of CALHPU010000018.1, read as the reverse complement.
GCGCTGCTCGTAGACCAGTTGCAGAAAGGTCTCCACATCCTTGATCTTCTTACCCGATTCGACGGCAGTGGTCACCATGGTTCGCGCCTCGGCTTCTGGGTGGCCGAGCGAAAGTAGAATCTGACAAACCTCTTCCGCCAGCGAGTGCTGACCGACTGCGGCGGCCGATTCGCCTTCCATTGCCGGAATCAGCAACGCAAATTTTGCCATCTTCCGACGCAGTTTCGCAACAACACGCTCGGCAGTTGCTGCGCCAATTCCCGGCAACGTCTTGAGAGTGGTAACGTCTTGTTCTTCGATCGCGCGAGCGACATCCGGTACAGGTCTGACCATCGCACGCAGCGCTTTTTTAACTCCGACACCATCGACCGAACAAAACATCTCGAAGAACTCGCGCTCCACGATACTATTGAATCCGATCATACGAGGTGTCATCCGGCCACCTTTTTGAACATTGCCATCAATGTACTGAATCGTGTGCAGTTCGACTTCTTGGTCAATTTTTAATTGTAGTTGTCTGCGCGTGAAATCGGGAACGAGAATCTCATAGTGAAATGGCGCGATGTGCAATACTGCAACATCCTCTCCCAGTTCAGTCAGTAGTCCGGCAATCTTGGTGATCATAGAAGTCCGTCAGGGCGAAAGGAAAGGTAGTGATGCGTCAGAGCAATCGCCAACGCATCGGCAACGTCTGCCGGTTGGGGAACTTCGTCGAGTCCCAAGTGGCGGGCTACCGAGAGCTGAATCTGGTTTTTCGGAGCACGACCGTTGCCCGTCAGAACACGTTTGACTTGCGTGGCGGCATAGTGCTGAATCGACAAGTTATGTTTGCTGGCTGCAAGACATATCACGCCGCGCGCGTGGCCCATGATGATTGACGTTTTGGGACGCTCGTAGTGGCTGTAAAGTTCTTCCAGCCCCATGTAGTCTGGCTTGAGCGATTCAATTACGTCTGCCACGCCGTCGTAAATCGATGCCAGCCGATTTTGTAATTCGTGTTTACGGTTGCTGCGCACGACGCCTGCCTCCACGATCTCGATTTGCTGGTGTCCCAAAATGTCGATCACTCCGTAACCGGTTATGTTTAATCCCGGGTCGATTCCCATAATTCGAATCGGGGGTGTGGATGAAGACATGGAAACACTAAGTCGAAAGAATCTTATTTGCAGCAAGCAGGAATCTTATGCGACGGGTTGAAATAATCCTACGGCAATCTGCCACCCCAGCGGATATACCAGGCTCAGCGGATACACCAGACTCAGCGGATCTGCCGCATCAGCGCGACGCACTGGGCCATCATTGCTTGCCCGCCGCCAACAGCACCAACGCCTTCTCCTGTTTTTGCTTTGACGCCAACCTGCCCGGAAGAGATTTTTAGAATCTCCGCAACGCGATCAGCAATGGCTTTCTTGAATGCCGAGAGTTTGGGTTTTTCTGCAAACACGATGCAGTCGAGGTTGATGATTTGAAAACCAGATTCGGCAACCTTTTGCATCGCCTTAAGCAACATATCGCCGGAGTCGCGTTGATGGTTCTCCTGATCCGTATCAGGAAACAGTTCGCCAATATCACCCATCGCCGCAGCGCCTAAAATAGCATCGGTGATCGCATGCAGCAGCACGTCAGCGTCGCTATGCCCGTCCAGCGAAAATTCAAATGGAATATCGATTCCGCCCAAACGTAACGGACCGCCCGGCTTGAGGCGATGCGTGTCGTGCCCAATACCGATTCTCAAATGGGATAACTCATCCATCGCCAATGCCTGATCGCTGCTATCTGTGATTGTAAATATTTGGCCACGTCAAAATATCCTAGGGGACATGCCGTTTCGCAAGGGGCACGTGGCAGTTTCTAAAAATGAATGTATGGGTCAACTGACCGCTGTTGGTTCGGTAGTCGGGAATCTATACTTTCGGGCATGCCTGTCATCGAGATAAAAAACCTTGTCAAATCATACCGTGTGTACCAAAAAACCGAGGGGTTGGCGGCTTCGGTAAAAGGCTTGTTTAAGCGCCAATACCACAACGTCGAGGCGGTGAAGAACATTGACCTTGAAGTTGAAGAAGGCGAATTCGTTGCATTCCTTGGCCCCAACGGAGCCGGCAAAACGACCACGCTCAAATTACTCTCCGGGGTAATCAATCCGGACTCAGGCTCCTGCAGCGTGATGGGATACACGCCGTGGGAAAGACGAAACGAGTATCGGCGCCGATTCGCGCTGGTGATGGGCCAGAAGAACCAGCTGTGGTGGGATTTACCGGCCGCTGAATCGTTCCGACTGAACCAGCATATTTACGGCGTACCTGCTGAGAAGTTCGACAATACGAAGAACGAACTGTGTGATTTGCTGGACGTGAATCGGTTGCTGAATCAACCTGTCCGCGAATTGTCGTTGGGGGAAAGAATGAAGATGGAGTTGATCGCGGCTCTGCTGCATCAGCCTGACGTGCTGTTTTTGGACGAACCCACCATCGGCCTCGACGTGGTGGCTCAGCATAAGATTCAAGAGTTCCTCAAGCATTATCAACAGCAACGCAAAACGACGATTCTCTTAACCAGCCACTATATGAAAGACATCGAGGCACTTTGCAGGCGCGTGGTGATCATTGCTGACGGCGAGATTTATCACGATGGTTCACTGGAAGGCATCGTCGACAAATTCAGTGGCGACAAAATCGTTACGCTACAGCTGTCAAACGCGTCGTCACTGGGAGACTTGAGAAGTCTTCCCAATGTGATTGAAGTCGAGGAACCCAAGATCAAGTTTCGCGTTGGCCGAGATCGTGTGGGGGAAGTCCTAGCGGGAATTTTCAAATCGCATTCCGTGGATGACATCGTCGTCGAAGACCCGCCGCTCGAAGAGGTGATCTCAAACGTTTTTTCGGCGGCGGAAGAGAAAAAACAATCATCGACCGGTGCCGCAAGTGCTTAATAACGTGAAAACTTGGTGGACGTTTTTTAAGATCTCGATCAACGAGCGTCTGGTTTATCGCGGTGACTTCATCATCGGCACGTTGATGCGTTTTCTGCCGACACTGACGCAAATCTTTCTGTGGTGGGCGATCTACGACGCGATTTCAACGCCCGGCACGGCCGATTCTGCGGCAGGCCCTGACGAAGACATTCAAGGGTACCGCTATGGTGATATGGTTGCCTACTATTTAATGGTGACCATCGCCCGCGCGTTTTCCAGTATGCCAGGACTGACCAAAGGCATCGCCAACCAAATCCGTAGCGGAGAGATCAAGAAATTTCTCATCCAGCCCGTCGACATGCAAGCCTGTTTGTTGATGCAACGCATTGCGCACAAATTGGTCTACTATTTGATGGCGGCGTTGCCGTTCGCGTTGGTGTACTGGTTGTGCGGTGACTTTTTCATTGACGGCTGGCCCGATACAGAAACGCTACTCGTGTTTTTCACGTCGTTGATATTGGGATTTATGCTGGGGTTTTATCTGGAGTGTACGATTGGCTTGGTCGGATTTTGGTTCCTTGAGGTCACTTCGCTGACGTTCATCTACATGCTGATGAACTTTTTGTTGTCAGGCCACATGTTTCCACTTGAACTACTTCCCGAGGGCCCTGTAAATATCCGAGCCTTTGTCGAATTCCTTCCCTTCAAATACTTGGCTTACTTTCCCGCCGCAGTGTTCTTGGGCAAAGTCGAAGGGGCGGCGATGTACTGGGGACTGGCCATCGAAGCGGCTTGGGTGATTTTCTTTATCGTACTATCGCGCGTGTTGTGGTTCCGCGGCGTGAAGCGGTACAGCGGTTTCGGCGGGTAGAGTGGCATCGTTGCAATGACCAGTAGTGGGATTCGCCAGAATTAGTAGTGGGATTCGCCAGAATTCCTGCGGCACGGGATTTCTTGGAGAAATCCACTTCAGCTTCTATTTACTTCGGGTCTGGGGGACCGCTAGGCCCGGAGGGACCGGTGCTTTGCGTGTTGGTTCATGGAAGAGGTCTCTTCCGATTCCTCCACCTTTTCGACTTTCTTAACCTTCTTTTTCACGCCGCCCGGATTCGTCTCTAGGTAATCTGTCGAGCGTTTGGAATACGTGCCCAAATCGCAGCCGCAAAGAGCCGTTAGAGAGATTGCCAGAGCAATAACGAGACACAACGAAAACTGTTGGAAACAACGCATTGAAAAACCGTGAGATTCAAAAATCAAGTGACATTTACTCCGACAATTTAACACATGGCAAGTTTCAATCGCAGCGGTTGTCTTTACTTTTTCGAATCGTTTTTGGTGTCGTAGCCGCGTGCCTTGGCATGCATACGTGCAACGTTGCCCATAAACACGTTCGGGCCAAAGCGGTTTTCTTTGACTGCCGATTCAATCGCCAATTGTGATTTCTCGGCCTCGCCCATCATTTCGTAAAACAGCCCAATGTAGAGACTGGCATGATAAATCGTCGACGCATCACCACTGCGATCGGCCGAGGCTCGGACCTGATCGACAGTTCCTCTGCCGGCAAACATCTCGTAGATCTCTGGCATCGCGGGGCGTCTATCGTACGAGATCTCAATCATGCCTTTCCGCGCCTCTTCAACGGAAGTAGTTTTTGATTTGGACAGCATGTGCCACACTGAGTTCTCAACGTCTTGCGAGTTGAAATTCTGATGACTCTCCAACTGATTGACCACATCAGCGTAGCGGTCGGCATAGTACAACGCTAATCCACGTTGCCACAGTTGGGGTTTAAGCTGGGGCTGCAACGCAATGACACGATCGAAAGCGGCGACAGACTCGGCCGCTTGGCCATTAGCGAAGTAGACCTCCCCCAATAGAAAATCGGCAGCGACTTTATCGCGATCGGTAATCTTCTGCTGGTCGGTAATCGATTGGAGAACCTCAATCGTCTCCTTAAAATCTCCTGTCCTAAATTTCACACGAGCGGCGGCAAGTAACTCCGCAGCAGTTTTGGGTTGGACTGTCGGTTGCTGCGCGGTGCTGCAACCAATCGGCAGAAGGAAACTGACAGCCAGTAAAAAATGCAAATACTGGTGCACTGGAAAACGACACTGAAATGGAGTTGTACTCATGTGACATGCTGGCAGTGAGAGAGGTTAGAAGTCGGCGATCTTAGCAGGACCCTTCTCGCAACGCAAAAACGACGCAGATATGGATTGCAGAAAACTGCCTCAACGTAAAACACTAGGGGTGACTTTCCAATTGCGTTCAGACGATTAAGCCGACGTAGTTTTGGATGGTGCGGTTTCTACCATAGGTAGTGTCGGACCGTGGAAGATTTGAGTTGTTCAGTTAGACCTTTCCCAGTTCCATTTTCCCGTTCTGTTTTGTTTAGAGTCGATGATTCAATCACCCCAAGGAAACAACTTAGTGCCCAATGGCGGTAAACTCCATTTGCAGGCAACTTCAACGGTCAAGTAAACAGTGATTGAAACCGCATAGCTCGTCAGGATGCCACGAACAAATGATGAGCCTCGATACAGATGTTCAACAACCTTTGCTGACCAAGCGTCTACCGTGTCCATTCTTAACAGCGCGCTCTTTGCCAACACCCACAGCACGATAAACAAGACCGCATTGATTGATGAAGCAAGCTGCCAGATCGGAAACTCGCTGGGCACCACATAGGTCGAAAAGAACTCAGCAACGGGGTTTGCATTCCACCAATCCGCAAAGTTCTTGTAAACCGTTAGTAAAATGAGCTTCGCCAACATGAACAATAAAAAACCAATTGAGTAAATCAATCCCAGAATTTGAAATTCGCTTTCCCGAAACCGTTTCAGGTACCCCTTCAAGTCTGAGATCTCAAAGGTCGAAGATGCTATCCACAAAATTGGTAAATAGACAAACGCCGTCGATTTCATCGAAAATCGAAAAACGAAGAACGGCAGAAAGAGAAGAATCTCTGCCACGAAAAGAATCCACCCGAGCCAATGCGTTCTAGGTGCAGTCACGGATCTCCAAAACTCAAGACTGCCACTACCTTCATTCCCATCGAGCCATCTTCCTGGAACGAGTTCGATTTCAGAAAAGAAGTCCGTCTCAAAACAAACTCTTTTCCAGTTCTTCGGTATTGAAGAAATAGACAGCAAAAAGTTGGTAAACAGAGTTGCAAAAGTAGCGAGTGTTCTCGTGATGATTGAGGCTGACGGTGTTATTACAGCGACAGCGACCATCTTTGCAGCATCCAATAGATTTGGTTTGTCCGCGAATGGGAACCGACGAAAGAGAGCAGTCACAAACCAAAGAAACCACAATTGCGCTCGACGGGCAGACTTTTCAGTCCGAAGCAACATCGTCGGCAAGCCACAAACGGCAATCGCATAGTATGCTGTTGTTCCGAAATATATTGCGATGACAACAGCAATGACCGATGCCAATACAGTCTCAACTATCGCCAAGACTGTGATTCGTTGATTCTTCTGTGTTTCTGTTGTTGAGTAGATTTGCAACCGCACTCCTTTTACTAAGACGGTTACCGTCTATTGGTCTTTCTTCTTCCGAAATTCTCATGGGACTAGCATAGAATCGTACCACAATCCATACCCTATGTTTCGAGCGTCCGATTCTAAGTTGTTAACGTGTTCGATTTCGAATACTAGATTTAATTCCAAGCGAATCTGCGGACCATTTAGCGCTAACGCCGTTTCCGTCTACAGACACGTACGCCAAAAGTCGTTACCAATGTTTTTGCCAGTATCGTGGACAACAAGCTCTCGACCGAACACAAGCTCAGCCAATTCCGGCTGGGGTGCCATGTCTTTTTATTAAATGGACATTTCCATGAAAAACAAGACACTATGCTTTCGCAAACTTTAGTGATTTGTTTCTAGCCTGCCCCCGAAACATGCTCACGCAACGTTAACCACTACCACATCTAAGGCGTAAGCATGCCTGCACTCAATAGTTGCACTTGTCTCTATAAGGCGTGAAGCATGGCACCCGACACCACGGATGCGTACAGATGAACACGGATTGACTGCCGGTATATCGGTGTTCATCTGTGTGTATCCGTGGTTCAAAAAAACAGGCCAAACACAGAACCTATTTCGTGACTACCCCCAACCGCAGCAGTTCCACGCAGCCCGCAAACTCAACGCAGTTTAACTGATCGTTACTGCGTCTTGATGCAGTCACGCAATTGGTCCGATTTAAACGATAATACCAAACATTCGGTAAATCGCGGTCGTTCCATTGACGATGAAACGACCAAGACGTGTTGAGCCAAACAATTCGGTTGGTGACACATTTTCAGTGATCACAGACCACTTTCGGAGAATCCAATGTTTCGTCGTGTATTTCTTGCCGCCATGGTAATGGCAACGTTTTCGGTTTGCGTCATCGGCCAATCCGATACAACTCAGGCTCAAGAGCGGGCATTCGGCCAATCATGGGGAACGCGCGAAGGTGCGCAGAACATGAATCGCTTTTATCACTACCCGTATGTCACCTACCCACAGAACTACTGGGGTAACGAGGCCTATCGAAGTGCAGATAGCCTGTATTACCGATACCGCCCCGAAATGCGAATCCCTGTCTACAACAAGGCTTGGCACAACTACTACCCGTCTGCTCGACGATACCACTGGGGCCACCAGTTCATCACTGACATTTTCTAAATCGTTGGCGCGGGCAACTCCAAACTCGCGCAGAAGCGGCACGGCGCAAGCCGTCCAGTGAATCTAGTATCGGAAGGCTCGCGCCTTTACGCTATCAACTTTCCTGAATTGAACAACAGCCTTGCGCTGTGGTTTACTGCGGCGCGCTGCGAATCAGCAGTAGATAGTTGCCCTTGGGCTCATCGATGTCTTGGTTGTTGGGAAACAAGGCTTCTACGTTTTGCTTCACCGCAGGCGATTGGTCAACGCTAATCGGGGGAGAAGCGGATGCCCCCATACCCTCCGGGCCATCTGCATTGGAGTAAACTCCGTCGGCGAACAACGTTCTTTCTTGGTCGTCGGTCTCGACCGTTTCTACCGGCTTCTTTTTTGCGAATCGTCGCTGGCGTAGTTGCTGTGCCATCACAATGGGTGGCTGTGACAGCTGGCCTTCGACAGGATTGGCTGCCGCCGCAATCGCCTCAGCGGCTAACTGATCCGCCGACGGCACAACCTCTGCAGCTTCCTGCTTCACCAGGTCCGGCAAGTCACTTCCGGCACCTTTTGCTTGGCGAATATCAGCGAAATAGGCTTCGTGTCCGGGTAATGTGAACGCCGAAATCTCAAACTGTTCCGAATCGGCCAACTCCAAAAGCGCTTTCTTCATTTGGATCGCACTAGCTTCAATCAGAATACCGTTTATCTCCTGATCAAGCGTATTGCTTAATTCGTCGTCGCTTTCAGCCGCAAGTTCCGCAGGAACCTGAATAGAATTTGCGGCTAGCGTGCGGGCAAGTTTTAGGCTGGATCGCCCGTCTTGAGCCTCGAGGAGCCAGACCTGTTCGATCGGCGGTTCTGTCAACGCTGATGCGGCAATTGAATCTTCTTCCAGCAACGAATCGGAGACTTCCGCCAAGACAGGATCAACAGAAGCTTCATCCGTTGCCGGCGAAACAGTCCTTGGTGTAACCCTTCCAATAATTGGACCGTGGCCTGTGGTGCCATTGGGTAACACAAACGTTGTAATCAAAAGCGTGGCGGCAGAAGAAAGAATCGCCGTCGTTGCAATCTGCCACTTTAATCGCCCCGAACGCGTCGTAAACGGGCTTGGCTGGATTGGTTCGGTTTGCAACGGTTGAGTCGTAGAATTGGTCAACATCGGTGTTGTCGCGGCAACGGGAATTTGGGCGGCCTGCAAAACGCGATCGCGAAAATCCTCGGGCAATTTGAATCGCGCCAATGCCCCAATCGCATCTTTTTGCGCAAGGCAGGATCGGTGGTATTGGCCAAGTTGATGATCGTTAGCGAGCATCGTTCGCACTTCTTGGGCGCGTTGACTGTCAAGTTCACCGTCAAGTAACGCGTGGATCAGTTGTTCGTTTTTTGAGACTTCAGACATGTTGCTCGGGCTCGAAGGTCCGCCAAAGTGGAAGTGGTAGGCGTTGATTAATTTTCAATTAGGTCAGGAAATAAATCTTCGGATGACAGGTGAACCATCGTGAAAAGTGCTTAAGACAGGTCGCTGCCGTCGTCTTTTAAAAACTCTCGTAATTGTGATCGGGCGCGATGCAATCGGCTGCGGACGGTTCCGACTGCCAGATCCAACATTTCCCCAATCGTCTCGTAGTCTAGATCATCCATTTCTCTCAATACGAGAATTTCCCGATGCTCTGGCGACAACCGCCCCAGTGCATCGATCAATCCCTGCGCTCGTTCTTGACGTTCCATCTCGTCGGAAGGCGCTGCCGCCTTTCCTGGTAACTCCAACGGCAACACATCGCTTGATTGTCCACCACTGACGGGAGAATCAAGCGACACTTTAGGCCGCTTTTTTCGCAACCGCGAAATAGCGCTGTTGCGAGCAATTCGGAACAACCAAGTGTAAAACTGACTGTTACCTTTGAACGAGTCAAGTTTCGTTAGTGCAAGCACAAACGCGTCTTGAACCACGTCTTCAGCATCTGACTCGTTTCGCATCAAGTGGACGAGCGAGTTGAACAACCGATCTTGATGTCGACCGACCAGCACTCCGAAGGCATCGGTGTTGCCAGCCAAGGTTTGGTCGATCAATTGCTGATCGGTCAGATTGTGGAAAGTCGGGTTCATACTACAGACGCCAGCGGCATCACTAAGTTCCCTGAAATGCGTTAGTTGGCAGATTTTCCTACAAAAGCAGCCAAATACAAGGTTTTGTCACCCATTTGACGGTTACTCTGGGCCCAGCCCGAATGACAGGTAATCCCTCAGAATTGACTTACCGACGAATTATACGCCGATGATCGACGATAGTGAAAAGTGCAGGATGTCATAACAGCCTACACTATTTCTTGACGTTCCGGCAGCATCACATTCCTAAGCAGCAATCCCGTGACGACATCCGACAATCCCTACGCCTCTCCACAGGTTCAACCACCGCCGACACCAGAGCGTTCTAGCGTCGAAGCTCCTCCGGACGTGCCATCGATTGGACGATCGTTTCTGAAGTGGACTCTCGCGTGCAGCATCGCGGCGGCGCCAAGTTTCTTTCTCGGGTCCAGCCTTGTGCACCGATCAGGCTTCACTGCAGCATGTGGAGGAATGATAGCTGGAATTTCAACCTTCATCATCACGTATGTTTTTGCCGAACGAACACGGCGAGTTCAACAGATTATATCATGGCGATTTGCGCGAAGATCGGCGTGGATCGGTTATGGAACGCGCATCGCCGCGAGTATCCTTTTTCCAATTGGAATGTTTCTCGATATGTTCTGCGGCCTATTTTCAGTCTGCTTCGTTAACTGGGCGCTGAGAGGTAACACCCATACAGATTTTGATTACCGTCCACTTATCGCTGACGGAGAACAAGCCATGGTTTTTGCTGAATTCATGCTGACGACCGTTGTGCAAGGAGTTCTTTTGAACGTCGTCCTATTCGGATACATGATTTTCGTCTTCGGTCTCTGCCATTTGTTTGCCCCACGCACCAAGCCACGTTGACTGGAGCAACGCAATGCACGGACGGTCTATTCGTTCGGCAGTTCGGGCGCCCGAACATCTGCGATTTGACCAAACGCTCGGCACCAAGAAAAAATAGCGAAGCCAACGATAATCGTTCCCATGCTAACCCACTGCGAAATCGTCCACTCGGTACCAAACTGACCAGCCTCGTCGTTGCGGATGGTTTCGATCATAAAACGTCCAATCGGATACAGGATCAGCATCAACGCGAACACCTCACCATCGCTGCGGCGATGGTACCAATACATCCACAACAGCAAACATAACAAAAGTGCATTGACACTACTGTAGATTTGCGTCGGGTGAACACGCAGAGATTGCGCCGGTAATTTCCCCAATGGCAACGCAATCACATCGATCTTGCCGTCATGGCTCCAAGCAAATTTTATACTCTCCTGATCTGCCAAATCCGTGCGCCACGATTTCAAATAGCGAATCCTATCGGGGTTATCGATTTCGATCGCAATCAAATCACCCGGCGTAACGCCGACTTCCTTGCCCAAGCCCTGACCGACGGTTATGACCTCGTTGGCAAAGCCTAATTCCTGCGGGGCTTGATCGGTCAACGGTTTTGTCTTCAACCCCAGCAGCGACCCATCGGAAAGATGCTGCACCCAAGCCGACGAACCGGCAGGGAATTGAATTGCCGGCATCCCAACATCGCAAACTCCACCCCAGCAGCAGCCGTTCATCAAACACCCAAGCCGTCCAATCGCTAATCCGATCGCCATCCCGGGTGCCATGAGATCTGCCGTTTTCCACACCGGAAGTTTCGACCACCAGAAAAATATAAACGCCGCAATCGAGGCTCCGAAGAGGCTTCCGTAAACTACTAGGCCGCCGCCGGTCATATTGGCCGCCAGCTGTAGCGACAAGGTTAATGGAATGTCTGGCCCAAAAAACTGATCGTGCTTTTGAATCACGTAGAACAACCGCGCTCCGATTACGCCGGCAATCACCATACAAAACGCCAGCGTGAAGATCGGATCGACTGGAAATTCAATCTGCCGGCAACGCCAGAGCACAATTCCCATCCCTGTAACGATCGCCAACAACATGCACAGCCCGTAACCACGTACGGCGAGACCTCGATTCACCATCGGACCGAGAGGATCGTCAGGGTTGACTCCACCGACTTCAACCGCCGGCAAGACAAACAGGATTGCCGCAGTCACCATCGCCACCATGGGCAAAAAGCCCTTCAGTTCGTCTGACCACCCTCCGCGCCGCCAGTAATTAAACGAAATGATCGCGCTGATCAGCAACCACGCCACCAACAGCGGCCAGCCCAACCATTGATGGGGAATGAAAAATAGCGTGGGCTGCATGCAATGTTTCTCAAATACGTTGTTGTTTTGGATTGTTTAAGCAGGGCAGGGCATCGGCAATTTAACCTCGTCCAAACTCGTGAGAGTTGGGCTAGCGAAGACTAGAGGGCATTTCAAAACTATGTAACACGACTCTCCGAATCGTAGTGGCACGGCGAATAACGACTCGGAGAGTCGTGCCACATAATGCTACCCTTTAACCAATCACCAGATTATCAATCAAACGCGTCTTGCCTACGTGGGCGGCTATCAAAGCAACAACTTTACCGTCGATAAAATTGGCCGTCTCGAGTGTCTTGGGATCAGCAACGACCGCGTAGTCGATGCTGTCGACGCCTCCATCAATTAGCAGCTGTCTCATTTCTGTAACGATCTCAAAACCATCATTCTGACCACTGCTAATCAGCTCTCGTACATGGTTCAATGTTCTGTAAAGTACCAACGCCGTCTTTCGTTGCTCAGCATCCAAGTATCGATTCCTTGAACTCATCGCCAAACCATCGGCCTCTCGAATGATTGGGCAAACGCGCACTTCGATGGGCACGTTGAAGTCTTCGACCATTGCCTGAATCACACAGACCTGTTGGTAGTCTTTTTGACCAAAGAATGCAACGTCGGCGCGAGTCATGTTGAACAGTTTCAGCACAACCGTCGCCACGCCCGCGAAATGCGTGGGGCGAAATTCGCCTTCCAGCTTTGTGGCTACTTTGGCCGGAACGATCGACGTCGAAAAATTGGGCGGATACATCAACGCGCTCTCGGGAACGAAAACGTGTTTGACTCCCATCGCCGAGAGTTTTTCAAGATCCGCATCGAGCGTTCTAGGGTACCGTTGCAAATCCTCCTCGGGTGCGAACTGGGACGGATTGACGAAAATGGTCACGATCGTCTCGCCTGTTTCGTCGAGACTCTGCCTCACCAGGCTGAGATGTCCGTCGTGCAACGCACCCATCGTCGGCACGATTCCAACAGTCTCATTCGCCCTCTGAAACCCGTCGGCGAGTTCATGAAGAGCCTCTAAAGTGCGAATTGGAGTCATGTTGGATCAAGCTTCTTTTGGCGGTGGTGCGAACAGCCTGTTAGGCTATTGGATCGCGGCAAATTGAGCAACCTGAAGTCGCGATGTCTTCGATTTCTTCACCCGCCGATACGTTTCGGGCCTCCAACAAGGTCACTCCTCTCGCTAAAATAAAAGCCGTAGAATTCTTCAACTTCAGTAGGCAAAACCACTCTCCATGTCTGAAAATCAAACAGCGTTTACGCACTGCGTATTTTTCTCCCTCCAAGACAACTCAGCCGAAAATTGCCAAGCGTTGGTGGACGACTGCTACCGATTGTTGACACGTCCCGAAGGCTTGATCAGTCTGCACGCAGGTCTGCGGGATCCAGAACTAGCACGACCGGTCAATGACCAGACATTTGACGTGGCATTAATTACCGTCTTCGAAAGCCGCGCCGCTCACGATGCTTATCAGACCCACCCGGACCATTTGGAGTTCATCTCTAGTCATAAAGAAAGCTGGTCAGCAGTGCGCGTCTTTGACGCCAGTGCAAAAAGCTAGTTAGCACCCATGCGATTTATCAAACTGACCGTAAGCTACGACGGAACGGATTTCGTCGGCTGGCAGCGACAAAAGAACGGAATCACGATCCAACAAAAGATGGAGGAAGCTTGGCTTTCGATCTCCGGTGAAAGCGTTACGGTCACTTCCAGCGGCCGAACTGACGCCGGCGTTCACGCACGCGGTCAAGTCTGCAGCATGCGTACTGAAACCAATTTTTCTTGTGCGACGATTGTTCGCGCGTTTAACGCGCGCACGCCGACGGCAATTTCGGTGCTGAAAGCCGAAGATGCGTTTGAAGGTTTTAACGCCATCAGTCACTCGGTCTGCAAAACGTATTGCTACCACATTCAATCCGGTCGAATCCTAGACCCGCTTCGCGAGCGGCATGCGTGGTTCGTACCCCATAACCTTGACGTCGATGCGATGAACAAAGCAGCGCAGTACGTCGTCGGGGAACAAGATTTCGCTTGCTTTCAGAGTACCGGTTCGATTCGCCAATCCACCGTCAGAAACGTGATGGATTGCGCGGTCAACGGCCGCACACATGGTCCCTTTCAGTACATCGACTTTAGCGTGACGGCCGATGGTTTTCTGTACAACATGGTCCGCAGTATCGTCGGCACGTTGATCCCGGTAGGGATGGGAAGGAAACAGCCCGAGTGGATTCTTGAGCTGATTGAACAAAAGGACCGTGAAATGGCGGGGCAGACCGCACCCGCGAAAGGCCTGTTTCTGGATCATGTGGTATATGCTGACGATGCGTCAGGTGGGATCCACACCAAAGAACCCGCCTCAACAACCGTTGGTCTTGATGGCAGCATGGGCTAAAATACGCCGATCGGTTTTAGGCACCGCTCAAACAAAACAACGACGACTCGCCAGGCAAATCATGCTGGCTTCTTCATTATTCATCTTTCAACGTAACGGAATACCCAGTGAGTATTGGCAAAGACTTTATCGGCCCCTTCCGAATGCTACGTCTGATTCGATCAGGCACCACGACTCAAGTTTGGGAGGCCTTGCGCCAAGGTGAGAAGGAAAGAGTTGCGATCAAAGTTTTGCTCGCTGATTTTCGAACCGACAAGTATGAAATCGACCAACTCAAACACGAAGCACGTGTTGGCACACAGCTCAATCATCCCAATGTCATCCGAATCTACGAGTACTACGAAGATCAAGGATACCCACTGTTGTCCTTGCAGCTATTGAGCGCTCGCAACCTCAAGATCGAAATGCGTGAGCGGCCTGACGTGTTGGCCGAAAACATGGCGGTCGTGATCCACGGTGCCGCCAAAGGATTGGCTCACTTACATGAAAAGGGCTGGATTCACTGCGATATCAAACCCGACAACTATCTGGCTGACGAGCAAGGCAGCGTAAAACTGATCGACTTTTCGATTGCCCGAAAAGTCAAAGGCAAGGGGCTCATGGGACTATTCCCTAACAAGACCAAAACCATTCAAGGAACACGCAGCTACCTTTCGCCCGAACAGATTCGTCGTCAGCACCTCGATATCCGCGCCGACATCTACGGCTTCGGCTGCATGCTGTACGAAATGCTCAGCGGACGGACGCCTTTCACCGCCAACACCCCCGACGAATTGCTCAGCAAACACCTGAGCGCTCCGATCCCCAACGTCCAGTCGGTCAGCGGCGCGTCCAATGAAATGGCCGAACTAATCATGAAAATGATGGCCAAGAAACCTGATAACCGAATTCAGACGATGAACGATTTTATCGCTATCTTCAGAAAAACGAACGTTTACCGCCCTCAATCGCGCCCCCAAAATTTCAAGCGTTTATAGTTATACTTTTTGCAGAAAAAACAAAGACGCGCTTTCACCCTCCGTCACTCTCCGTAAACTTTCGACGTAACAACTATGGATTACCTTGACTTCGAACAGCCGATTGCAGACATCGCAGCAGAGATCGAAATTTTCTCGAAAACATCCAAGCCCTCGGCAGAAGCTGACGAATATCTTCGCAAACTCAAAAAGGAGCTGACCGATACCACGCGCACAATCTACGAAGGCCTCTCGCCATGGCAGACCGTTCAAGTCGCCCGCCACAAGGACCGACCACACACGATCGATTATCTATCACTGGTATTCGATGAGTTTGTTGAGTTGCACGGAGACAAACTGTTCGGCGACGATCCAGCCATTCGTGTTGGCTTTGCGAGCCTAGACAACACGAAAGTTATGGTGCTCGGTCACCAAAAAGGACGCACATTCAGCGACCGCCAACAGACTCATTTCGGTTGTGCTCACCCAGAAGGCTATCGCAAGGCGATGGCAAAAATGCGGATGGCTGCTAAGTACGGGCTGCCAGTGATCTGTTTAATTGATACCCCCGGTGCTTACCCGGGCATCGGTGCAGAAGAACGTGGCCAAGCCCAAGTGATCGCCGAAAACATGTACGAGATGTCGCGTCTGAAAACGCCAATCATCTGCTGTGTTATCGGCGAAGGCGGCAGCGGTGGAGCGCTGGGTATAGGAGTTGGAGATCGCGTGGCGGTCTTGCAAAACGCCTACTATTCCGTCATCAGCCCCGAAGGTTGTGCAGGCATCCTGTGGAAAGGCGCTCAACATGCCGAGAAAGCCGCCACGGCTCTCAAGTTTACTTCGGAGAACTTGCTGAAGATGGGCATCGTAGACGACGTGATCAAAGAACCTCTTGGCGGTGCTCACCGCGACCACCACTCGATGGCCGCCAATTTGCGAAGCTACCTAATCAAGAACCTGAAGACCCTCTCCAGCCAGCCCTTGGAAGAACTGCTGGACGCGCGCTACGAAAAGTTCCGCAAGATGGGTGTGTTTGTCGATAACGCGGCCGCCGCTGCAACCTAGTGCTTCATCCAGATTTGAAATTAGGATAAAGAACGTTAGACGTTTGGGCGCAAGCCCCGGTTTCGCGCCAGGAAACTGCGTCTAACACCAAAACGGCTGACCCCAAGATTAAGCACTAGTGGTTTGTCAGGGATGGAAGTTACAGTGTGTCATCGTAGCCGGAGTCACCAGACTTCGGTTTTATACTGCTGAACTGAATTCTGGCGAATCCAGCTACCCTAAAATTAAATGTTGACAGACCACTAGGTTCAGTTTACCGAATCGCTCGGGCGCGAATTCGATTGAAATGCTAATTCACATTTCCGGGGCATGCTTCTTTCGAACAGACCGGTTAAAATCAGTGCATGCCCAATCCGACTCCTCGCACTGTAAAAAACTCGCTGGCCAAAGTATTTGACGCGCTATCGATGCCGGTCTATTTGCTGGACTCGGCGGGAACAATCGTTTACGTCAACGAAGCAATGCTGCACTGGGCCGACTGTCAGCTAGAACACATCATTGGTGCCCAATGCCTTTACAGCGCTGCTGAATCAGGTGACCCCAAACAGCGGTTCAACGGACTCGCGCCGCCACCGGATAAGCTCAAGCCCGGCTCAACGATTACCGGCTGCCGAATCTCATTGGCGTCATCCGGTCAGCTGCTGGAACGCTTATGCGATTTTGTTGCGTTGGCGACATCAGATGATCCAACCAACGCCGAATTCGTCGCCGGCTTCGTTGCGGCGGAAGACCAAGCAGCCAATTCCGATGCGAACAATGACGCTTACGATGCCGAGAATATGCATGTTATTCTTAGTAAACTTCAACATCAACTGCAACAACGTTTTCATTTGGACAGCCTGATCGGCAACAGCGAGTTTTCTGTGCGATTACGTAAACAAGTTGTCGCCGCAGGAGACAACGGCCTAGAAATGACAATCGTTGGCCCACGAGGAAGCGGACGGCAACATCTGGCTCGCACCATTCACCAGCGACGAAGCATGCCTTCGCTAATTGGAACTGAGGCCGCTCGGAATCAGGCGCCGGGCCTCGCTGCCGTCCTTCAGGCAGAGATTGCTGATGCTCAACTGGTTCAATCATCGGTTCGACAAGCGATTGCGTTTGCAAAAGAAAATCAATCTGAAAACCGGGGCAGGGCAGGGGGCCGCCATTTGCCGGTGGCTTGGCTAATCGTGTTAGACGCCGACCAATTGAGTGCCGAAGCCCAAACAGAACTTTGGTCAGCGCTGACTGATTCACGCTCAGACGTCAGAGTCATCGCTACGGCTGAGGTGGACCTGATTCGAGCGGCCGGCGATGGTACATTTCACAAAGGTTTAGCTTGGCGAATCAACACACTGGTCATCGACACACTTGCGTTGAAACAGCGCAGCGGTGACATCCCGATGCTGGCCCAGTACTTTTTAGAACAGCACAATGATGGGCGCGAGCAGCAAATTGGTCGCTTCGACAACGATGCACTCGCCATGCTGACAGAGTATCACTGGCCCGGAAATCTTCAGCAGCTCCGTTCGATCATCGGGCAAGCGGCAGACGCCTGTAGCAGTGCAGTGCTGAGTAAGTCTGACCTCCCGGAGAACTTTCACCACGCACTCAAAGCGCTGCGAGTGGAACAGCAATCAGAAGTGCATATTGATCTGGATCAGTATCTGGAAAACATAGAAGCCGAACTCATCAGTCGAGCCATCAGGGTGGCCAAAGGGAACAAAACTCAGACAGCCAAGCTACTGGGAATGAATCGTGCGAAATTACTTCGCCGAATTCAGCATCTAGATCTTGACGCAGAAGCAACCGCCGCAAAGACGGGTCGGTCACCCAACACCAATGAAATGCAAGTGGAGTTCGAGCCCGTGGATTCGGCTGACCAAGACGATGCCCAAGACGATGGGCCAGAAAACATGAGGACCAGCCAGTGAGCCGCAACTCCATTCCTGTAGTCGTGTTGGCAACCTCCAAAGCATGGCAGGCGGCAATCGAAAGAGAGTTCCCGGCTGCAATGCTAATTTGGGCACTGGACGAAAACGACCTTCTAACGGAAGCTAAACAGTATTCAGATTCGGCCATCATTGTAGAATGCAGCTCCGTCTTTGACGCCACTGAGGCAAAGTGGTTGAAATTGTTACTGGAACACCGGCGGCGACTGTTCGTTGTCGTCAGCATCCAAAACTCAGCGCATGCCGAACGACTGAGGGCACTGGGCGTTGCAGATGTTGTCGTTGCCATTTCCGAATCAAGCCGGTTACATCAACTGATCAGACGCCACAATGCGCTGCTCCCAGAACCTAACCTATCGCTCGAGCAGCAGATCGAATCCGCACTTCCTTGGCGATAGCAATCCAACGTTTTCAAATCGAATCCAATCTAAACCCTAAAACTAAGCAATATGTCTTCGCCAACTCAAGAACAAGTCCAACAATCACTCGAAAAGCTTCAAGATCCTGAAACGGGTCGTACGCTAAAAAAACAAATCATCGAAGTGACCGTCGATAGCAGCGATATCAACGTGAAAATTGGTTTAACTTCGTTCGCGCTGCCTATCAAGGACAGTTTTCGAAAAGAAGTGACGGACCACCTGCAAAAAGAGTTCTCTGGGACATCAGCCACGGTTGAAATCGTCGATTACGTCCGTCCGGCAACCCCAAAAGGCCAAATTGGACTCAAAGCCAAAGCCGTCATTGCGGTCGCGGCAGGTAAGGGCGGTGTGGGTAAAAGTACTGCCGCGACAACCCTTGCGATGGGACTCAAAAGAGCAGGGTGCTCTGTGGGGCTTTTGGATGCGGATGTTTACGGGCCAAGCCTGCCGCATTTGACTGGTACGCGCGGCCAAGTTACCAAAGGCGACAACGGAAAAATTATTCCGCTCGATGCTGAAGGTATTCCCGTGATGAGCATTGGGTACATGATTCCGCCGGGTGAGGCCGTTATTTGGCGTGGCCCAATGCTTCATTCGGCAGTGACCACGTTTGTGCGCGACACTGACTGGGGTGAACTGGACTACTTGATCATCGATATGCCGCCGGGAACAGGAGACATCGCGTTGAGCCTATCGCAACTGCTTCCGCTCACCGGAGCCGTAATCGTTTGCACGCCTCAAGAAGTCGCTCTGATCGATGCGATCAAAGCCGTTGGCATGTTTCGCAAGGTAAAGATTCCAGTGCTGGGAGTGATCGAAAACATGAGCAGCTTTATCTGTCCGGACAACGGCAAGAGCTACGACATTTTCGGCAAGGGTGGTGCTAAAGAATACGCGCAGCAAGACAACATCGCTTTCCTTGGCGAGATACCTATCAACATTCAAATGCGAGAGCGTGGCGATGCGGGTAAGATGAATGACAACTTTGATGATCCCAACATCGCACCTTACTTGGAATCGGTCGCGCGCGAGTTAGTAAAAACTTTGGTCGCCAATGCAAAAGCCAATCCTGTTCAGGTACAACTGCCGGTATTGGGGTAGCTCATTGGCTAAAGCTGTCTGAGCCAGAACCCGACTAGGTCGTTGACGGTGTCGCCGTCGATCGTTCCATCAAGCTCCAATCGTTCGGCGATGTCAGCGACGGCTGACCAAACGATATCCTCGCGCAGACGCTCATAGAGTCCTGTTGCGATAGAGGTGAGCAGTTTTTGCGCGGCAACCGCATCGATGCCCAAGCGTTCTACCGCCATCGCGACCACTTTCCAGTCAACCGCGTGCTCTTGCTTGATCCGAAGATAGTCGTAGTCGCCGATGAATATCATTTCGGCAATCGGCCCGGCCAACGCTACGTGAATATCGTTGATACACTGCGAACGTGCATCAGGACCTTTTCCCCAGAAGACACCGGTTACCCCGGCAGACTCCTCGTCAGGCAACTCGACAGATACGGTATCCACGACGCCACCCAACATCACGGCGACGACCGCATGCCCTGCTTCATGCCAAGCTGTGATTTCGTCCATCTTGAATCCCAGTGATACCGGAGGCCAGCAATGCCACCGGCAAAATCGGCGCAAAAATTTAGGGCCGCTCAAAGCGACCCTTTCTCGTTGTTTCGTATTGAAAACCTAGCCTAGACTACTTCTTCTTTTTGGCTTTTCTTTTGGTCTTCTTTTTAGCCGTTTTCTTCTTGGCTACTTTCTTTTTGGCTTTTTTCTTAGCCTTCTTCTTTGTCTTCTTCTTGGCTACTTTCTTTTTAGCCTTCTTCTTGGCTACCTTCTTTTTAGCCTTCTTCTTCTTCGCTACTTTTTTCTTCTTCTTTTTGGCCACAGGACGTCCTCCGTAATTAGACCTTGGAGAGAGAGCCTATCAAAACTTTTGACAACAAATCAAAAGACTCACTCGCCACTCGAAGTAAAACCACTTTTATAAGTGGTTCAAAACAACAACCTGCGAACACAACCATCATTAGTTGCTTGCGAAAAAATTCCGCAACAGGTTGACAACAAATATTGTTTTAGAGAACCACGAAAACTTTTCAATGTTGTTTTGCCCCTTTTGGGGAATTTTTTTTCCTACGCTTTGACTTACCAAGCGACTCTTCTGTGACGTTACCAAACCACTTTAGAAAAATTGACTTACTGCGTTAAATTTATCAACTGCAACAAACTGTAAACCAATTTCTTACATTCAATTTGGTGGTCTAACGTTTGCTTTTCTGTCACAAAACGAGATTTTTCTATTCAACATAACCCTGCCTACCATATTCCACGTCAACTTAACGCTGGTAATTGGTGCATGGTTACTAACAGCCATACTCACTTCACATTGTTTTTTTCGATACATAATCATCGAACCTATCAACGGACACAAATCTACGCACGTGTCGGAGGCGTAAACGTTGTCGCGATGCGGTATTGACGACATATCGTCTATCAATAACTCGCGCTGTTACTGATCGAGAGAGGCGAAGCCAAAAAAACGTACCTTCAAAGATGATTTTTGTTTTGCAAAACAAACAAAATCAAAACGTGACCACGCCTGCAAAACAAAAAAATCGTTCATCCTACAACATGAAATTTTAGAGCAATTTTTTTTAGAAAAATTTGCTTTCAACAGACAAGTTGATCGTACTTTGACACACAACTTGAACAAAGCATGTTGTTCAGTTACTCAAACAACAGCAACTACCAACGTCGACCCACGCCGGGATTTAATTGTTGATAGTTTTGATATGCAAGATAGAAACAAAATATCGCCATTAGCGTACTTTCAGATTTCAAACAGTACAGACCGCAACCCACTGCCGTTGCGATCGACAGCATTAGGCTTTTGCGCACTCCATCCCATCTATCAAAAATCTCAAACGTCGATTGAGAAATCCGACCTCCATCCAATGGAATTATCGGCAACAAGTTCAACAGGTTCAGCAGGATATTCACTAGGATGAAGCCGTTGATCACCGCCATTAACAGCTCGTATTTCTGATACTCCGGAGTGAACGGAACAAAAAGTGGAACAAACCCCAACAGGCGTCCCTGCGGTAAATGACCAACGACGAGCGTCCCCAACGCGATGCAGGCAATCGCCAATAGAAACCCGGCGACAGGTCCTGCCAATGAGATAACAATACTCTTTTGATGGGTCAACGATACGCGCCGCCCGACCGAATCTGGAATCGCCATTCCACCCATCGCGTAAAGAACAATTCTTGACCCCATGCCGTACCGACGATGGGCCAAGCTATGGCCGATTTCGTGGATCAATATCGATACAAAAAAAACCATCACGCCCATCACCACGCCAACTCCGGTGTTTACCCCGCGCCCACCGACGATGTTACTGCCGATAAACAGACACATCAAAAAGAAAAAGGGATGAGCCCGAACGTGGAACCCTAGAAAATTGAAGTTCAGATCGTATTCGGTTCTACTTGGTTCGCTAAGAAACACGCCGCAGCCTTGGGAAAAAAATTTTGTCAATCGCATCAAGATCTAGCACGCATCTTAACGCTTTCTGACTTACCCTCCAACCGAAGTCAGAATGCGGATTGCTAAAGAACGCGATTTTCATTCTCAACTCCCCAGCCTCCAGAGCTTTGAAGGCACACGATAGATCGACCTCCTTAGATACTGGTGCCTAACTACCGGAATGCACTTTGTATCGGAATGCACTTTGGTCGCGACCTACAATTCCAAGAGCGACGCCTGCGATTGAATCTTTCCTTCCACGCGAATCACGATGTCGTCGGACGTTTCGAAAATCGTATCTGGTCCCGCACTTCTCACAACGCCATGATCTTTCTTTAGATCAAAACGCAGTTCCTCCTTCCAAGGGTCGATGTGCTTGATCACGAGCATATTGGAATCGATAACCGACGGCAGAAATCCTTGATGGCTGTTCTTATGCCGCGTCAATTCCCTGACGGCAGACGCGACAAGCATTTTTGCTGAGTCACGTTGTTTGGCGATTTTACGCGCCATCGCTTTTGACTCCAAATGCTGTTGATGTTGAAAGATTGAGTGAGTCACCGTGGATACGATTAGGCCCGCCAGTGCGATTCCAGCAATCGAAACCACGGTACCTGCCGCGGCCAATTTGCGAGGCCCTTTCTTTCGCCTCATTCCGTTAAGGCTAACCAGCAACGACAATGGAGACAAAAAGCCGGCCGACGTGAGGCTCAGTACTGACAGCCATAGCCCGTGAAATCCCCACCAGTTAAACTTTTTCTGCGCTCGCGCAGATCGATTGTAGATCGGTGGGCTAACCGGCTCGCAGCGGCGTTGCTTGCAAAGAATGTGAAAAGCCATCAATCTGGTCTCCTAAAATTTGTCTGATGCCAACAGCACGGCGACGGTGAACTACGTCAGTTTGCAGTGCGAACCCGATAGGTTGTGTTCGACGAGACTAAAGAAAACTTGGCTCCGTTTTAACAATTCCTTGTAAAAAAACGCGACTCTATTTGAGCTAAAGAACGCAAAAGTGAAGCTTTCCAGCTCATTTTGCCGCAACAGACCTGAAGGCGAATTTTGCACTTTGCTCAAAAAATCGTTTTTGAAATTGGGGGATAAGCGCTCTTTCTACAAACCTGAAGCGCAAGTTTTGAAGTGGCCCAGACTTCACCGGCGCGCTACGCCTTAGTGACCGAGGGTAGCTTCGAAGCTGGTTCAAGAGAGATAGTCTATTGCCAAATGAGCGATTGCTCGCATAGCCATGCGAATCGACGTGAGCCACTTACCGCATAAACGGTTGCTGGCTCTGCTGAAGTTGACTGGGCGGCTCAAAGGCTTGGCTTACCCAAGACTGAGTACGCTCCCCGAGCTTATCGATAACATCGCCCAATCTGAAAGGAACCCCGTGGTCGTGACCGTATGCATGAGCAACGCCCTCAGCTTTGACTTGGCGGCAGCAATCCATCACAACATTGTCGCTTGCAATGAACACCGCCAAGACGACTAGGTTCGCATAAGCAAAAAGGTTTGCACCTGAGTTGTTGCCGAAAAACTTTAGCGCAGTGCCAGAACTCTTTTTGATACGTCGCCCAATCAGATCAACCGAATAGATTTCATCCAATAAGAGGTGGAGCAAAAAGCCCAGTACAACGGCCCACGCCTTCATCATGCGAACCTCCTGCTCCGGCGAGAGGCAAACAACATACGTCACCATTCCTGCTGCTGCGGCGGCGGGAATACTGTGCCACATTCCGCGATGTTTGGTAAACTTTCTGAAAAGCGCACCTCCGACAAATCTAATCAGAACGTAGGACACGACTGCCACGAATACCAGCTGTTCGGGTGTCAGTCCCAGTTCCGTAAATCGAGGCATCATTAACATCGGAACCAACACAGCGACAAAGTTCAAAGTCTCGCGCAACGGAATTCCAAGCTTGTGATCAAGATCTGGCAGCATGCCGGCGATACTGCACAACGCAGCCGCCACGAGACTGTGCCCTAGGGAAACATCAAAGTAAAAATGAGCCACCGCGCCATAGCCGACACCCAGCAAAGTACTGGCGGTAATGTGGGTTTGGAAGTTTGCCATTTTCGTTTGCCTTTTTCTTTTTCGTGACATTTACACGCCTGCTATTGGATAAACAAAAAGTGCTTTTCGAGCCACCCCAACGACGCGCGACTGAACGAGGGAGCAACCGTGCCCGAACCGCACATCCGTACGAGGGCAGGGCAGGGCGGTTCGCGATTTCTGTTGAACCTGCTAGCAAATCCGGTCTGCTTAGGTTTACTTGTCCGGTTTAGAATGAAGTAACCGGTCGACGGGGCACATCAGGTAAGCACAAGTGGCAGTCAAATCGCGCTTGAGCCAATTCTCTAATTCCTTTCTAATCCTCGGCGATCACGAAGGTAAAGGATTGACCTTCGCATACCACAATTGAATCATTCAGCCGTGCGATTTGAGCACGACGAATTGTCACCACGTCGCCATCTGCAACAAGGAAGAAATTATGTCGATCTACGACATCGTAATGTTGGTTATCTTTTTCGGTTCAGTAATCTTTGGATACCGCAAAGGACTCGCTTGGCAGATCGCTTCATTAGCCGCAATTGTGATTAGCTATTTCGTCGCGATCAATTTCCGCAATCCAGTCGCTCAATTGATTTCCGTGCAAGCACCTTGGAATCAATTCGCTGCGATGCTGTTGCTGTTTCTTGGAACTTCACTGGTCGTATGGACTGTCTATGCATCGACCAGCAAATCCATCAAACGGATGGAGTTAAAAGGCTTCGACCGCCAAGCTGGAGCAATTCTTGGCGTGTTTAAAGGTGGAATCCTCTGCATGTTGGTTACTCTATTTGCCGTTTCACTATTTGGTTCAACACGCAACATGGTTCATAATTCAGCGACTGGCCACTACGTCGTTAGCGGTATTCAACAATTTTCAAGGTTCACGCCAACGGAACTAGCGGGATTTCTTAATCCGCATTTTGAGCAGTTCGGCAATAACATAGGCGGCATTCCTGCAAAACGAGATTTCTTTCCGACGGCCAACCAAGGCGGTCAGTTTCAAAATGGCCAACAAACAACGAGCGGGCAGGGGACCTTTGGCGGATTCAACCAAAGCAATCAAAGTCAGACTCAATTTCAGAACCAAAACACGTTTCAAGACGGAAACAGGTTCCAATCGCCTTCGCAGAACACCGGACAGTATTCTAACGCCGGTTTTGCAAACAATGGCCAGTTCCAACAACCCCAACAGCCGCAACAGCCGCAGCCATTTCAACAACAACGTTACCAGCAACCGCAGCAATTCCAGCAACCGCAGGCTCAACAGAGCGGCGGCGGAAGTTTCTGGCAATCGGCTCCCGGCCAAAATGGATCAGCGCAGTCCAATCAAAATGGCCAATATCAGCCTCGCCAAACTGTCACGACCGGCGCCAACGGCTGGCCACAAATCAACACAACGATCGACACCAAAGAGCTACTTCAGCGTGGTGCCTCGACGACGGCCGACATGCTTCGGCGTGCCTATGAGGCTTCAAATCAAGCGCGTTGATCGACGAGCGTAATCGGTACAACCGGAAATCGAGCGGTTTCCACCAAACTTCGCAAACCAGCTCGATTAGTTGGCTTAGTGCGCATATCTCGAAAGTCTTTCTTCTGATTCGAATAGTAAATCGGGGCCAACTCGATTTCTATCCGCCGTTCAATTCGGTTACTTCAGAACTCTTTCTTGGCCCCCCGAGCTCGTAGCAAGGCCGCGTCGCCGATCGATTCAATCAGCGACCATCGAAAACTGAAATACGCTGCCGCTCGTCCGCATTGCGGCAGCCAACCTCGTATCGAAGCTGCCAACAAACAGGCCGCAGACATAGCAACCGCAGCGACAGGGGCAAAGTCTGAGAAAACACTGCGTACGAATTGAGAAATGAAAAATGGCCGTTTCCCGAAGAAAACCAGGGCTCTAACCGAACATAAGAAACATTATCGGACGTTGTATATACGTTTTTTTTGCCGCCTTTACTCCTTTCTGTTTAAACTTCATGTAGCAGACAATGCGAAGGTGACATTGCTATACGAGCGGAATTCGAATGAATCTTGATACTTGGATCAACCACTTTGCCCGCAATGGCAAGAACCGTCCGGAGCCAAATTGGAACGCTCCACATCAGCCGATTGCGCCCAATGCTCATGCCGCATTACTAAGTTCACTGCAACAGTTCGAGCTTGGCGATGGAGGTGGACCAGCCTATTTGATTGGGCGTGATCTCCCAAATTACTTTGAAGATCATCCTGACATGAAACAGCTGGTCGATCTTTGGTTCACCGAAGAAGAAAGGCACTCTCAATTACTCGGCAAAGCCGTGAAACGATTTGGCGGCAAATCAATCGAAGGCCACTGGAGTTTTTCGGTTTTCTGCAATGTGCGAAAATTTTTGGGCGTCAAGTTTGAATTGTATGCTTTGTTGCTTACCGAAATCACAAGCAACAATTACTACAAATTGCTGCGAAAGTACGCTCCGGACGAGGCAATCAAGGGAATGTGTGACTTGATTATTCGCGATGAGACAGGACACATCAACTTTCATCGTGATCGCATCGCATCAAGAATGGACGGCGACTATCGGCTTGGCGTTTTCTGGGCTACCAAGATGCATGTGCTCGCGTTTCTGGCGGGGACCATGCTGTGGATCAACCACAGAAAAGCTCTCGTCAGTCTCGGCGCTTCGACTCGCGAGTTTTACAACGGCTTTCGAGATGAAACCGCCCGTTTCGTCAACGTGACACGCAAGCGCAGAGAAAAACTGGACGCAAAACAGCAGCTTGCACCGAGCGATAAAAACATCAACGAAGTTGTGTAAACCATCTCTTGCCTCGGCACTTTCTTTAACCGTTAAAAGAAAAACGTTAAGAAAAGTGGCACCCTCAGCTACCGCCCTATTCAGCAGGCGTTATCGGTTGCGACTATCGATAATAATCGTAACCGGTCCGTTGTTGACCAAGCTGACTCGCATGTCAGCGGCAAAGCGCCCGCAGGCGACTGGAATTCCGCGCTCGCCAACGGCCTCTGCAAATTGCTCGTAGAAACGGTTAGCAATCTCTGGCGCTGCGGCCCCGTTAAAGCTTGGCCGTTTTCCTTTCTTCAGATCGCCAAGCAACGTAAATTGGCTGACGACCAAAATCGCTCCGCCAACATCGACGACCGAAAGATTCATCTTTCCGGCGTCGTCTTCGAAGATACGCAGGCCAATTGTCTTTTCGATCAAGTATTGAAGGTCTTCTTCTTGATCACCTTCGGCAACGCCCAACAAGACCAGCATACCATGGTCGATTGAGCCGACAATTTCTTCAGCGACGGTGACCGATGCTGAAGTCACTCTTTGAATCACGACTTTCATACGGCCTCCATCGCCAAACGATTCACAAGGATTTCTTTAACGCACCTGTTGTCCGACCTCAGTTGGCGTAGTGGCGACCTTCGGCAACCCTGCACTCAAGGAGCGAATTTTTTCGTTATAGACGTCGGTCGCTTCAATCGCTTCAAATCCACTGGACTCAATTGTAAACAGAGCGAGTGGTAACGTATCGGAAACTTCTAGTTTATCAAATTCGATGACGATTATCGGTGAGGCAACCGCCCTGCCCTGCCCTTGGGCGAACTGGAGCATCGTGATCGTCTCCGGCTGCATGACTTCATCGCCGGGCGTAGAAAAAGTCAACTCAATCGCATGAGGCATGTGACTCGGAAGCTTGTCCCACTGGACTTCTGTCGGCCGTTCTGAAGGCGGCACGTCACTATATAGCAGGTTCGCCAGCGCGTGTGTGTCCCAGATACCACGCAATTGCAATACTTCTGCGTCGCCAGTGTCGATGACTTGGAAATGAAATGCCTCGGCATAGTGAATTAGAGTCGCGCCGAGGCCGCCGCCCATCACCCAACTGGATGGCAACGTAGACGCCGACAGGGTCGCATCTTTGTTTTCAAGGCGCCCAAGATCGACGAATTCTAGCCGCTGTTGCTTTCCGCTGGCGCGAAGCGTATATGCGAACTGCCCATCGCAAATTTGCAGGACCGATTGAGGTGAATGCGCGTCTGCAAAAACAAGTTCTAGCCGCGACTTCCTTCCGCTATCAGATTGGAAGTACTTTCCCTGTGCCAACATATCCATGTCGTGCAGACGACACGCCAGTTGGGTTCGCACGGCAATCGATGGCAGCTGATTTAATGCTTGGCCTGTAGAGACCAGCATCGACTTGCACCAAAGATCTTGCTTTCCCCCAGCCGCTTGCAAAATATTTAAAAACGATGCTGCTGGTTCGACAGCAATATCGTTTGTCAGCACGTCAGCTGTCGGTTCGGCTGCACTTCCGGCTTCCGCCCGACTACGCGCGGGGCTACTCACATTCCAGCACATGGCGACCCCAAGTGCTAGCAAACATGCGGCGATTGGTAATTCCTTCTTCATAGATAAGTTATGAGGATTTTCCCAAAGATTTTGGTTGTAAGTCGCCGATCACTTCAGCAAGACCACGACTGTGTCAGTAGTTCTATTAGCTACCGCGATGCGTCGGTTGCATCTTAGAAATCAAGATGCGTTGGGTCTATGTCAGTTTAGTTTTCAAGATTGCTCGTTTTAGCAACGCCCACCAAGGGGCAGGTCGAGTCGAAGTGGTTTCTTCACCACGATAGCTTTGACCACTTAATAAAGGGGAACCGGATGTACTCGCGTTTAACTACAGGCTTGATGTTGGTCCTTGCGATGGCTTCAACAGCCCAAGCTCAAGTGCCATTTGCACGCACAGGCATTCCTGCGGGGCACAATCTTCCACCAGCACAGATGCTGATGGAGCCCGGCCCCGGCGTTGGCGGTCCTGGGCCAGGAGTTTTGTCTGCCCGATCTGGGCAGTCAGCTGGAGGCGCCGGCGCGGCAGCCTACGGACCTTTTGGTGCCGTTCGCATGCAAAGCGTGCAGGTTTTGTTCGATCAACCTGACAATCTTCAAGTGTCGTGGGATGTTTCTGGCGTGGGCCAGTACGACTCGTCACCGCTGCTTGTTCCAGGCCGACAAAATTTCGCCCAAGGTGGAATCTATCGCCTGAAGATTACTAACATCGAAGGCCGCCCTGGTGTCAGCCTCTATCCGACATTGGAAATCGGCACAGCTTCGCCTCGTACGAGTGCGTACCTTGCCCACTCGGCGATTCCAATCCAATTCACTCAAGAAGACTTCGACCAAGTCAGCGCCGCGAACTACGTGACCAAAGTCATCTATGTTCCAGATCCAGAGTACCAAGAATTGGCGCTGGCTGGTGTCGATACACTTGTGAGCACACGTCTCGATCCGGGTGTTGATCCAATCACCGAGGCCGATCGTCGCGGTGCGATTCTTGCCGTCCTACGACTCGGAAACAAAGACCTAGAGATGCCTGGCGTCGATCCAAGTTTGGCTGCCGGTGCCCTGCCCTCTGGTGCAGGCCGCGGATCAGGTGCAACGCAAGACTACATATCGGGACAGTCTGGACCTCACTACGGAATGCCACACGTTGGAACAAACATTGGTCTTCCGGGGCCACCACACATTCCACACGGTGGCCCGGCTGGCTTGCGTCGTTACGCAATGCACAACCATACCGCGACGCAGATCCCGGGACCGACACATGATGTAGACGTTCTGGTCAAGCAAAAGCCTGGCTTGAGCTACCCACGACCTGCTGACCGTGTCCTAATTCAAGAAACAAATATCCGACCGCCGCACATGAACCTTCAACCGCCATCGGACATGGTTCACGGTCAGATACCAGCGACGCGCCCTCTTGGTCGATTTCGCAGGTAGTTCAGTGGAACACGGATAACTCCATAGCCGCGAACAGCAATCCTGCTTTCGCGGCTATTTTTTGGTCCACTTGGTAAGTCTCCCGCTACGGCAAGTTCCCCACAACAAAAGCAAGCTCATGGCGTATCTCAAATCACCAATCTCTTTATGGTTAAAGTTTGCGCTTCTGTTGGTCACCTTGCTAAGCCAATGCTGGGTCTGCACCGGCGACACGGCTCAAGCCCAACTCACGCGCGATCACCAATTGCTCAACAGTAAAATGCCGCCGGGCATCGTCTCACAGAGAAAACTGATGGGTAATGCGCGTTTGGTTGGACATACGCAACCCGTGCGGATCATTGCCCCTGATGGCAGTCGAGTCGCGATCGTTGCAGGCGGAGGCACCACTGAAGCAAACAAATCACGTGTCACCGTTGGCGTACAAGCCGGGCTGTTGTACCGTTTTCGCGTTGACTTCGTCGACATCGAAACGCCGCGCACTGTTTACCCTTCTGTTGAAATTGTTGATCGCCTGTACACGCCCAAAGGGCTAGAGAATCAGTTCCCAGTGCCAGTGGTGATCACCGAAAACGATTTAGCCCAGGCTTCGGGTGGCAAAATGGTCACGAAGGTCATCTATCTCGAGCGATCCGAATCAACGGTACCTCGCCGGCCTATCGAAACCGATCAACCTTGGTTTGATGTCAGAGGCGGGGAAGATCCACTTCATGTCGCATCAAGCCTTGGCCGCCCTTTGGCAATTTTAAGAATTGGCTCGCGTGTGCCGACCGCTGGCGAGTTGGCTGGCCCATCGGCGTTTGATAGTTCTCGGCCCGTAGTGCTTCCGGACCCCGTAGAACGATTACCATCGCAAACCATTAAGCTGACCGACCAAACCCGCTAGTCGCAAAACCAATGTCGTAGTACGCGACACAGAATCGCAAAACAATCGAAGCCTCGAATCGCCAAAACGTTGCCATGACAAAAACAAATTTTGCAACCAGTTGTATCGCCGCCTCGCTGGTCTTAATCACGGCCCTGAATAGCTTGCCAACCCTAGTTGCGCAAGTTCTCGATGACCAGTCCTCAGCAAATGTCATTCGACTGCAGACTCTACCGACACGCGACGCCAAGACGATGCCGATGCCCTCGGTTGATGGAAAGAAAGGCAGCAAGTCTGAATTGAGCCAGGCGGAGAAAGAGTTTTTCAACGATGCCTCTGCTCGCGTGGCGGCAAGACGAGACACGCCATCTGGCGTCTACTTGGATTTCTTGGGAGATGGCAAGGCAAATCAGGGATTCGCTAAACGAACTGGATTTGCCTTCCGCGATGGCGAGATGGAGAACAAAATTTCCAACGGTGTATTTCCAGTTCCTCTCGGACGTCAGCTTCGCCAAAAAGACCCGCGCTATCGCCACAACAAAAAACGCCTCACGCGCAGCGACGAATACATTTACGACGGTAGTGACCGCGAGGCGCGTGTGCAGGTTGATGGCGACTGGAACATCTACGGCATGGACACAGAAGATACGTTTGGGCATTTCGATACACTTGACGGGAAACGTCTTGTTTCTCCCAGCAACCGCGTTGACATTTACTCACCGCGCTTCTCGGCCGTTCGTCGCGTCGATAATTTACAGAAGGCCGAGTACTCGTCGCAAGTGACGCAGATGAAGCGTAAGGAAGGCACCGTCCTTTCTCGGGCTTCGGATGCATCTTCTTCGACCAAACAAAACGTCGCCGTCGACACCAACGAAGCGACTTTAAAAGCGGTTGGGTTTCGCGATCAGACACGCGGCGTATTGTCGGACAACGTTCTGCACCTGCGTGCTTCGCGTGAGGCTTTTCAACCTTACGAAAATTTCGAGCTTATTCGTTGGGGCAAGCACTCCAATAGCGAAACTGCTCGGCTGGAAGCCGGCATGCAAGCGGCCAAAGTTTGGCAAGATAATCTAGGCCTTCAGGTGTTCGGCAAAAAGATTCAGCCAATCATCGTCAACGACACCGTTGCTCTCCAACAGATCGTAACGATCGAAACGGACGACGACAACGCAATTCTACGAGTGACCAAGGTAGCGTCACGAATCGCAGCGCGTCCCGGAGAAGAGGTAGAGTTTACCATTCGCTTCGATAACCTGTCGGCCCGCAAGGTTGGCAATGTGACGTTGATCGACAACCTGACCAATCGACTGCAATACGTTAAAGGATCTGCTGAGTGCAGCCTCGATGCCAAATTTATCAACACCGACAATGATGCGACTTCATTGACGTTGCGCTGGGAAATCGACAAACCACTTGCCCCCGGCAAAGGTGGCGTGATCCGTTTCAAGTGTAGAGTTCGATAAAGAAGACGTTGGGTGCCCTACGAGCAAATTCTCCAATCTCTTGCGAGATCGGCTACGAGAAAAATTCTACCGGCATCTAGCACTACGGCTTCGCTTCGTCGGGACAAGTGCACTCAAACTCTTCGCACCCCGGGCAGCCAGCACCATATTTTTCAAAGAGCGCTCTGGGCAAATCTACATCGGCAACGTTGGCGATCGTCGCGAGCCACGCAAACACATCGGCAAACTCCTCGCACAGATTCTTGTGTTTCGCGTTGTAATCCGCTTTCAGCGCTTGGTCTGAACTCCCGTTGGCCAGTTCTTGAGCCGCTTCGGTTTCACGCAGCGCTGATGCCAGTTCTCCGATCTCTTCGGTCAGCCATAGAAACGTCGCCGGAATTCCTCGCGCCTGATCCTTTTCGAAGTACATCGTCTTGATCAGACTTTGAAACTGCCCGATGGCCACGTCTTGTCCGCCAACGGCTTCTGGCTTATTCATCGTCAGTATCCTTTGTGCTCTGGCAGTTCTCACAACCGCCGCCAGATTCGCTTTCTTTGTTGGCGTCAAGCTGATCTTTGGCTTTGATCACCGGTGCCGAAGAGACAAGTATTTGATCGCCGTCAATTCGAATTTCAAAAACATCTGTCTTGAGCGTCCGGTTGTCACACCAAGAGCCATCGCGAATGTCGAATCGCCAACCGTGCCA
The DNA here is from genome assembly GCA_938036435.1 of uncultured Pirellulaceae bacterium. GTDB lineage: Bacteria > Planctomycetota > Planctomycetia > Pirellulales > Pirellulaceae > Mariniblastus. The sequence goes on along the minus strand of CALHPU010000018.1, from coordinate 142,695 downwards.
GGGGCAGGAAACTTCGGACTGCTCAAGAAAACCGGTTGCTAGTGATGCCCCCATATGCGGGCACATGTCATCGATGGCTCGATAGACACCGTCCTCGTTGAAGATTGCGATCACACGATCGCCAACCTCAAAAGACTTCCCCTTGCCCGGCTCGATATCGCCAACTTTAGCGACCAATACAAAATCTTCCACGTCTCTACTCCCGTCATTCTATTTGGTCGAGTGTCATGGACGTTTGAATTTCTGTCAACGATTCCACTTTCATATCGCGATAGGGTGTTCTACTGGCGACTGTCAGCGTTGAAGTGCTGCTCTTGATGAAGTCGCCGGACTCACTCAATACAATACTGCCCTGCCCTTGGTATCGATCAATTTTTCCAGCCGAACTGTCCCCGTTAAGCGCTTCGGCAGACGTTTTTACCTCGACGGTGGTCTGCCCACCGTTGCTCTCAATCTGGTAATTATCGATACGCAAAAATTCTCCAAGTTCTGATTTCACCTCACGCTTAACCACCGACGTATCGTTGCCTGACTGCCACGACAAATCGGTCAGCCGTAAAACAGCCGCCTCAGTCGATTGGCCCGATAGCATTTCTTTCACCGCCGATTTATCAGGGAGTTTGGCCGTCTTCTGTTCTTGCCCTGCTTCATTGGCAAAATTAGAAACTTGTCCCTCTGGTGACAGAGTAAATGTAGAAACCAAACCAATGGTTGGTTGGTATTGCTTGGTAACTTTTCCCGAGAGTCCATTTCGATAAATTTTGACCGCCGAATCAAAATCCAAACGGCGAGCAGAAACATCGCCCGGTGCGCCGGAGGTAAGTCGGATTCTGTTGAGCTTCTGGCGGATCACGGCCCCTGCAGAGTCCGAACGAATAACTTCCCAAGCCAACTCCAAAATAGTCTCTGCATCAACCTTACGAACACGCGTATCGACTTTGGTTTTAATATTGGCTTGCTTGGAAAGAGTGACATTGAATTTCTGCCCTGGCTTCAATTTCCAAACCAGTTTTTCAACTGCACCGCCCTGCCCTGCCCCGGTCGTCACATTGGTCGTCGCATTGGTCGTCGCATTGGTCTTCTGCCAAGCATATGCACCAGAGGGCACAAGACTTATCAAGGCGATCAAAATTGCAAATCGGATAGCAGTCATTCGCGTCTTTGGTTGAAAGATTTTCGGTGTGCAGTTTTTAGTTTACTGTGGCCGAAGCTGCAAGGCTTTGGCTCATTCTCGAGCAAACTCTCTAATCCCTTGCGAGATAGGCTACTCATAGGCTCTTGCGTGTTGGCCTAACTGGCTACGTCTTCGCGCAGCAACTGGTTCAGATACTTTTCGTACTTTTCAACTCGCGGCTGTCCGTAGGGACTGATGCCAATTAGCCGCCCTTCCAACACGGTGGCCAACATCAATAATTGGAACAGCTGGCCCAAGCCTTCCTCGTTGGCCGCGCGCATGTGTAAGTTGGTTGTTGGCCAACCATCTTCTCTGTAAGCCCGATTGGCTGCCTCAACGGCGGCATCCATGATCTGGGGTAACGTTTTTTCCGCCAGAGAATTGAGCCCGTCATGATCCCAATTGCTCTCGCCGATCGGCAACGGATCGCTGCGCCATGAGCCAAGAATCACATTGTTGATCACTTTATCTCGCGCATCTCTTCGAAGCTGCCGGCCGCGCGAATTGACGTCACGTGAGTTGACGCACGTCAGCGCCAGATCGCCATTCTCTTGATTGCCACGGCGCTCGGCAAGCATTTGGTCGTACCAAATCCCAACAGCCTCCAGCGACTTGCATCGCACCAACAGAACACGCGTTGAAACGCCCTTCTCTTCTAGCAGATGGTTGACCGCGACATAGTCCATAACGGCGTTTTGCCCCCTCTCCGCGGTACGGAAGTGAGTATTCATCGCCGATGCAGATTCCAATAACTTCACGACGTCGATGCCCAGAATCGCGGCAGGCAAAAGCCCAACGGCTGAAAACACACTGAACTGCTGGCCTACGCCAGCGGGAATCAAATAGCGCTCTTTGCATCCGATCGCCTCAGCCAAGGATGCCAACCTACTCGTTTGGCCAGTCACTGGGATAATGTAGTCGGCCAACAGTTCCTCTCCGACCAACGATTTTAACTTGGTGTAAAACTGCCGAAAAGATGCCGCAGTTTCAAGCGTCTCGCCGCTCTCGGAGATGACAACGAGCGCCCATTTGCCTTCAGGGCCATCGCTCTTGCTGTCAATTTCTAGAAAGTCCAACAGCGCTTGCGAGCGGTCGTTGTCGAAGTTGTTTCCCGCGAAGTACAAACGAGGCTTGCCGCCACGCTGGTCGCGGCCCAGTTCATTGTGGTACGGATGGCAGCAGGCCTCCATCAGGGCACGAGCTCCCGTGAAAGAACTGCCTGCGCCCAAAACGACGACCTTGTCTACTAAAGTGCTCAGACGACTGGCCGTTTTGAGAATCCGTCCTAGTTGACTATTTTCACGATCGGACTGGTAGGCATCAAGCAATCGTTCAGGCATTTCGAGAAACTGCCCGCCCGAGCGGTGCGCCTCATTGCTATCCACGTCCGCCGCCAGCATCTCTGCGCGGCAGGCGACAAGTCTGTCCTTAAGGCTGTCGAATTGGGCTTGGGTAATCCCGTGGGGAGGAACAAAAGCGTTTGCGGGATCAAAAACAAGAGAATGAATCTTCGGCATGGGGTGGGTTTCAAACCGAGTTCGAAAACAGAAAGACTAAACAGCCGTATTGATACTCTGGGGCCTAAACGACAAATGGTGACTACCATCTGATCGCACTAAGGCAGTTGGGGTTGGAGTTACACACGCAATGATCGCGGAGCGATCAGCGACAGTCGTTGATCGCTCGGCGATCATTGCGTGCGCTCCCAACTAGACGCAGCGTGCGTGAGACGCTGGGATTCAGTCTCCGCGGTAGTCAGCCCAAACAACGGACTTTATCAAAGCCCTGACCGAATACCAATTGTGTTCAAATATCCCCAAGCTCCTAGGGCTCTTATTCATTTTCAGTTGCTTATTTCAGTGGTGTAACGCTTTCATTGTAGCGGAACTCCGAGGGCCGTTTGGGGTTTGTTAGTTGCATCGGGCGGAACTTCATTTGTCATTTGTCCGTCAGACCATAGAATTTAGGTGACCCAACATTCTTGCAAAGGATCCCTCAATGACTCGTTTCTTAAAACTCTCCGCGCTCTGTATTTGGGGCATCTCAATCGCCATGCTATTTACCAGCATCGTCGTCGCGGACAATTGGCCGGCGTGGATGGGACCGACCCACGACGGCGTCTATCGCGAGGATGGCATCGTGGAATCGATTCCCGCTGAGGGACTTCCGGTCAAATGGAGGCATTCGATCGGCGGGGGCTACGCTGGACCTGCAGTTGCCGATGGCAATGTGTTCGTGTTTGACTATTTAAAAAAGGGCGGCGAAGCATTTAACGATCCCGGCAAAAGAGCCACTCTGTCCGGCCAAGAGCGCGTGATCTGCTTGGATTCATCAACAGGCGGGTTACGGTGGTCCAAGCAGTATGACTGCCCGTACAGCATTTCCTATCCCGCCGGTCCTCGATGCACGCCAACGGTCGATGGCGATCGAGTCTACACGCTGGGTTCAGAAGGCGACCTACGTTGCTACCAAGTCAAGGACGGCGAACTGCTGTGGAGCAAGAATTTCAAACGCGACTTTCAAGCCGAGATTTTGATATGGGGCGCTTCGGCTCACCCGCTGATCGATGGCGATCTGTTGTACGCAATGGTCGGCGGCAAGGGTCAAGGAATCATGGCTCTCAACAAGATGACGGGAGACATAGTCTGGAAAGCACTCGACGTTGATTCCGGTTATTGCCCGCCCTCGATCATCGAATTCGCCGGCAAGCGGCAACTGATCGTTTATCACCCTAAAGGTGTCGTCAGCCTGTCTCCTACCGACGGCAGTGAGTACTGGCGAGAAGAGCTCGAACCAAAGTATCAAATGTCAATCGCTCGTCCAATGGTTGATGGTGATCTGATGTACGCCAGCGGCATCGGTAATGTCTCGATGATGCTGAAGCTCAGTGCTGACCAACCGGGGGCCGAAGTCCTCTGGCGAGGCAATCCGAAGAACTCATTGTTCAGCGCCAACGCGACGCCAATGTTTGTCGATGGAGTACTTTACGGCTCTGACTGCAAGCTTGGCTGCCTGATCGCGGTTGATGCCAAAACAGGCGATCGCTTGTGGCAGACCTTCGAGGCCACTAAGCCGGACGAGAAACGGCAGGTAAATCACGGAACGGCTTTCCTGACGCGCGTAGGAGATACCGACCGTTACCTGATCCTTGGTGAAGCGGGGCAACTGATGCTGGCTCGATTGACGCGCGAAAAATTTGAGTCGCTGGGCGCTTTCCAAGCCCTTGAGCCCACCGGTGAAGCGTTTGGGCGAAAGGTGCTATGGAGTCACCCCGCCTACGCCAATCAAACTGCCTATATCCGTAATGACAAAGAAATCATTGCCGTCGACCTAGCGAAATAAGCTGACAGCCTTCAATCAGTTGACGGGGCTTCCCGAAGATATCGCTTGACCCACCTTACGCTAAGCATCAACGTTTCAAGTTAGGCTGGGTCGCGAGAATTCCGTGTCAGCAGAATTCGAGGCTGGTTTTTAACCTGCGATATCTAAGTCCTTAGCACATTGAAAATCTGCCCCACGAGAATACTTCCATCCGAAAATCTAGCTGCAGCGCAATATCAGTGCTTGGTCCAGATTTGGAATTAGGATTTAGATGAAAACGAAAGCGCGCGAGCCCTGCGGTGTCCACCGTCACTCAACTGGTATTTATACCGGACGGCTTGCGCCGTTACGCTTTAAGAGCGAACCGGCCACCCGAAAATTGAATCTGGATGAAGCACCAGTGAGATTAACGGTTCACTTACAATCTCCAGAGCGCACTGCGCCACGTCCAACATTCTGACGCGTTAGGCCAGAATGAGTCGCCAACAACCCCACTTGCTCCCCTGCCCGACTTTGCGTTTGCTGTTAAAATGGTGTCTTTGAACATCACACTGAAAATCCCCAACTGAAAACTCCCTGATGACTGCACTTAAAGAACTGGCAAATGCAAAACCTGATGGCCCTGTTGTTCTCGTAATCATGGACGGCGTGGGCATAGGAAAAGGCGACGCAGGGGACATGGTCGCCAAAGCCTCCACTCCGACGCTCGACTGGCTCAAAGACAACGCCCTTTACACGACGCTAAAAGCTCATGGCCGCGCCGTTGGCATGCCCTCGGACGACGACATGGGCAACAGCGAAGTTGGCCACAATGCAATCGGATCAGGACGCGTCTTTGACCAAGGTGCCCTCTTGGTGAAAAACGCAGTCGCCTCCGGTGCAATCTACCAAGGGCCTCTTTGGAATAAGTTGACGGGCTCAATCGGCGACGATAATGCGCTGCATTTCATTGGCCTGCTCTCCGATGGCAATGTCCATTCGCACATCGACATCGTGTTGAGCATGATCTCTCAGGCTCACAAGCAAGGCGTCAAGAAAGTGCGAGTCCATACGCTGCTCGATGGGCGCGACGTTGGCCCTCAATCAGCCTTAGACTACATCGAAACGCTCGAAGCTCACCTCGCCAAGATCAACGAGTCGGGCGATTTTGACTATCGCATCGCCTCCGGAGGCGGTCGCCTGTACATTACAATGGACCGCTACAATGCCGATTGGCCAATGATCGAGCGTGGATGGAACACTCACGTCAAAGGAGAAGGCCGCCAATTTGCTTCAGCCACCGAAGCAGTCACAACTCTGCGGGAGGAAAACCCGGGCGTCATCGACCAAGATCTGAAGGAATTCGTTGTCGTATCCGATGGCCAGCCCGTTGGCAAAATCGTCGATGGGGACAGCGTGATTCTGTTTAACTTTCGCGGCGACCGAGCCATCGAAATCTCTCGCGCCTTCGACGACGCGGACCTAACAGAATTCGATCGGGGCCCCATTCCCGATATTCAGTTTGCCGGCATCATGCAATACGAAGCCGAGATGCAGATCCCCAAGCAATATCTCGTTTCCCCACCAGAAATCGATAATGTCATGGGGGAATATCTTGCGAATTCAGGCGTTACCCAGCTCGCTGTCAGCGAAACACAAAAGTACGGGCACGTCACCTACTTCTTCAACGGGAACCGCAGTGGCAAGTTTGACGAAGCTAAAGAAACCTACGTCGAGATCACGTCCGACCTACTCCCTTTCGAGCAACGCCCGTGGATGAAAGGCGGCGAGATCACTGACGTGATACTGGATTCTATCGAGAACCAAAAACACGATTTCATCCGCGCCAACTACCCCCAAGGCGATATGGTGGGGCACACGGGCAATCTGCTGGCCGTCGAAATGTCAGTGGAAACCGTTGATCTGTGTCTGGCCAGATTGCTGGACGCCGTCAAAGCGGCCGGTGGGATCATGATCGTGACAGCCGATCACGGCAACGCAGATGAGATGATCGCGTTGAATAAATCGGGAGAAGCGAAAATGGACAAAAGTGGCAATCCACAAATGAAGACCAGCCACACGCTCAATCCGGTTCCCTGCTACATCTACGACGCATCGGGTAAGTCAGGGCTAAAGCTAACGGGCGAAGACGGATTGGGCATCAGCAGCCTTGCCGCGACCGCAATGGTTTGTCTGGGTTACCAGCCGCCGGCTGATTATGATGCGTCAATCGTCGAGGTCAAAGCGTAACGTTTCATCGGCCAGCCAATCATCAGCCAAACAATACCCTAGCGGCTGGAACTACCTTCAAGCGATCTTGTCGAGCTGCCGCTGCCCTCGCTTGCGGCATCCGATGGCTGGCGAAGTTGAAACTCCTCTTTGATGCCACCAAGTTTCTCAACTTTGGCTCGGCCATGGACGCCCATCCAGTTGAGTAGCTTTCGCAAGTCGATCACCTGAACGGTACTCAGCCGAGCCTGCTCTTCCATGATCTTCATCGCTTCAACCACTTCAGGATTGGCCTCTGGCCCTTCTACAGGTGCAGTTCCCAATACGAGGTAGCGAATCGAAGGATCGACGGTACCGGTGATATTTCCCTGTTCATCATGAAAAACACGCGGGTCGCCTCCGTTAAGCCGGATCATTTGCTTCAATTTATCGAAGTCAGAGAATCCGTCGTTATCTAGATCGAAAGCTCCGGCCAACGCTATCGGCGTCGAGTATCCCGGATCCCATGTCGGACTCAGCACGTAGTCATTGGGCAAGATTGGATTGAGTGGATTCTCCTGTGTGATTCTCGCCTCAGCCGTTTTGTCATCAACCAATCGGGTAATCTCGATAGAGGCCTTGTTTCGGCCCTTTTCAAAATTAGAGACACTCTGATCGTAGACGGCAAAGGTGCGATTGACGCGCAGTCCATCAGCTCGACCGATGTTTAACACAACGGTGTCGAGTCCTTCAGCAATCTTGACGATCTTGCCGTCAGGAATATTGAAGACCTCGCGTTCGTATTCATCAACCTTAAGTTTCAAAATGCCGACTTGTCTGACCACTTCCTTCTTCTCGGAGACCAGCGTACTCTTCTCCTGAGCCGCTATTTGCCGTTGTCGTTCAAACGTAGCTTGGCTCTTTGTCATCGTCTCCGTTTGAGCTTGCATTTTATTCTTCAGTGCACGTTCGGTTTCCAGTTTAGCATTCTGAGTGGCTTCGAGTTTCTTTTCCGCCTTGGAAAGCCTGTCCTGAATCGCCGCACGATCGGATTTAATCTGCTCCAACTTGGCATCGGTTTGTAACCTTAATGCGGCGTTAAAATCGGATTGCACATTCACGTCGTTATGTAGTTTGGCCATCACAGAACTTAGATTGGCAATTAGGCCTTTGTAGGTCAAATTAGCAGTTTCATCTGCGCCCGCTGACGAATTGCTCTTCATGTCTTGATCGTAAAGAGCCTTCACTGCTTTGATACTTTCAGACACCGCATCAATCTTGCTTTTGTCGCTACCGTCGACCTTACGAGCAATTCCAGGCAGCGAATCGATGGTTGTCTGAATTTCGTTGACGCTTCCGCCGCTGCCGCCGATCATCGTCTCAAGCACTGATGATTTTGCCGCGTAGGCTTCTTGGAGACTCTGTGCCAGCTTCAATTTGGCTTTCGAGGATTCAGCAATGTCAGCGTACTCATAGACCTTCGACCAGCCCAAGAGACTGGTGATGAAAAACGCAATTAAAAACAAAGATAGAACTATGATTGCGATTAGATATCTTTGGTTTTCCCTTGAAGCCATCGTTACTCCTGGATCCGGCTGGGGATGCCGGACGAATTGAAATTGTATGAGCGGTAGACGCAGATCTATTCACCAAAAAATGGTGCCGCATATCGAAAATCGGAACCGTGGGTGCACAACACCAGCTTTATCTCGGCGGTGGCGATAAAACCAGGCACCCAGATGCCCGAACTGTTAAATATGATTCGACTGTTAACTCTAGTTTAAACTGGCGTTTTCCATAGTCAAATCCTGCCGGTTGGGCAAAAAGAATAGCTTTGCTGGTGGTGCGGCTTTTGCAGCCTGACAGGCTTCCTGAAGGGGAAAACAACCCACGGCAAGTCACCGTTTAACGGGAAATCGGAAGCGGAGAATCGCTTACTCCCTGTACGCGATATCCCGGACGGCTCCCGCCTGAGGCTACTGGATGAATTGCCTTGCCTCCTCTTGGCTTAAGTAATCAGTGAGCCTCTAACCAGTTCTCACCAAACCCAGTCTCCACTAGGATCGGTACAGACATCGGCAACGCCGTCTCCATGGCCTTGGTGATCGCCGGAATCACCTTGTCCTGCTCACTTTTCTTCATGTCGAAGACGATTTCATCATGGACAGTCAGCAGCATCTTGGTCTCAAACTTGTGTTCCTCTAGGGTCTCCGCCACCTTAATCATTGCCAGCTTTAAAAGATCTGCTGCCGTTCCTTGGAGTGGACTGTTCATCGCCAAACGCTCCGCAGCGCGCTTTAAAGTTTGGTTGCGTGAGTTAATATCGCGAATGTAGCGGCGGCGGCCCGTCTGCGTCACGACGTAACCATTGTCCGCAGCAAATTCAATCGTCTTGTCGATGTAAGTCTGCACGCCGGGGTGCTTCTCAAAATAATTGTCGATTAGCTCATTGGCCTCAGCCCGAGGGATGTTCAATCGTTGTTGCAGGCCAAACGCCGAAATGCCATAGATGATCCCAAAGTTCACCGTTTTGGCTTTGTCACGCATCTCGCGCGTAACGTCTTCGGCATCAATTTTATAAACCTTGGCTGCCGTTGATGTGTGAATATCAGTACCCGAAGTAAACGCCTCCATCATGGTTTCGTCTTTACTCAATTCAGCCATGATCCTCAATTCGATCTGTGAATAATCTGCCGAGAGAATCAAGTGGTCTTCGTCCTTGGGCACAAACGCCGCGCGGATCTCGCGACCACGCTGTTTGCGAATCGGAATCGTTTGTAGGTTGGGATTATTGGATTGAATACGCCCTGTCGCCGTCCACGTTTGACTGTAATGCGTATGTAGACGGCCCGTTTTCTCATTGATCGAATCGGGCAACTGATCCACGTAGACCGACTTGAGTTTCACAGCATTACGATATTCCAAAACGTCCGCAACGATCTTGTGATGTGGCGCTAATCGAAGCAACTCCTGCTCACGTGTCGAATACTGACCGGTCGCCGTCTTGCGTGGTTTGTCTACCAGATTCATTTCCTCGTAGATCACAACGCCCAACTGCTTGGGACTGTCGATATTGAATTCGTGACCAGCCTCTTGGTAAATCCCGTCTCGCAACTCTTCAATTTCTTTGTCCAACTTTTTAGAAAATGCCGACAACGATTCGATGTCCAACCGAATCCCTTGGTACTCCATATCGATCAGAACGGGTATCAGCGGGCACTCAATCTCATGGCACACCTGACTGACACCGCGCGCGTCAATATCCGGCAGCAGTTTTTGCGCGACCTGCAAAGTGATATCCGCATCTTCACAAGCGTAGGGAACCACTTTGTCCAACGGGACATCTCTCATGTTCTTTTGGCCAGGACCTTTGGGACCAATCAGCTCCGTGATCGAAATTGGCTTGTAGCCCAGATACAGTTTTGCCAGGTAATCCAAACCATGACTCATCTCTGGCTCTTTCATGGAGTGAGCCAGCATTGTGTCGAGCAGTTTCCCTTTGACCTCGATCCCATGCCATTTCAGCAATGACACGTCATACTTCAGATTGTGGCCAATCTTTTCAATCTCGCGGTTTTCGAAAATCTCTCGCAAATCCTCCAACACCGATCGGCACTCATCAGCACCTTCAGAGCACACCACGTACCACGCCTCTCCAGCGGCGACTGAAAACGCGACACCCAACGGATCCGCAGTACGCGGGTCTAATCCAGTGGTCTCGATATCGAAGCAGATCGATTTCTGCGCGGCCAAGTGCCTGATCAACTCGCCGCGCTCTTCAGTCGTCTCGACGCAGTGGTATTTGTGCGGAACATCGGCAAGCGTTTTTTCTTCGATCTCTTCAGAGTCGAATAATCCGGCCTGAATTTCCTTTTCACGCTTGCCCCGAATCACCGCCGCTCTGCTTTTGGAGGAACTGAAATCCTTTCCAAACAGCTTCTTGCCCAAGGAGTCAAATTCCAGTTCAACAAGCAACGCTTTGAGTTCTTCCGCGTTTGCGTCGACCATTAAGAAATCGTGCAGCCGCAATTCATGAGGGACATCGATTTTGATCGTGACCAGCTGTTTGGAAAGCAGTGCGACATCGTGCCCTTCGATCACGCGCTCTTTTTGTTTGCCCTTGAGTTGGTCCGTGTTTTGGAGCAATTGTTCAATCGAGCCAAATTTTGCGATCAACTTCTGCGCCGTTTTCTCGCCGATGCCGTGAATGCCGGGCACGTTGTCACTGGCATCCCCCATCAGGCCAAGCATATCGATGACTTGATCAACCCGCTGGACCTGCCATTTCTCAAGCACCTCGGCAATGCCCATAATCTCAAATGAATTTCCCTGTCGGCCTGGCTTGTAGACTTTGATCTGTTCGGTGACCAATTGATGGTAGTCCTTGTCCGGCGTCACCATGAATACTTCGTATCCCTCGGCGGCCGCTTCTCGGGCCAGCGTGCCGATAATATCGTCGGCCTCGAAACCGGGCGTACGAATGACGGGAATGTTAAGCGCTTTCATCAGACGATCCACCAACGGGATCTGAATCGCGAGGTCTTCCGGCAGCGCGTCACGCTGAGCCTTATACTCGGAGAACATTTTGTGGCGAAAGGTCGGGTCGCTGGTGTCGAAAGCGATCGCCATGTGGGTTGGCTTTTGCCGCTTGATCAAATCGAGTACGGTGTTGGCGATGCCAAAAACCCCCGATGTTGGCACGTCGCCGGTGGTGAATCGGGGACTGCGTATCATGCCAAAGTGAGCGCGGTAGATCAGCGCCATCCCATCAAGCAAATACAGCTTCTTCGGCTCGTTGGCAGAGAAGAGATCAGGGCCTGAAACGGTTGTGGGAGCTTTTTTCTTTGCCATGGCAATTCTTGGTAGGTGAGTTTCTTTGTGCCAACAAAGCCTAACAAAATTCGCCTCCGGTTTCCTCCCCTAGCATCGTCATTCTCGGCGGCCAAAGGCACAACGTAGTAGGCTAAGCTACGAACTTGTTCCTCCGCCGATGATCTCAACAGCGATCCGGTCGCAGACCATCAGCCCTTTGGGCGTCAGCCGAAACTGATCACCAAGCTCTTGAGCTAGAGCGTGCTCGACCAACGTTGCCTTTGTTTGGCCCAGCACTTCGTCGATGCAGCATCCATACTGTTTCTCAAATCCTGATTTAGAAATACCGTCGATCTGGCGGAGCGCAATAGCCAGCCCCTCAGCGGCCGCGTCTTGGGGCGACAATTGGCAGTGATCTGCCACCGGCATCTGACCGCTCTCAATTTGCTTCAAGTATTGCATCGTTGACCCATGATTGGTCTGTCGAATGCCGTCAATAAACCTTGCCGCTCCGGGGCCAAACGCAAACCACGGTTGCCGGTTCCAGTACTGCAAATTGTGTCGGCAACGCCGTTGGAGCGTCGCAAAACTTGACACTTCGTACTGTTGCATGTTTGCTTCAGCCAACCGCTTAATCGTCCATTCGTACATCGACGCACACAGGTCCTCATCGGCCCGAACAAGTTGATTGCGATTCATCCGATTCCAAAATTGCGTGCCTTTCTCATAGGTCAGCTCATAAGTGGAAAGGTGGTCGGGACAAAGATCTAACGCCGCTTCCACATCCTGCCGCCAGAGCTCCATGGTTTCTTCTGGTGTTGCGAAGATTAGGTCCATGGAAAGGTTATCAATGCGTGCGCGAATTAGCTCGACCGCAGTCGCCACTTGAGCGGCGTTGTGATCGCGCTCAAGCCGCTGCAGTTTTCCGGCATCGAATGACTGAACCCCCAAGCTAATTCGGTTAATCCCGCAACTTGAAAACATGTTGACCTTTTCGGCACTGATATCGCTGGGATTGCATTCTGCTGTAATTTCGGCGTTACTAGAGAACGAAAAACGGCTTTCGATCGCGGCGAACAGCCGGCGAAAATCAGATTCCTGCAAATGACTGGGCGTGCCGCCACCAAGAAACAGCGTCTCGATTTTCCAAGAATTTCTGAGCCACCGAATCTCTGTTTCGAGCGCGTTGAGGAAACGATCCACCAGATAATCTCGGCCGGCAACCAAAGAAAAATTACAGTACCCGCAACGATGCCGACAAAACGGAACATGAACATACAGACTTACCGGAGCATCTTGCTGAGGATCAAAACCAACACGCGGCTCGGGGTTCAACGGAAACTCTGTCGTAGCCATCGAATCAGATCCAGATTTTCAGTTTCCCACCGAGCATATCGGGCAACCGCTTTTTGACGATCGAGGCCGCGTGCCGATGGGAATAGCGTGTACTAAGGTGGCCCGCAATCACGACTTCGTTTTCAAAATTGCCCGCCCGTTCAACGAAATCATTTAAATGCATGTGTCCGTTTTTATGAATCAAGTGCGGTTGGTGATCGGGGGCAATAAACGTCATCTCGGTGATCAAAATTTTCGTCTGATAGAACAAAGGATTGTCATCCAACCCCTGCGGAGACGTGTCGCCGGTATAGCCGACCAACGGGACTCGAACCTCATTAGTAATATCCACGCCTTTGAGTCGCAAATCTCGGATTTCGTCGCCCGATAGAGATTGATACTCTGGCTTCAGCTTGTTGCGGCGTTCAAAAATCACGTAACCGTAGCTAGTAATCGTATGCTTGGTCTTTAAAACCTTCAGCACCAACTCTCGGGAGAGGTCGAATTCCATGTTCTCTTCGACGCCAATTAGGTTGCAAGGCATCCGCCCGCGGTCCAAACGCTGAAACGAATTGAGCATAGCTCTCACGTTATCGACAGCGTCTAACGGAAGATAAATTGTCGGCGGTTCCATTTTCATCAGTCGCCGCCGAGCCACATACAGAGGCAGAGCCGCAACGTGGTCCAAATGCGTGTGAGAAAGCAACCATGTAGGAACGCCCATGAAGTCCCAAGGATGCGCACCGAGGTCAAATCCGATTTTCAGTTCCGGAATCCGCCAATAGGATTGCACGGCTGCCCGTGCGTAGCCTTCAATGGTCAGGTCACCATGCTTTAAAGTCTTTACTGGCGCGTTATCCAGCATCAGGTCTCGGTCTTTACTCAATCTCTCTCCGAGTTAAATTTATCACAGATGATAGGGAAGCGGTTTGAATGCCGGGCATGAAAGTAATGGCAAGAATCAGAAAGAGCAAAAAGGTGCGATCAGGTTCACCTTGGGCTCAGTCCGCGTTCAGCTATTTGGCAGATTTTTCAGTCGCGCGTTTATCCTTGCCAGATTTTGGTTGAACTTTCTTTGGAGAAGCTTCTTTCTTCTTTTTACCAGTGCGTACTCCACCGCCATCGAGCTGGAGATTCGCCGATTCCACCTCTCCATTTTCGCTCAGCTGAAACGTAATTTTCCCTGCGGTTTTCTCGAATGTGAATTCCGTTTCAGATACCGCCAACATTCTCATCCTCACGCCGTACAGCTTGCAGTAAACACGACCTTCTTTCTCGAAGATGTGAAACTCTTTTTGGTTTCCAGTTGGATAGGTTCCAATCAAACGCTTCTGTTTTTCTGGGGACAGCTTCAACGCGGTTTGGGGGTAAGGTTGTTTGGGAAGCGGGCGTTGATCTGCCAGTCGCCTGATCCAAATGTTTCGATATCGCACTGGGCTTCCGTGATCCTGAATGCGAATCGGCCCGGTTGTTTTGCCTTGCGCGTATTGGCGATGCTTGAGCCATGAGGTGGGGCCAAGAATTTCAGAGTTATCTTGAACCAGTACGCCGTTATGCAGCGCCGTCATCCGCGCTCGTTCAAGCAACTTGCCGTCGTCGCCAAACCGAGGTGCCCGAAAGATAATGTCGTAGGATTGCCACTGCCCGGGACGCCGACTGGCATTCACCAACGGCGGATACTGGCCATAAATAGAAGCCGCGCTGGTGTCGGCATTGGTTGGGTTCTCGTACCCGTCTAGCACCTGCAATTCGAATGCGTTCATGAGAAACACGCCGCTGTTGCCGCGCTGCTGTCCCTTACCTTTGACTTCTGCCGGGGCGGCCCATTCCAAATGCAACTGGCAATCACCAAACTCTTCTTTGGTCATCAATGGCCCCGCCTTGTCAACGAACACCATTGCGTTATCGACAATCTTCCAACCTTCGACACCGCCTCTCCAGCTGTCGAAATTCGATCCGTCAAATAAAATCAACGCATCACTGGGAGGCTTTATTGAAATCGCCTCTTTGCTGGGAGTGACGACTTTAGGAGCCGGCCGATTTAAGTCATGCGTCTTCCAGCCAGATTCCAATTGCCCATACGCCTGAAGCGATAGTAATCCAGAGGCGGCCATAATTACCGCCAATAGACTTGAGAATATATACTTGGAGAACATCAACAGAATCCTTCGATCGTTGGAGAGCCCCACAAAGAAACGGGCCTTCATATCGGGTCACTCCGTACGTAATTTTCAAAACAAAGAATAATCAATAATGCCCATAGCGTCACGGACCCTGCGCGAAAATATTTCACTAGACAGTCATGTATTATTGACCAAGATAAGCGGGGAACCAAATGAAAACACGCCCGCATGCTTGCGGGCGTGATGCTCTTTCGATTTGTCAAAATTGGCCTTGCCGTCTTGCAAGACAATCCACCCTCGACGCTTACCTACGCGGCAGGAGCGACGCCAGCTTGCTTTTGAGAGTAGAAGAAACGTGCTTGCCCCTGCCAGTCGTCTCGCTCGATCCGATCACGGAACGCCAGCAATCGGGAAAACTCCTCAACTTCTTCAGGATTCCAATTCATAATCTGCTTGAAGGTGTAAACTCCGAACTCGTTCAAACGCCCCTCAAGAACCGTTGCAATTCCCGAGATACGTTTTAGATCATCACGCGATTCAGGGGCCTCGGTAAAGACGATACCGCGAGCCGAGTCGTGACGAACACGTCCTCCGTAATCGGGATCAAAGGTCGATTCATTTCGCTGCTTAATCGCTTGAGTGAACGAAATGATAGCAGGATCCGGTTCACTTGGTCTTGTGCGCTCGAGTTCCGCAATTTGGTCTCGCAGGCTCTGGATAGTATTTCCCTGATCACGAATCTGTTCTCGCAATGTCTGGTCGGTCAAATGATCGGCCATCATTGAGTCCAATCTCGCCTGCAATTCTGCCTGACGCCGAAGCGAACTAGCATACTCATCTCTCAATCGTGCCAATTCATTGGATTCCGCCAGAAGATGTTTCAGTGCGGTCTCTTTGCGAATCAAATCCTTCTCTAAACGGGCCGCCCGATTTTTGGTCTGTTCCAACAATCCGTTCTCATCTGCAATTTGCTGATGGCTTCGCTCAGCTTTGACCAAAGCCTCTTGCAAGTCTGCAATCTTCTCGTGCAGTCGCTCGACCTCTGCCCGCAAGTCCTTGCGTTCACCTTGTAACAGCCCGATTGTTTCGCTGTCCTGCTTCAGTTGAGACTTCAGTTGCTGTCGGGCAGCTTCAAGATCGATCGCCAATTGCTCACGCTGCGTATCGAGTTTTACGACTTGCTGTTGATAGCCATTGGACGAATTTTGAAGCGACGCCGAAAGCTCCTGCAGCTGCGTTTCGCGTTGAGCGAGCTGTTGCGAAAGTTGCTCAAACTCCTTCAGTCTGTCTCTTTCCTGAGCTTGGTTGGCTTTAAAGGTCGCAACAGTCTTGTTTGCTTGTTCCAGCTGCTTCTTCAAGTCTAAGACTTCTTTCTCAGCAACTTCATGTAGCAATTCTACTTCGGTGTCAAAATCCTGCTTTAATCTGCCGGACGCATTTTGAGCTTCTGCCAACTGTTTTTGATGTTCAGCATTTTGCTTATCAAGTTTGGCACGTAACTCGCTCAGGCGCGAGTCGTACTTGGCTTCCATCTCTCTCCGCACCTTCAACTCATGCTTGAGATTCTCCAAGGCATCGTCTTGGCATTTACGCAGTCGATGGATACTTGCCTCTTGGTTTTCCAGACGCGCTTGGAGACCATTAGCTGTGGTTTGCAGGCCGGAAAACGAATCTAGGGCAGAATCCCGTTGCGATAACACCTTGTCCAGCTGCCCGTTGGCGTTGCTCAAGGACAATACCAGTGCTTCGGCTTTCTGTTTGTAAGTTTCGACGTCCGCGTGCGCGAGGTGCAGTCCATCGACTTGCTCCTGAAGACTCGCCAAATTCGCCTTAGAAGACTCTAACTGCTCTCGCAAACTTTCCTTCTCCGATCGCTCGGCAGCACACTGTCCTTCTGACTTCTTCAGCAATTCCTTGCTGTGCTTGAGCGCCGTTTCCAGCGAGACGTGCTCTTTTGCCAGTCCGGCGTTCTTTTTCGCGTTCTCTAAAATGGTGGCATTAGAACGAATTTCTGACTCTAACTCAGCAATGCGTGATTCGGCCTTATGAAGTTTTTCCAGTTGTCGGTCACGATCGCCAGTTAACGATTTGACTTCCGCCTGACTCTGGACCAACGCCGTTTCAGCAACCGACGTCTTCTGGTTCCATTGGCTCTCAATGCCGGAGATTTTCTCAAGCTGAGTTTGCGTCATCGAGTGCACGGTATCTTCAAGCTTGATCGATTTTTCGCGCTCCGCCTGAAGTTCGCCAGACAAACCCTCGATTTGGCGAGTCCGTTCGGTCAGCTGGACATCCAGCTCTAAACGTTCCTTTTCCGCTTGCTCACGATTAGCTGACCAGTCATCGCACAGCTGCTGTAGTACGCCCAGTTGACCGCGCTGACGCGTGAAACGTTCATCAAGTGCAGCGTAAGAAGTTTTTGCCGTCGTTAGCGCCTGTTTCATTTCCATGTTTTGGGAAATCAGTTTTTGCCGCGTAAAATCATCGTGGCGAGAATCCCGATACCAAAGGATATAGCCGACGGCCAATCCGGAAAAAGCGAGAAACAGAGCGGGTAAATAGGCGAGAAACATGACGACTCCATTGTCACTGATCAAAATAGGGCACCTGTCTCAGTTCCATACTGAGGCCCCAGAGTTGCGTAAAAAAACGATGACTCAATCTGGTCCATCGGCTCCTTCAGGATCACCTCATCACTAAAACCGGCAGAATCCCTAGGGTTTACCAAAACCAGCCCGCTGGGAGGGCACAAGACTTGTTGCCCCGCCTACCCACCTTCTCTTGCATTGCTTGCACAACCGTGATTGCAGTCGCCAAACGCCGAGGGATTCATCAAGCGCTGTGATCATTCTGTCGATCATCTATTTGCTGCATCAATCTCAACTTAATCAGATTGACCAGACTAACGCCTCCAACCGAGTTCGGTCATAGGCCGTTGCCGTACTTATCTGCCGCGCAAATAGACGCTCAACACCAGCCCGATTTTTCCTTCGGCGAAAACAACAGGAGATACTCCATGAAGAACTACAATTGGATTTCGAGAATTAGCCGGACAGTCGTTTGGAAAAAGAACAGAAAATTCCGGCGCAGAACTCGCACACAACTCTTAATGATTGAATCGCTTGAGCAACGCAACTTGCTCGCGTCGGTCACTTTTAATTCTATAACCACTGGAATTCAAGACGGCGGGCAGGTGTTTTTTCAGGCCGACGACGGCGATTTAGATGTCGTATCTTTGAGCGCGCCGACAGCCAACTCGCTTCAGATTCAGGTGGGTGGAGGCGATTCGATTGTGCTAGAGGGCGATGCGGTCGGAAACTCTAATTTCGTACTCAGCCAATCGCAGTCTGCCAATGACACTTTGTCGATCAGCAACGCAAGTTCTTTGATCGGAGCCCTGAACTTCAACTTGGGTGATTTCGACGACGTGTTTACCGCGACCAGTGCAGCTGACGGAGCAATCTTTCAAAGCCTGTTCGTCGATGGTTTCTCAGGTGCCGACACCATCGACGTCTCAGCCTTATCATCTGGCGTTAGTTTCACCGGTGGTTTTGGCGACGATGTGCTAACCGGTGGCTCGGGTGACGATCTTATTCTAGGCGAAGAAGGCGAAGACATCATCGAAGGTGGTGCTGGTGACGATCAACTGCGCGGCGGCGGCGGTGACGACATTCTTAGAGGGTTCGCCGGCGACGACATACTTGCCGGTGGAGGCGGAACCGACGTCATTGAAGGTGGAGCCGGATCTGACACCAATTCGTTTGTCGGTTCCGACAATGGAGTGACGGTAACACTAGCCGCTGATGGATCAGGCACCGCCGAAGACGGCCCTTTCACCGAAAGCTTCACAAGCATCGAAAACCTGTTCGGCTCCGACAATGATGACGTACTGACTGGAAACGACTCGGACAACGTTATCAATGGTGGTCTTGGAAACGATGTCATCTCAGGCTTGGGCGGTGACGACACAATCATCAGCGGCACCGCTGTAGTTACTGGGTTTGACCTATCAGTAAACTCTCATCCGTTGACCTCTTTAACGACTCCGCAGTCTCCCTCGGATTTAGTGGCCGAGGCCGCAGCCGGCGAGTTGTACCTTAGAGTTCGTACTTCAGGGTTCTCTTTCTCCGACGGCGAGATCCGTGGGCAGCTCATCCCGCAATCCGATTCAACGGTCAATGGAGTTCGAACGTTGGTACTGGCCGCCGATTTAGATTCGGCACAAGTGGCCAACAACGGTTCTAGTTCAAATGCTACTGGAGAAGCAACCGTTACCATTACCGTAGACGGCGCAAGCGTTGAATATTCCGCTGATCTGAATATCGACGGCATCAGCACCGCCGATTTGCCGGGAGGTGCGATTCGTGATGTGAGTGCCATCAGTATTCACAATGCCGTGTCGCAAGTAAGCGGCCCAGTCATTACCGATGTCATCCGAGACGCTGGCGGCAACCTCAATGGTGAAGTTACCAGTGGCTCTGCTGGCGACACCGGCGACGGCAATATCTTTGTTGAAACATTTCAGGTCGATACCAACACGATCAATGGTGGTGCCGGCGACGACACGCTGGTCGGTGGATCAGGTGATGACATCATCAATGGCGGCGCTGGCGACGACACCATCGATGGCCTCGCTGGAAACGACACCCTCAGTGGTGGCGACGGCAATGATTTGATCAACGGTGGAAGCGGCGACGACATGCTCAATGGAGGCGAAGGCAGCGACGTACTCAATGGTGACGATGGCGATGACATTCTTCGCGCTGGTAACGGTAGCGACCTAGCCAACGGCGGCAATGGCGATGACTTTGTTAATGGAGGCGCCGGCAATGATACGCTTAACGGCAACAATGGCGACGACTTCCTCGTCGGGATCGGCGGCCTAGATACCATCGACGGCGGCGCTGGAACAGACACTAACTCTTTTCAAGGAGTTGACTCGGCAGTCATCGCGAGGGTTAACGAAGGCGGTTCGGGCGTTGCCTCGCATGGGACAGTCAACGAAAATTTCGTCGGCATCGAGAATTTGACTGGCTCGGACCACGACGACATCCTTAACGCCACTGGAAACATCGATACTGTGTTAAGAGGCCTTGGCGGAAACGATATCCTCAACGCAGATGGTGGAAATGACTTGCTGATTGGTAACGACGGCGATGACATTCTTCGCGGCGGTGGAGGAAACGACAGGGCATTGGGAGGCGACGGAAACGACAGCCTCAATGGAGGAGCCGGCGACGACTTTTTGGGAGGAGGCGAAGGCGATGACTTCTTTGTTGGTATCGGCGGCACTGACACGATCGTCGGCGGCCTTGGGTTCGACACAAACTCCTTTCAAGGCATCGGTGTAGGCGTTACGGCGAGAATTAATGATGACGGATCCGGGACTGCTGAATATGGACAGGTTAACGAAACCTTTACAGGTATCGACCGCTTGGTTGGTTCGTCAAACGACGACACGCTAATCGTGACTGGATCGCGTCCCACAACTCTCAACGGGCTTGAAGGCGACGACACATTGGTTGGCGGAGCGGGTGCCGATATCCTCATCGGTGGACTCGGCGACGACCTTCTCAACGGTGCTGCCGGTAACGACCAGATTTTTGGAAACTTGGGTAACGATACGATTAACGCTGGCGCCGGAGATGATTTTGCTCGCGGCGATGAAGGCAACGACTCGATCGCGGGAGGAGAAGGCAACGATCGTCTCGCGGGCAGCTTCGGCGACGATCGGTTGTTCGGAAATGAAGGGATCGACCTGCTATTTGGTGCCGATGGCGACGACGAGCTTGTTGGCGGTGATGGCGACGACGAGCTTCGTGGGGGTTTTGGCGACGACATCTTATTCGGTGGCCTCGGCGATGATTTAGTCGTCGGTGGCGGCGGAGAAGACGAAGAAAACCAGTAACGCCTCGACACCGAAATTTAACTTTCAGATACGGCCAGCACGAAAATGCTGGCCGTGTTTTTGTTGGCCAATCTAGTAGATTTGGAAGAGACTTCTAACTCCTATTGTTGTCAATATTGAATTGCGGTAGATAGGGAGACTACAGCCGTCTCCCGTATAGTTATCGCTCATGTCATCTGCCCCCAATAAACTTGATGCATTGACCGGACTAAGAGCGTTTGCCGCTTTGGCGGTGTTTGTTCAGCACTTCGTCAGGGCCATGGACATCAAGGTGAATGTCGGCCCCATGGGAGGCATAGCTGTCTCATTCTTCTTTGTGCTCTCTGGCTTCATTCTGGTCTACGTCTACAAAGATAAACTAACCAGCAGTACGATACCGAAATTCTATTTCACCCGTTTCGCCCGAATCTGGCCGTTGCACATCGCCTGCCTGTTACTGATGGCATGGCTGGCCCCGAGGTTCCTACCTCCTTCTGATTGGCCGTGGCTTCGAACTTTATCGCATTGGTCATTACTGCAAAGCTGGTACCCAACACTGAATTGGATTCATTGTTACAACGGGGTGGCTTGGACTATATCTGTCGAAGCGTTCTTTTATCTGATGTTCCCCTTCTTATTGTTGGGGTCGTCCCGCCAGTTCTGTATTAAGTACGCGTGTCTGTTTCCGCTAACCTTTGCTGCGATGATCTGGATGGCCGCCACGCTCGAACCCGTGTCGCCGATTAAATCGATTGCCAATGCATCTTTAAACCCGATCGAAGTCGTGCAACTCTTCCCACCGTTTCGATTACTAGAATTCATGACCGGTATGGCCGCTGGAATGGTATTCCGCTCGCG
The DNA here is from genome assembly GCA_938036435.1 of uncultured Pirellulaceae bacterium. Lineage (GTDB taxonomy): Bacteria > Planctomycetota > Planctomycetia > Pirellulales > Pirellulaceae > Mariniblastus. Next base: position 120,998 of record CALHPU010000018.1, on the reverse strand, counting down.
CGAAAGCGCGACTGGTACTGACGTCAAATCAACAAGCGGTTGGAAGATGACTGCACGAGCAACTGTTGTGGAAACGCTGTTGGTTGCACTCTCCCTTGGCTGCTTCCAGTTATTTTATTCCTGCGGTCTATTCCGGTATCTGTATAGCTTCGAGACTGCTGGTCAAGCGCTGACCTATTGGTTCTCCTACAGCGGCGGGATGTTCTTTCACGCAGCGGTGATTTATGTTTTCGCGCGCTCCGCTGGGTTAGTTTCCCGCTACTTTGGCTCGCGTGTCATGGTATTCCTTGGGGAAATTAGTTTTGCGTTTTACATGATCCATTACCAATTGTTGCTTTTTATCAAACAAGAATTCTGGATCGGAACCAATTTTTCAATTGTCTATTTCGCCGTACTGACGTTAGCGCTAAGCCTGGGTGTATCGGCATGGCTCTACTATCTCGTAGAAGTTCCCGCAAAAGAAACTCTTCTGAAATGGCATGCCGGCAAGTTCTCTCCAAGCCCATCGCTTTTCTTAACATTTGGCAAATCTTTTCAGCGTCGGACGCAGCCACCAATCATTTATGCGTTGATTCTAGTAATCCTCGTCCCGGTGGTGATCACGAAGCTTTATAAACGCGCAGACCGAAAGTCGTTTACCGCACAAAAGGTTTTAGATTCTGCCTCACCTGAATTCCAGAGCGTCCAGTTCACTGAAAAAGCCGAGCTGTTGGCTGCAGAGATGGTTCCTCGGCGCGGCATGGCACGGGTCAACACAGTTTGGCGGTTTTCACGACCCGGCAGAGCATTGATCAGTCTTCATTTCGTGGGAACCGAACACCACTGTCATCAACGAGAAATCTTCTGTACTCCCGATACGGTGGGCCAGCCTTTGGCCAGCAACATGCTGGTTGATCAAAGCATGTACAGTGAAGCCGATACGATTACGGTTTCAATGTCCTTCGACGGCGAAGTACTCCGCCCTAAGCCAGGGCATGACAATTCAGGAATGGTCACAGATACCGGACACTACCCCGTTTTCTCGAACGACGATCTGCAAGAAGGACTGCGAATTAGTCGGTTGCCGGTATTATTGCGATAGTAAGTGCCTTACTTCGTCCAGTCTTCAATTGAAACGTTTGGGATCCTCTCAAAGTCTACCAAATTTCGGGTCAGTAAAGTCATTTGATTTGCGATAGCAATGGATGCAATTCGCAGATCCATTGTCGCGACACGAACCTTATTCGATTTGAATTCGTCAAAAATTTCTGCAGCATTCGACGAATACGGCAAAACCTGTGCGTGGGCAAAGTCAATCAAGATTTTCTCGAGTCGAAAATACCCCATCACCGTTTTTCCTGCTTGAGCCGAATTCTTTATGTACTTGGTCCAGCCATTAATTTGTTCGTGAAAAGACACAATTGTGGTGTAGAAAAGCGTTTGGTCTAATTCGGCAAGTCGCGTAATCAGCTTTTCAAATTCTGGGCCGCGCTGTCTCTGCAAAACGCTGAGATGATCTGTATCAAAGATATACACCGCGTCTATTCCTCGCTGCTAACTTGGTCGTTAACGCGCTCTTTACGGCCAAGACGAATGATTTCATCGAACTCGACATCATCTTTGAATGACCCTGAAAACTCGATTATCCATTTAGACTTGGGTTTCGAGCCGTTGGCTTGCTCTTTAAGTCGTTCGATTTCTTTTTCGACTTTTTCAATTCGTTCTTCAAGATCTTTGGCCATGAAATCTGCACCGGTCTATTTGCGTATTGGTTGGGCTACTTAATAGTAGCGATAATGCCGCTGTGAGGAAAACGCAGCTTCATGCATATTCGTACATTTCGCGAGGACCACCTGCAAGAAGGACTGCGAATTAGTCGGTTGCCGGTATTATTGCGATAGTAAGTGACCAGCAGCTACATCTCGAACTGCTTTTTCACTTCTTCCGGTGCTTCCAAATACGCCAGCGGCTCCATCGAGCTCCCTGCCCTGCCCTGACTCAAGCTACGCATGGTGTTGGAGTAGCTGAGCAATTCGGCCAGCGGTGCATGGGCAACAATTTTTGTGAACCCAACATGTGTATCAGTGCTGACAATCTGAGCACGGCGTTGAGCCAAATCGCTGACGAAGTCTCCGTAGTACTCTTCTGGTGTCGTCACCGTCAAATTCATGACCGGTTCAAGCATGATGGGCGCGGCCTTTGCTAATGCCTCCTCAAATGCCTCGCCGGCAGCAATTGAAAACGCCATCGGCGTCGATTCCTCAGTTGCTTCAGCATCGAGCAACGTCACCTTCATTTTCGCCAACGGGAAGCTTCCGATTGGACCGCCGCTTTCGCCGCGCGCTTTAATCTCGTCCTTGACGATCTGCACCATCTCCATTGGCATAGAATCAACGGGTAACTGGCTACGAAGCGCGACGCCTGATTCGGTTTTGTCATCCGGTTCCATCCGCAACTTGATTTTTGCAAACAACTGCTGACCGTTGACCAAACGATTACACTTACCGGTAACTTCAACTTTCTGGCTGATCGTCTCTCGATACGACACGCGCGGTTTGTAAACCTTTACCTTCAGCTTGAAATCACGCAGTAACCGGTTCTTGATCACTTCCAGATGAAGTTCGCCCATCCCAGAAATTAGCGTCTGACCGGTCTCCTCGTTTTCCTTGGCCTTGAAAGTCGGATCCTGCCGCTTGAGCAACTCGAGCACTTCGGCAAGCTTGTCTCGCTCACCTGTCGATTCGGGCTCGATCGCCATCTCGATCACAGTCTCGGGAAACTCGATTGATTCGAGCAGGATAGGTGATTTCTGATCGCACAACGTGTCACCGGTGACGGCAAACCGTGGACCGATCAAGCCGACGATTTCGCCAGTGCCCACCGATTCAACTTGGCCATCGCGATCCTTGCGTGTGGCGTGGATCTGCCAAAGCTGAGCCACGTTTTCCTTTTTGTCCTTGCCGCTACAGTAAACGCGCGAGTTACCCTTGAGTTCTCCAGAGTAAATTCGAACCCAGTAAAGATCGCCAGTCTTGGCTGGGAGGATCTTGAACACCAACGCCGAAAACGGCTCTTTGGCATCCGGCTTACGCGTTTCGGTGACCTTTTCTTTCTTCGGATGAGTACCAATGACCGGCGGACGCTCTAACGGACTTGGCAGGTAGTGTTTAACGCTGTCTAAAACGCCTTGAACGCCGATACCGTGCAACGCCGAACCACATACCACCGGCTGAATCTGTTGCTCAAGGGTTCCTTTGCGGAGGACGTCACGCACCAGTTCGTTGGGAATGTCTTCCTCTCCCAAAGCCAATTCCATCATTTTATCACTCAGTGGATAAAGACTCTCGAGCATCTCGGCTCGCGCGAACTGAGCCTCATCCAACAGTTCTTCAGGGATCGGGCCTTCCTTTAAGTTCTTGCCTTCTTCCTCAAAGGTCATCATCCGCATCTTGATCAGATCGATGATGCCTCGAAAAGGATTGTCCACATGAGCCGGTCCCATACCTACGGGCATTTGGATCGGAACGGGCGTCGCACCAAGGCGATCCTTCATCTCGCCTAGCACACGCGTGAAATCGGCTCCTTCGCGATCGAGCTTATTGATAAACGCTACCCGCGGCACGTTGTATTTGTCAGCCTGACGCCAAACGGTTTCGCTTTGGGCTTCAACGCCCTCACGCGCACTGAACACCACAACCGCCCCATCAAGCACGCGCAAGCTACGCTCGACCTCGGCGGTGAAATCCACGTGGCCAGGCGTGTCCAGCAGATTAATGTGAACGTCTTTCCAGTCGAACGTCACACAGGCCGCGTAAATCGTGATGCCCCGGTCCTGCTCTTCAGCATCGTCATCGGTGGTTGTCGTGCCGCTGTCCACTTTTCCGACGCGATGCTTGTTTCCAGAGATAAACAACATGCGCTCGGTGACGGTCGTTTTGCCGGCATCAATGTGCGCAATGATCCCGATGTTGCGAAGGTTTTGAAGTTTACGAGCCATGGTTGGGGACCGGTGAATTTTTGTGGTAGCAGGAGATAGGTTATAACATGATTTCAGGTTCCAATTGAAGGTCTGGACACCTCAATACAGACCTCATGCGCAGGCGAATTTCGCGTGAAAAACTTGTTTCATCACGTCAGCCAGCGCATAAAAAAACCGCCTTGGGAACAAGTCGCAAAGCGGTTTTTGATTTGGTTCTACCAAGCAAAGTGGGCGAACGCTTTGTTCGCGTCTGCCATCTTGTGCGTGTTCTCACGCTTGGTCATCGCAGCACCCTCACGGTTGTATGCAGCAACCAATTCGTCAGCCAGACGCAGATGAGTCGGACGACCTTTCTTGTCACGCACTGCATTCAAAATCCAGCGTATCGCAAGCGACTGCTGACGAGAACGGCTAACCTGCATCGGCACCTGATAGGAAGCACCGCCGACGCGCTTTGATCGAACTTCGATGTACGGCTTCACGTTTTCAACCGCTTGCGTGAATGCTTCGATAGGTTCAACATCAGGAATCCGCTTCTTCATTTCATCCAATGCGCGATAGAAGACGCCTTGAGCGATAGACTTCTTCCCGTCCCACATTAGACAGTTGATGAACTTGCTGGCCAGCAAGGAATCGAATTTTGGATCTGGTCGCAACTGAGTGCGGCTGGCAGTAATATTGCCCATGACAAATTTGTTTCAAAAAGGTGTGTGATCGATCTACAAAAGGAAAAGGGGACTAGCCCTTCTTCGCACCATAACGGCTACGGGATTGCTTACGCTTTTCAACGCCCAGCGTATCTTGCGTACCGCGAACCACTTGGTAACGAACACCTGGCAGGTCACGTACTCGACCGCCGCGGACAAGAACAATTGAGTGTTCCTGCAAGTTGTGGCCTTCGCCGGGGATGTAAACGGTGACTTCCTTGCCGTTAGAGAGACGAACACGCGTGATCTTCCGAAGAGCCGAGTTCGGCTTCTTAGGAGTCATGGTCCGTACGTTGAGACAAACACCCTGTTTCTGAGGGCATTTCTCAAGCACTGGAGATTTAGTGAATTTTCGCTTCTGCTTGCGGCGTTTGCGAATCAGCTGGTTAATCGTTGGCATTCGTTTTTTTCCGGAGGTTCCGGGGCTAAAACCCGGCAAATTGATCTAAGTGGAAGCCTATAAAAATAGTGATGTCGTCAAAAGTGTCAACCTCTAAATCGGACATTACTGCCCTCGAATCCACCAACAACCGGCAAAGCTGTCAAGGAGGCCTGAAAAAGCCCCGCTCTCATGCTGCCCAGTCGACAGATTCGTCGTGTTAGTAGCCGATCTCGCGAGAGATTGGAGATTTCCATTATTCATCCAAAGTCTTGCGACTTCGGCTACAAACAACTCGTTTCCCTATTAAGCACGACCTCCGTCGAGCTCATCCTGCCACTTCTGTAGCTCATCCCATTTGCCATCAGCAGCCATCTGAGCTTGCTGAGGCCATGTGGTTGGATCGTGAGCGGCAAAATTACCTTCGGCCATATCCAGAACAGCGCTGAGTTGCACCGGCGTCGTGCCAGCGAGCGTCTTGAAACCGTTGATGCCTGAAGCATTCAAAATTTCCGCAATCTTGGGGCCGATTCCTTCGATTTTCGTCAGATCGTCTTTGGTGACTTCTTTGCCGCCATCAAGTTCGTCCTGCCACACCTTGAGTTCGTCCCACTTGCCATCGGCAGCCATCTGAGACTGAGCCGCCCAAGTTGTCGGATCATGTGACGCCAGACCACCGGCGTTGAGGATAGACTGGACTTGTTCAGTGGGAGTACTGGCCAATTGAGCAAAGCTAGTGATGCCACCGGCACCCAACAATTCAGCAATCTTAGGACCAACGCCTTCGATTTTGGTCAGGTCATCTTGATCAGCAGGAGCCTCTGGAGTCGTCGGAACGACAGGCGCTGCCGTATCAGCCGCCATCAGCGAACTCATGCCAGATGCGTCTGGCATACCAGCCGCGGCGGTACCCTCAGGCATCTTGCCACCAATCAACTGGTCTTGCCAGTCTTTCAACTGGTCCCACTCACCGTTGGCGGCCAGCATTGCTTGATCCGGCCAAGTGCTCGGATCATGATTAGCGTAGCTTGGTCCACCGGCGTTAAGAACCGACTTGATGTGATCTGGCGGTGTTTGTGAAAGTTGAGCAAACGACGTAATGCCACCCGCGTTCAATAGTTCCGCAATCTTTGGCCCCACACCTTCGATTTTAGTAAAGTCGTCTCCGGCGAGTGACTGAGGATCGGCCAACGTGGAAACGTCGCCACCGAGCAAACCGGAACTGGCCTGAGCAGTCGCTCCGTCGCCAGCCACTTCGGCACCAAGATCACCCAGTGAACCGGACGCTGCCATCGTGCTAAGGAAATCGTTTGGCAGTTCCGCCGAAGGACTCGCTGAATCATCAGCAAGCGGATTGGTCGAAGTCGCCGATTCCAAAAGCGGGAAGCTTTCTTCGAGCGATTGAGTTGGCTGCAGAGCCGCCTCGCGCATCGCTTCGAGGTTGTACTGAACCTCGGAGTCTTGGAAGGTCCGGAAACCTGTTCCCGCTGGAATCAAGTGACCCAAAATCACGTTCTCTTTCAGACCGACCAAGTTGTCAACTTTACCTGCCAAAGCAGCCTCAGTTAGAACCTTCGTCGTCTCTTGGAAACTGGCCGCCGAGATAAAGCTGGAGCTCTGTACCGAAGCTTTGGTGATTCCCAGCAACTGCGTACTGTGAGTGGCCGGACGAGGCTTGTTCGCTTTGGCGGGCTTACCACCGAGGGTTTCAATTTTGGCGTTGGTCTCTTCAAACACGTCGCGTGCCACAACCTGACCTTTGCTCAAATCACTATCACCTTTGTCAGTGATCTTCACGCATTTAGCAAGTTCTTCGTTGGTGGTCTGGAATTCAAAGCGATCGCAAATCAAGCCCGGCAGCATATCGCTGTCACCGGCAGATTCAACTTTCACCTTACGCAACATCCGGGCGATGATGATCTCGACGTGCTTGTCGTTGATCTCAACACGCTGGCTGCGATAGACCTGCTGAATCTCGTGACCAAGGTACTGCTGAACAGCCTCTTCGCCAGAGACACGTAGAATGTCGTGCGGCACCAACGGTCCGTCGATCAACTGCTGACCGGCGGTCACTGTATCACCCGAGTGAACCAAGAATCGTTTTCCTGGCGGCACCAAGTGCTCGACCTCAAGACCGCTTTCGCTGCGAACGATAATGGTACGCTTGCCACGCTTCTTGTCACCCAGTTCGACAGTACCGTCGATCTCAGCCATCACGGCAGGATCCTTCGGTTTACGTGCTTCGAAAATCTCAGTCACACGAGGCAGACCACCGGTAATGTCCGAAATGCCGGATGCTTCACGAGGTGTTTCTGCAATCGCGGTACCGGTCTTGATCTTGGCACCCTCTTTAACCGTAATATTGGCACGCTCAGGCAAGTAGTACACGTCCAACGCGTTACCTTCTTTGTCCTCGATGACAATCTGCGGGTGCAGGTCGCCTTTGAAGTCGATGATCGTACGGCGAATCGTACCAGAAGCTTCCTGCTCCATTTGCATCGTCTCGCCTTCGATGATGTCTTCGAAGCGCACTTTACCTTCGACCTCTGAGAGAATCGGAGCAGCAAACGGGTTCCAGCGACACAGCACGCCTTTTGCCTTGACCTTGCCACCTTCGGTGACCGCCAATGTCGCACCAGCTGGAATTTTGTGAGACTCAAGCTCACGACCGCGTTCATCGCAGATCGCAATTTCCGCATTTCGATTGAGGACAACAGTATCGCCATCGCCGTTAACAACCGATCGCATACGAATCAGTTTTGCAATTCCACCCTTGCTACAACGCTCTTCATTCTTCTCGGTGGATGTATTGGCAACACCACCAATGTGGAACGTACGCATGGTCAACTGAGTACCGGGCTCACCGATCGACTGAGCCGCGATGATTCCGACAGCCATACCTTCTTCGACCAAGTCTCCTGTCGACATGTCCATGCCGTAACACTTGCGGCAAACTCCCAGCGGAGCGTCACAAGTCATCGGGCTGCGAACCTGAATTTTCTCAAGTCCCATGTCTTCGATCTTCTTGGCGATCTCAGGTGTGATCATTTGCGATTCGGCAACGACCACTTCATCGGTAATTGGGTTGACGATGTTCTGACGTGAGACACGACCGTTGATCGCTGTCGCCAATCGAACTTCAACCTGCTCACCACGGTAAATAATCCCCTTGGTGATTCCCTTGGTCGTGTCACAATCTTCCATGGTGACAACCACATTCTGAGCGACATCGGCCAGCTTACGAGTCAGGTATCCCGAGTCGGCTGTCTTGAGCGCTGTATCGGCCAAACCTTTACGAGCACCGTGCGTCGAAGAGAAGTATTCCAGAACCGACAGGCCTTCACGGAAGTTCGCCTTAATCGGCGTCTCGATAATTTCACCGGTCGGCTTGGCCATCAGGCCACGCATACCTGCCAACTGACGAATCTGTTCGACACCACCACGAGCACCGGAGTGAGCCATTAGATAAACCGGGTTGACATATCCCATGCCGCCACGGTCATCGTCCTTCATGGCCTGCATCATGACGCCGGTGATGGCCTCACGAGCGTGGGTCCATTTCTCAAGCACTTGGTTGTAGCGTTCTTTTTCGGTGATCACACCGCGCTCGTAGTGCTTGCGAAGCTTGATCACATCTTTTTCAGCTTCGGCGATGATCGTTTCTTTTTCATCTGGCGTGACCAAGTCATCGGTCGCGAACGAAAGACCCGAACGAGTACTTTCGCGGAAACCTAATTGGTTCATGTCATCAAGCAAGCTAATCGTCTCGCGACGGCCTAGCCCTTGGTAACAATCCGAAATCACAGTCGCCAGATCGCCACTCTTAAGAGTGTAGTTGTAGAAGTCCATTCCCTCAGGCAACATCATGTTCAACATGATCCGGCCATAGGACGTCTCGATTATCTGGCTAGGGATGCGTTTTTCATCTTCGCCAGTTCGAATGTAGCGGCCTTCAGCAATCCGCACCTTGATCTTCGCGTGCAGCGCGATGACGCCTTGCGCGAAAGCATGGTCGGCTTCATCCAAAGAAGCGAACGTCATTCCCTCGCCCTTTTGATTGGGCAGCATCAACGTCACGTAGTAACAACCCATCACCGTGTCCTGCGACGGACTCATAATCGGACGGCCGTTTGACGGTGCGAAAATGTTATTCGTCGAGAGCATCAACGTATGGGCTTCCACTTGAGCTTCAATGGAAAGCGGCAAGTGAACGGCCATCTGGTCGCCATCGAAGTCAGCGTTGAATCCTTTACAAACCAGCGGGTGCAAGTGAATCGCGTTACCTTCAACCAAGATCGGCTCAAACGCTTGAATACCCATCCTGTGCAGCGTCGGGGCTCGGTTAAGCATCACCGGATGGTTGCGAATCACTTGCTCGAGAATATCCCAAACCTCTTCGTCCTTCCGCTCAAGCATTTTCTTGGCGGACTTGATCGTGTCGGCGTGACCGAGTTCTTTCAACTTGCGAATGATGAACGGCTGGAACAGTTCCAACGCGATCTTCTTTGGCAGACCACATTGGTGCAGCTTTAGACGAGCACCAACCACGATCACTGAACGGGCCGAGTAATCGACACGCTTACCAAGCAGGTTCTCGCGGAAACGGCCCTGCTTACCCTTGATCATGTCTGTCAAAGATTTCAGCGGGCGGTTACTACTACCGAGAACCGGTCGCTTACAACGATTGTTATCGAAAAGAGCGTCGACAGACTGCTGAAGCATCCGTTTTTCGTTGCGGATAATCACTTCCGGCGCGTTCAGATCAACCAGTTTCCGCAAGCGGTTGTTGCGGTTGATGATACGACGATAAAGATCGTTCAGATCGCTGGTGGCAAAGTTGCCCGAATCCAACAGAACCAGCGGACGCAGATCCGGCGGAATCACGGGGATCACATCCAGCACCATCCACTCTGGTTTGTTGTCACTGTCGCGGATCGATTCAACAATCTTCAGACGGTTCGTTAAGTCTTTTCGCTTTTGCTTGGAACCTGTCTCCGCCAGTTCAACTCTCAAGTCGTCTGAAAGAGCAACCAAATCCAGCTCGCCTAACAGTTCCCGAACAGCGTCGGCACCCATGTTGGCAGAGAAACTCCCCTCGCCGAATTCAGCGCGAGCCGCTTTGAATTCTTCTTCACTGAGCAATTGTTGTCGCTCAAGATCGGTCGTGCCGGGATCGGTCACAACATAGTCTTGGAAGTAGATCACCTTCTCAAGGCTGCTGGTCTTCATGTTGAGCAAGTTACCCAAACGCGAAGGCATCGCTTTGAAGAACCAGATATGCACCACTGGCGCGGCCAGTTCGATGTGGCCCATGCGTTTACGGCGAACGCGCGAGTGCGTCACCTTCACGCCGCAACGATCGCAGATCATGCCCTTGTACTTCATGCCACGATATTTACCGCAAGCACATTCCCAGTCCTTTTCAGGTCCGAAGATCCGCTCGCAGAACAAACCGTCTTTCTCGGGACGGTACGTTCGGTAGTTAATCGTTTCAGGCTTTTTAACTTCGCCCATCGACCAGCTACGGATGTCGTGGGGACGCGCCAAAGAGATTTTCACTGAAGCGTAATCGTTAATGCGATCGTAGGTGGGGTCGGCAGTCGCCATATTTCACCAGCTCCTATTTCGTTTTCGTGTTTATGTCGGGAATGAATGTCGAATCGATGTTCCGGTCAGTTACCGCGTTGTCGGCAAGCCGGGCTTTGGACCATGACAACCTGAAGGGCCAAGCCTTCAGGATGTCCAGTGGACCTGTTTACCGCAGGTTTAGCCGCGTCGTTTTTCCAATTGCATGTTCAGGGCAAGGCCGCGAATCTCGTTGGTCAACACGTCGAAACTGGCAGGCGTGCCAGCCTCGAGTGTGTTTTCGCCTTTGACCATCGATTCGTAGATCTTGGTACGCCCTTCCACGTCGTCCGATTTCACGGTCAACAGTTCCTGCAAAATGTAAGCGGCTCCATAAGCTTCCAGAGCCCAAACTTCCATCTCGCCGAAACGCTGCCCACCGAAACGAGCTTTTCCACCTAGTGGCTGCTGCGTAATAAGCGAGTAAGGCCCCGTGCTGCGAGCGTGAACCTTGTCGTCGACAAGGTGATGCAGTTTCAACATGTAGATGTAACCTACCGTCGTTTCCTGACCACAACGCTCTCCGGTACGTCCGTCGAACAAGTAGTGCTTTCCATGACGTGGCAATCCAGCCTCTTCTAGGCAGTTGTTGATATCCTCCTCGGAGGCACCATCAAAGACAGGCGTCAGCGCTTGAAAGCCCAGTTTCGATCCGGCCCAACCAAGATGGGTCTCAAGAATCTGTCCCACGTTCATCCGCGAAGGCACGCCCAGCGGGTTAAGCATGATCTGGATCGAGGTTCCATCTTCTAGGAATGGCATGTCTTCCACAGGAAGGATTTTGGAGATCACACCCTTGTTTCCGTGACGACCGGCCATCTTGTCACCGACCGAAATCGTACGCTTGGTCGCGATGTAGACTTTGACCATCTGCAACACGCCGCTGCGAAGTTCATCACCGCGCTTCATGCTGTTGACTTGGCGATCACGCGCTTCAATGGCTTGCTCAACGATTGGCCAGTGCGCCGCGTAGACTTTCTTGACCTGCTTGATGCGGTCTTCGCTACGCATGCCTTCGGTCAATTGCTTGATGCGGAAGTACTGAGCCTTTTCGGCAACGAATTTTGGATCCTGATCTTTGACCAAAGGCGTTTCGTCTTCGTCGGTCAGTGTCTTACCGGTGACTTTTTCGATCTCGGCAACCATCTCGCCAAAGACGCGTGTGATTTCTTGGTTGCCGTCCTCTTCAGCGGAGGCCAAATCTTTCTCAAAAACTTTACGCTCTTCGTCGGACAAACTTATACGGCGAGAGAAACGCTGCGTATCGATCACGATACCTTCGATTCCCGACGATACTTCCAGCGAGTCGTTTTTGACGTCTTCACCAGCACGACCAAAGATCGCATGAAGAAGTTTCTCTTCGGGAGTCAATTCGGTTTTCGATTTTGGAGAAACCTTACCGACCAAGATATCGCCCGGTTTTACGTAAGTACCCGTGCGAATGATTCCGCTATCGTCCAAGTTGCGAAGCGCCTTTTCGCTGACGTTGGGAATATCACGAGTGAATTCTTCTTGTCCGAGCTTGGTATCACGCACTTCGATATCGAACTCTTCGATATGGATCGATGTGTAAGTGTCATTCTTAACCAGCTCTTCGCTGATGATGATCGCGTCTTCGTAGTTGCAACCATCGAACGACATAAACCCGACCAACACGTTGCGGCCAAGTGCCAATTGGCCTTTGTAAGTCGCGGCACCATCGGCAATGACTTGGCCCTTTTCGACGCTCTCGCCTGGTTTAACCAGTGGCTTTTGGTTTTGGCAGGTACGCTCATTGAGGCCAACATATTTCTTCAACGGATACTCATCACTCCCGATGCGGATCACGGTTGAATCAACGTAGCCGACCTTACCGGCACGCTTGGCCTTGATGATCATGCTGGAGTTCTGCGCCACTTGGCGTTCCATCCCCGTCCCCACAATCGGCGGCTCAGCCACCAACAACGGAACAGCTTGACGCTGCATGTTCGAACCCATCAAAGCGCGGTTCGCGTCATCGTGCTCAAGGAACGGAATCAGTCCCGCCGACACACCAACCATCTGAGCCGGCGCGATATCCATGAAGGAAACTTCTTCAGGCTTGGCTAATTCGAAGTCAGCACGGAAGCGAGCGATAACGCTACCACCAAGGTGCTTGTTCGGAACAATCGCTCCATTTTCAATCGGTGTATCAGCCGGACACACGTACACTTCGGTTTCCTCATCGGCACGCAACCAACGAACCTCGTCGGTCACCTTGCCCTTTTTCACAACCGAGTACGGCGTAACGATAAAGCCGTAATCATCCACACTGGCGTAGATCGCCATCGATGAAATCAGACCAATGTTCGTACCCTCAGGAGTCTCAATCGGGCAGATACGACCGTAGTGAGAAATGTGAACGTCACGCACTTCAAATCCGGCACGCTTACGATTCAAACCACCCGGGCCCAGCGCCGATAGACGACGCTCGTGAGCAAGCTGTGACAATGGGTTGGTTTGATCGACCACTTGGGATAATTCACCACGACCAAAGAAGTAATCGATGGCTGCCGAGATACTCTTTGGATTAACCAAAGAACGCGGAGTCATATCGTCGACTTCCTTTTGCGTCATCCGATCTTGAACGGTGCGACGAAGCTTGAGGAAACCTTTCCGCAACTCGTCACAGGCCAACTCATCAATCGTTCGCAAACGGCGGTTACCAAGGTGATCGATATCATCGATGTGGGCATCGGTCCCCGGCGTTGATAGATCAAGGATGTACTTGATCGAAGCCATGATGTCGTCCGGACGCAGCGTCATATCTTTTTCGCTGACGTTCAGTCCAAGTTTCCGGTTAATACGGAAACGCCCGACTCGCCCCAAACGGTAACGGTCGGTGTCGAAGAATTTCTCATGGAACAGCTTACGAGCGCGTTCCAACGCCGGAGGGTTACCGGGACGCAGACGCTGATAAATTCTCAACAGAGCTTCTTCATGACTGGACGTGTTGTCTTCGGACAAAGAATTGAAGATCAGCGGCGACTTTGGAGCGTGCATGATCTCAATCACCTTGAGCGCTGACGAGCAAATCGTTTCAGCGGTATCCTTAGTGATTTTCTTGCCCGCTTCGACAATAATTTCACCAGCACGATCACTGCCAGCCGGGTAGATGACGTCGTCCACCGCGATTTTGCCATCGAGTTTTGCAACACTGCGGCCGTCGACGACTTTCACCTTCATCGTTTCGTAGAACGCACGTAAGATGTCAGAGTCTTCGCTGTATTTAGGATCCATCGCACGCAGCAGTGTCAGCGCCGAGAATTTACCGCTCTGATCGATTCGAACCGTTAGCGCGTCTTTCTTGGTGACGTTGACTTCAATCCAACTTCCACGCTCTGGAATCACACGGCACGAAGGCATCTTGCGATCAGTCGTTGTGTCAGACTCCAAAACAAAGTCGATGCCAGGGCTACGGTGCAGCTGGCTGACCACGACGCGCTCGGCACCGTTGATGATAAACTCTCCGCCGCCCATCATGATCGGAATGTCACCGAGGTAGACCTCCTCTTCGACGGGTTGCTCTTTATCCAAACGCAGCCACACGCGAAACGGCTGACCGTAGGTCATACGCAACTGGCGGCACTCTTCAGGAGTGAAGCGCGGCTTTCCAAGCTCGTAACGCACGTAGCTAAGGCTTAACTTTTCGTCGTAGCTCTTAATTGGAAAGATTTCTTGCAACACGCCTTCGATCCCGTGACGCTTACGCGCATCAGGATCGCCTTCGTTTTGCAAAAACGCTTTGTAACTCTGTGTCTGGATTTGAGTCAGATCTGGTGGGATCTGATAATCACGACCACTACCAAATGTGCGTACAGTTTTCGGCTGTAATCTTCGTTCTACAGGGGTTGCCATGTGCGCAGAATCTCCGGATCAGATTTAGGCATTAAAGGGACGACGAACAGGGTCGTCACATCTCAAGAAACGGACTGTCAGCGCAGTCAATCGAACACACTTTCTAGATTCATTCGTATGGCCAACGGTCGGTTGGCCTAGTGTGCGATCGAAACGCATTCAGTTCCCGGGGAATAAATTAAACCTTTGACTTATCGTTGGCCGAAACACCAGACTGCTTTCGCATTGCACTGGGCCGTCTCGCACCTTCGTCGCAAGTTGGGCCTGATGGCGCCGTCTTGCCGTTGCTCGGAACTGCTTTACAACAGTTCAACAACAGGTTTTTGCATTTTCATATCAGCAAAACTGTGGCTGGAAAGATCAACCCACCTCAGGGCAAACCTCATGCCAAAACGCTCTACGATTTCTCAGTCGAATCTCGTATGGCGATTTCGCCGCCGCAATCTAGCTAAACTATAACCGACTGGCCCTGCTTGGGGCTACACCGGTTCTTGGCTGTCTGCACGCTTTAAGCAAAATTCAATCGACCTTGCTTCTGACGAAGGCGAGC
Source organism: uncultured Pirellulaceae bacterium (assembly GCA_938036435.1). GTDB lineage: Bacteria > Planctomycetota > Planctomycetia > Pirellulales > Pirellulaceae > Mariniblastus. Next base: position 105,903 of record CALHPU010000018.1, on the reverse strand, counting down.
TTTGAAAGTTCACCATTTCCGACAAAATAAGGCTTTTCAGCGCCAAACTGCCTGACGACTACCTGAATCCATCCCCGGTAGCAAATCGCCAATATCGCTGGGCACCAATAGAGAAAGACCGGACCGCTAACGGACCAGTCATTTTTCTCGTATTTGGGCATGTTTTTTCAAGAAAAACAGGAAGTCAGTATTCGAACTTCCCCGCTACCCAAGGTCAGCTTGATCAAATCGCGCCAAACCACAGCCTGCCAAAAACGGCAAACTTGATTGCAGCAAACAGTCAACCGCGAAGCGAGCAACTGCAAAGCAACTGCACTCCGCCCGGTCGACTACTTCAGCTCGACGCTACCACCGGCAGCTTCGACATCAGCTTTGATTTTGTCGCACTCTTCTTTGGAAGCACCTTCCTTAAGAGTTGCAGGGCAGCTTTCGACTGCTTTTTTGGCTTCCATCAAAGAGGCACCTGTGATTGTCTTTACGACCTTCACTACGTCCAACTTCTTGTCACCGAATCCAGTTAGGATTACGTCGAATTCTGTTTTGGCTTCAGCAGCAGCTTCGCCACCACCACCGCCACCGGCTGCCATCACGACACCGCCGCCAGCTGCAGCTTCGATGTTATGCTCTTCCTTGAGGTACTCACTCAATTCACGAGCTTCCTTCAAAGTCAAACCGGCGATTTTGTCTCCGAGCTCCTTAGAGGCTGCGGAAAATTCAATTGTTGCTTCTTCTGACATCTCATCAAACCTTTCAAATTCAGTCGAGTCTTGGCTGCTGAAGCCAACCCCTGACTAAAAACTAGTAACGCTTTTGATCAAATACGATAAAATTTATTCTTCTTTGTCGGCTATTGTCTTGATTTGCGCCGCGAGCTGTCCACCAGGGCCTTTCAGCTGGGCAGCCAGCTGAGCACCCGGACCAAGCAGTTGTCCAACCAACATACTCAACTGCTCATCACGACTTGGCCATTTGCTGACCTGTGCAACGGAGGCCGCATCAAGCTGCTCGCCATCCATCACTCCACCACGGGCGGAGAATTTCTCGAACTCTTCTTCGTCCTTGTCTAAATCGACTGCCTCTTTAACCAACGACACGAAGTCTTCGGCGCCCCACATAATTGCAGCAGTTCCATCGACACCTTCAAACGCAGGAGCCAGAGCTTTGCCTTCAAACGCTCGGCGAGCCAAGCTGTTTTTGACAACCATCAAACGGATGCCCTTTGAGCGAAGTCGCTTGCGCAGATCGCTGGTTGAATTAGCAGACATACCGATCACATCGGCAACGACACATTCTTCAACACCGTCTAGACGACCAGCCAGATCTTTGGTCAGCAAGTCTTTTACGTATTTACTCATGATTGTTCTCTATCAAATAATCGTGGCCGACCAGAATTCAGGGGCCAGAGTTCGTTTGTTCCGATGTTCAAATAACAAGCCGCAAATCTGGCGACCACAGCTATGCCAAAACCGATTTAGGCCGCTACAGGAACTCCAGGGCTCATCGTGGCAGCCAGTGAAATCCCTTTGACATAATTTCCCTTTAGCGAATTTGGCTTCAGCGAATCAATGAAATTCATAAAGGCCTGAATGTTTTCTTCCAACTGCTGTTCGGAGAAACTCAACCTGCCGACAACTGCGTGAATGTTGCCACCGGCGTCATTGCGAAACTCAACCTTACCCGCTTTGTATTCTTCAACCGCTTTGGCGACATCGGGCGTGACGGTTCCAGCACGAGGTGATGGCATCAAGCTACGAGGACCAAGCACACGACCCAACGGACCAACAACGCCCATCATGTCGGGCGACGCAATGCAAACGTCGAAATCAAACCAACCGTCCAAGATTTTCTTGGCCAGTTCTTCTTGGCCGACTTCATCAGCACCGGCAGCCTTTGCAGCCTCGGCATTGGCGTCACGCGCGAACACTACGACCCTCTGAGTCTTCCCGATTCCATTAGGCAGAACCAAAGAACCACGAACCAATTGGTCGGCTTGCTTGGGATCAATCCCCAACCACATATGGATCTCAACGGTTTGGTCGAACTTCGTTCCCTCAAAGCCCTTCAAAAGCCCAACGGCCTCTTTGAGCGCGACGGGTGTCTCGGGAACTTTTTTGAGGAGTTCTTTGAATCTTTTTGACTGTGCCATCTAAATCAACTCCAGAGAAAGCGGTTGGCTCTCTGTCTTGCAAATCGGTATGTTCCAGCTCCCATTTTCTGGGACAACTGACGACCAAATCGAGGTTTTCGGCGTTTTTTGCGGCCGAAACCAAGAAAAATGGTCAAAGGGCTTGTTTTTGAAGGGCGTATCTTAGAGATGTTGCCCAAAAACGGTAGGCGAAAACCGGGCCAGATGCCCAGAATCGCAAATTTTGAAACGATGACTTGCTAGCCGACGACCGGATCGCCGCCACCGCTACTTTTTAACACTCTAACCTTCGACCAGTAGGCCCATGCTGCGGGCGGTGCCCTCAATCATCCGACATGCTGAATCCATGTCGCTGGCGTTAAGATCGGCCATCTTCTTTGTGCAGATTTCCTCGATTTGAGCGCGAGTCACCGTGCCAACCTTCGTTCTGTTGGGAACACCCGAACCCGACGCGATCCCCGCAGCAGCCTTCAACATTGCCGCCGCTGGAGGGCTCTTGGTGACGAAATCGAACGTTCGATCGTTGTAAACGCTTACAATTACCGGAATTGGCGTGCCATTGTACTCTTTGGTTCGGTCATTGAACTGTTGGACGAACTGCCCAAGGTTAATCCCAAACTTACCCAACGACGTGCCCACAGGAGGTGCAGGTGTCGCCTGACCGCCCGGGATTTGGAATTTCGCTTGACCTGTTAGCTGCTTTGCCATGTGACTTCTCTCGTCAATTCTCGTTATTTGTGTGCTTTGCTGAGCACGAATTCTATTTACCTGACCAGTTTGTCAACCCATTAACCTGAGCAGACGCCTTAGCCAGCCTTTTCTATCCGACTTTTTCCGCGTGCCAGTGATCCATGTCCACCGGGTTTGGCCGGCCGAAGATATCAATCATGACCTCGATACGGCCATTACGCTCATCGATGTTGGAGATATCTCCCTCGTAATTCTGGAAGTAACCTTCCTTGATACGAACACGCTCGCCAATCTTGAACGGAATGGCTGTTTTGATTTGTTCTTCTTCGCCCTGCTCTTCGGGTCGAGCAGCTTGCAGGATGCGGTCGATCTCGCCTTGCGAAAGCGGAACCGGACTACCGGAAGCTCCAGCAAAATCTCCGATGCCGCTGGTCTCACGCACGAGGAACCACGAGTCATCGTTAATCGCCATGCGGACGACAATGTAGCCAGGGTACAACTTGCGTTTTGTGATTCGCTGCTTGCCGGCTTTGGTAAACTCTCGCACGTCTTCGGTTGGAACCAACACATCACTGAAGTAATGCTCCATGCCAGCCTGCGCGACCTGTCGCTTGAGCGCCTCGCAAATCCCCTTCTCTCGGTTGACCTGAACCTTGAGGATATACCAGTTCATTTCAACTTCGTCGTCAACAACAGGAGCTTCTTCGACGAACTCCTCTAACGGACTGACGTCTTCGTCTTCTTCGGCCTCTTCCTCATAGTCATCCTCAACAATATCGTCGGCGGAAAACTCAAGGTCAGCAGGATCAACTTCCGGCTCTTCGTCTTCGACATCGTCTTGATCGTCGTCGGCCCCTTCAACGTCGGCAGGTTCCGCAACCTCTTCCGCCTCGGCGTCTACTGATTCTGACACCTCAGTCTCAGGCAAGACGTCTGCCTCAGAGACCGCCGAAGCAGCAGCCTGCTCTTGCGAGGGATTGGCCTCAGCCGCAATCTCTTGAGTGTCAAGTTGTTCGTCTGAATTGTTTTCGTCAGCCATCGACTTGTATTATCCCGAGTAACGGATTCCCAGAAGTTGAAACAGGAAGGTCCAAATAATATCGAACACATAGAGGAACAAAGCCATGGCGAAAATCACGAAGATCACCACCACGGTCGCACGCTTGAGCTGATCAGTGCTCGGCCAAGTCACCTTGTTAAGCTCAGCCTGAACTGAGATCAAAAAATCTGTGAATTTCGGATAGTTGACCACACGGTAGGCGAACCAGATCCCGGCAACCGCAATCACAGCACCCAGCCAGAAATTGCCGCTGGACAGCATGCCAGCATAGCTGAACTCGCGACCGATCAGCACCGCCAAAATGGCCACTGACAAAAACGTCAACTGACGAACCAGCCGTCCTTGCTTGGGCTTATACAACCCAAACTGAAACAGCTCGCCGACCAAACTGCCGCCGCTACCACTTTCTTTTGCAACTGAACTCATCAATCTCCCTCACCTGTCGTAAAACGCAACATCCTGAAACGGACTGCAGCCGACCAACATAATTCTCAGCAGGGGCGGAGGGACTTGAACCCGCAACCGCTGGTTTTGGAAACCAGTGCTCTGCCAATTGAGCTACACCCCTGGATGACTTCAACAGCCCAACCCAGCACCTTCGCCTTGGCGACCTTGCCACCCACTTAAGCCTCTGAATTAACTAAAAGCGTCTCGCGAAAACGAGACGCTTCTTAGTTAGCTGTTTTAAATCAGGCCTGCCGAAACCCGACAGACCGCTTGCGGCACAAACCTAGTCGTTGAGTTTGGTAACAACACCAGAACCAACTGTTCGGCCACCTTCGCGAATCGCGAAACGAATACCTTCGTCGATCGCAATCGGCTTCTGCAACTCAACGTTAATCTTCACGTTGTCGCCAGGCATACACATCTCTGCGTCAACCAAGTTAGCGGTACCAGTTACGTCTGTGGTACGGAAGTAAAACTGAGGACGATAGCCACTAAAGAATGGAGTGTGGCGTCCGCCCTCTTCCTTGCTCAAACAGTAGATCTCTGCTTCGAACAACTTGTGAGGCGTGATTGACCCCGGCTTGGCCAATACCTGACCACGCTGAATCTCCTCACGCTTTACACCACGAAGCAGGCAACCAACGTTATCGCCGGCACGACCTTCGTCGAGGATCTTGCGGAACATCTCAACACCAGTACAAGTGGTTTTGCGAGGCTCAGCTTCCAAGCCAATGATCTCAACCTCTTCGCCAGTTCGCAGAACACCACGCTCGATACGACCAGTAGCCACAGTTCCACGACCTTCGATCGAGAACACGTCTTCGATCGCCATCAAGAAATCCATGTCCTCATCGCGCTTTGGCTCAGGGATGTACGAATCGATCGCATCCATCAGCTCGCCAATGCAGGCTGCTTTTTCCGGGTTGGAAGGATCTTCCAAAGCCGGCAAAGCACAACCGCGAATGATTGGAACATTGTCGCCGTCAAAGTCATACTTCGACAACAGCTCGCGTACTTCCATCTCGACCAATTCCAACAACTCTTCGTCGTCGACCAGATCGCACTTGTTAAGGAAGACAACCAAAGCTGGAACATCAACCTGGCGAGCCAACAGAACGTGCTCTTTTGTCTGAGGCATTGGGCCGTCAGCAGCAGAAACAACCAGAATCGCTCCATCCATCTGGGCGGCACCGGTAATCATGTTCTTAATAAAGTCAGCGTGACCGGGGCAGTCGATGTGAGCATAGTGACGGTTGTCCGTCTCGTACTCAACGTGAGCAACCGCGATAGTCACAGTTTTGGTTTCATCACGAACGGTACCACCTTTGGCGATATCCGAATAGTTCTTGGCTTCCGCCAAACCCTTTGCTGCCTGGACGGCAAGAATAGACGCAGTGGTGGTCGTCTTTCCATGGTCAATGTGACCAATGGTTCCAACGTTTACATGCGGCTTTGTTCTTTTAAATTCTTCCTTGGCCATGCGACTGATTACCTACTTCTTATTCTTAATTAATAACCAAGTTAATAAATCGACCCGAAAGCCGAACCATTACTTCAATACTCACAAAAGCTACTGATGGGACTTGAACCCATGACCTCTTCATTACCAATGAAGTGCTCTACCACTGAGCTACAGCAGCAAGTACAAGCCCAACGACTTACTTAAATGAGCGGGTGAAGGGGATCGAACCCTCACAACCAGCTTGGAAGGCTGGGGCTCTGCCATTGAGCTACACCCGCTGATGTTTCACCAGCACGACTCTCGCGCCCTGAGCATGACACTACAAATGCACGATTGTCGAAGTCGTTAACCGCACAATCTAACAAAATGGGCCAAAAGCCCAATGGAGAATCAAGCCAAAAAACAAAAAATTTTGGCTCTATTCTGGCCTTTATCTAGCCCTACTCAAACCCAATCAAGAATCTTTTTGGGTCTGGAGATACTTGCGACCAGAGTGCCGACAAGTCCGAGGAAAGTCCACTGAAGGGCTTGCCTGCGTCTTACTCGATCCGGTTAGCGGTCATCGCCAGGCCCAATGCGAACGCCTGAATGTGAAAAGTGGGAGGAGCAGGATTCGAACCTGCGAAGGCTAAGCCAACAGATTTACAGTCTGTCCCGTTTGACCGCTTCGGTACCCTCCCGAAATGTTCCTTCTTGTTGTATCAAACGCCCTATCCCTGGGGACAAGTCGTCACTTGAGGTTCTTTCGAACGCTTAAAGTTCTCTATATGTAAAAAGAGCCAGCGGAGGGGCTCGAACCCACGACCTGCGGTTTACAAAACCGCTGCTCTCCCAACTGAGCTACGCTGGCAAATGTTCAATCTTTGAAAGGCAGTACTATAAAGATTTCCCTTTCACTCGCAATACGGATTTCCTCCGTTTTCGGCGGATTCACCGCCAATACCTAAACACGCCCCAATCCGGCCAATTTCCGCCAATGTTTGAGCAAACTAGCGCCCCTAGCACATGGACCCTCAACGCCCGCTATTGGTTCGCAACGTCCTACTTGGCGAAATTAGCTCCCCGATAGAAGCGACCGCTTAGGTTTGTTAAATCCATTCACTCGTCCAATTTCTCGGCCGCCAACAGCTAAATTTGCCCCAGACTGGGATTTTGAGAGTTCCCCTGACTTGCTGGGCACCGCACCTCTAAATGCCAGCAAAAGATTCATCCGACCTGCAAAGCAGCGGCCGCGTCGAGCATCGTCCCCCCTCTTGCCGTAGCCGATCTCTCAAAAGACTGGAAAGTTTGCTCTCAGGAAATACAAAATCTTGCGACTTCGGGCACGAGAAATCAGTGACAAAGATCTAAACTCACCAAAATCGAGTCACTGCGAGACGCTCACAAAAGCCGCGGGGTGCAACCTCAACTGATTGGTCAGTCTTAATTAACCCGTCTTGTTCTGAAACGTCTGGCTTCTCACAAAACCTGTGAAAACATTATGAAGCTGCCTGTCGAGGCGACGGCAATTTCTTATGCTGAACATGTCCCAATCTTCGTACATGGAATTCTCGATGGCGCGACCCAACACGATCCGTTTCGCTTTACTCTCGGTTCCGCTTCTCACGGTTCCGCTTCTCACGGTTCCGCTTCTCACGGTTCTGCTTTTTTCAATCTCCCAATTGTGTGTCCCATCGATCTGGGCTCAGAGCCCTCAAGATGCCCGAGGAGCAAAGGTCACCACAACCCGTCAGTTCCCCGAAGACGCCCAAACACTGACTCCACCAAAGTCAGAAGATGTTTTCCATTTCGTCATCTACGGTGATCGAACCGGTGGTGAGCCCGCGGGACTCAAAGTCCTTCGCCAAGCCGTCAAGGACACCAACCTGATCGATCCAGATCTGGTGATGACCGTCGGCGATCTAATCCAAGGCTACAGCGAGCGCGATCAATGGATCAAGGAAATGGAAGAATACAAATTCATCATGGCCGAGCTGAACATGAATTGGTATCCAGTTGCTGGAAATCACGACATCTATTGGGTAGGAAAGGACAGGCCTCAAGGGCACCATGAAGCAAACTACGAGGAACATTTTGGGCCATTGTGGTACTCGTTCGAGCATAAAAAAACCGGCTTTATTGTCTTGTACTCCGATGAGGGCGATCCGAAAACGAACAAAAAAGGCTTCAACGATTTTGGCTTGCAAATCATGTCCGAGGACCAACTGGCGTTCCTTGACCAGTCGTTGGAAAGGCTCTCTAACGCCAACCAAATCTTTGTCTTCATCCACCACCCGCGTTGGATTGGTCGAGGCTATGCGGGCGGAAACTGGGACGTCGTCCACAAAAAACTCTCCGCTGCCGGCAATGTTAAAGCAGTCTTTGCTGGCCACATTCACCATATGAGATTTGACCAACCCGACGATAAAGGAATCGAGTATTACACCCTCGCGACAACCGGTGGCTTTCTTCACGGCGATATCCCTGACGCGGGATACCTCCACCATCTGAACATGGTGTCCGTCCGCGAAAGTAGTTTTTCGGTATCGGCGATTCCCGTCGGAGCCGTGTTCGACCCAAAACAATTCACCCCGGAATTCCTCGCAGAAGTCGATTTGGCCCGTGCAACGCGCCCCGTCCAGACCAGCGCGGCGTTGTTGATCGCTGCTGATGGCAGCTGCCAAGGCGACGTGGTGCTCAAGCTTGAAAACCCTGCCCCGCATCCAGTGCAGGGAACTCTTGCCTTGGACATCGAATCGGGATCCGGTTGGGCAACGACGCTGGACCACCAACACATCAAAATCAAAGCCGGCCAATCGTACGAGGCAAATTTTCGCTTGAAGCGATTCTCTGGAACCGACGAGATCGCTTCTCTGCCGAAAATCGTCTTCACCCCGGAGCTCGTCGGCGAAAACGTAGTCGTCAAACTGCCCCAGCAGGCAGTGGCGTTGAAACTGAAACCCGGCGAACTGCCGGCCGATTTCTTCTCCGATGCCGCTGAGCGCGCGTTGGAGGTATCGGGGCTCGATTCGGTCCTCGAAGTTCGGTCGAGCGATATCGATCTCCCTGAAGGTCCGATAACACTTGAGGCGTGGGTCAAACCAAAGTCTCACTCGGGCTATTCGGCGATCGTCGCCAAAACACAAAACAGCGAATATTCGATGTTCTCCGACGAAGGCGTTCCCCAGTTCGACATTTATTTGGGAGGGCGTTACGTTTCGGCCAAAGCTAAAGAAAAAATTCCCGTGGGAAAGTGGACTCATCTGGCGGGTGTTTTTGATGGCCAATACGTGACGCTGTTTGTCGCCGGCCAACCGGTCAGCAAAACTGCTGGTACAGGCAAGCGTAGACGTAACGATTTGTCATTGTTCATCGGCGCAGACCCAGACAACGGCAACCTCCCGACGCGCGCTTTCTCAGGACAGATCGACGAAGTGCGTTTGTCAAAAACGGCCCTCTACGGCACAGAGTTCATTCCCCAAAGACGGCTATCCCCCGGACCTAACTCCATTTTGATGTTACATCTCGATAAGCGGCTCGGCCCGTTTGTGATCGATCGATCAAACCCATCGGCGACTGCGATTTTAGGACAGAAGGCAACCTTGGTCCCAGCCCGCTAAACCCACCGGGGCGTTAGCTGGCCAAGTGTCGCTCAATGGCACTCGCTAAATTTGACGCTCCAACTTGGATCGATTCGGTGTAGCCGATCTCGCAAGAGATTGGAAACCTTGCTCTTTCGCGATCCAAAGTCTTGCGACTTCGGCTACCAGTGAAGAACTGGTGGTATTGGCTTATCCCTAACCTGCGACGAGGAAATCGAAATCGAAATACCTTTATCCATGGGGGATGGCTTCACCGTTAGCTCAAGCACTAAGTGCGTCGAAGTAACGTTAGAATGACCACAGAGATGTAGGCTATTTCTTGGTGAAAGCCCCCGAGTTTTCATTTACAACTCCGGTTCTATTGATTTCTAAGTGCATTTAGGCAATAATGAAACCGGTTTCTAGCTTAGCTCGCATCTTTATCATTCTGTTAGGAAGAGGTGTTATCCGCCGGTAGTGGCGTGTGAGCGGTTGGAATTAAAAGGCACTTTTCCATTGTGATTGCTGCTAACTGTCGGCCTACCGAGGAACCGTTGCAGCTTCAAATTAAGACCCCATTCGATTAACCATTTGGATTACAAAATGAAATTAGTACACGTATTAAAGGGCTTGGCGGTTTTCACCGCGATGCTTTGCACTCCACTGGCTAACGCCCAAGATGTAGAACTCGCGACAAACCTTTCTTTCGAGGACCCCATTGGTGCAGAGGGCGACACTGCCTCCGATCAGTGGAATCCTTTCTTTGGCGACGGGGCAACTGGCGCCGGCACCAACACGATCGCCCCTTTGGATGGTGCAACTCATGGTGCGATGACCATTGATGCAACTGGAGGTTCGTTTGCTGGTCTTCAATATCAGGTCGACAATATCACTGAAGGATTGTCCTACACCTTTTCCTTTAGTGGGCGCAGTGAAGGTGCAACCCTAGGTGGAGTTGATGGAGAATTCCGCTTTGAGTTCTTGGACGCAACCGGAGCGATCATTGGCGATCAATTCGCATTCAACGAACCGGTTGTCCCGACTGATGTGTACGCGGTTTTCTCTCAAAGCCGTGTAGCTCCAATTGGTGCAACTAGCTTGCGAGCCGTGATCGCGATTCAGTCTTTCGGTGCTGGTGCTGATGGATCAGACTCCGACACTGGAACTCTGTTTGTTGACAGCGCGTCGATCCAAGGACCACCGATTGGAACTCCTCCCCCCTCCACTGAACCACCTACCCCTGGCCCAGTGATGGAACTGGTATCCAACCCATCGTTCGAAGATCCCATTGGTGCCTCAGGCGAGCAAACTCCCGGTCAGTGGAACCCGTTTGATAACGGAGGCACAACCTCCGGCACTACCGCGACGACGGCCCCTTTGACGGGATCAAGTCACGGCGTGGCGTCAATTCTCGGAGACGAAAATTCGTTCGCTGGTTTTGTTCAGCAGGTCGACGACATCGTCCCCGGAGAGGATTACACTTTCTCCTTTAATGCTCGCAGTGAAGGCGTAAATTTAGCGGGAATCGACGCAGAGTTCCGACTTGAATTCCTAGACGTTAACGGGGCGTTCGTTGGAGGTCAGTTCGACAACAACGAGGGGATTGCTCCAACTGACTCGTACGCACAATTCATGCAAACACGCACAGCACCCACCGGTGCATCTAGCCTGCGAGCCGTAATTGCGGTCCAGTCGTTCGGTGGAGGCGCTGACGGTTCCAACTCCAACAGCGGATCTCTGTTCATTGATGACACGTCAATCATCGGGTCGCTTGTTGCAGGAGACGCATTAAAAGGAGATGTTGACTTGAGCGGGGTCGTAGATTTCGCAGACATCCCACCGTTCATTTCGGTCTTGCAACAAGGGATTTTCCAAGCGGAAGCCGATTGCGACTGCAACGGTGTGGTCGACTTCGCTGATATTCCAGTGTTCATTTCCATTTTGCAGGGGCAGTAAGCGGCTAATCGATACTGCGTTTGCCGACCCGGTAGAAGTCGCGGTTGGTGAAACCATATTAATTCGGCCTCGCATGAAACCTATTCATGCGAGGCCTTTTGCATTTTCTGTATTAGGCCCGTCGCCCCCACAAAAGATAAACGGTTACAATGTGCCATTGAACGAAATTGACCCTACCGTACGTCTTTGTCGATCGTCAAGTTTTCCGAATTAAGTCATCATCTCGGAAATGTGTATGGCGCTATAAGGCTGTTGGCCCTCTTTTGTAACTCTCAAACGCGTTGCCAGTTGAGTCATTAAGACTAAGTCGGATCCTCAAACCATGGCCAATTATTTCAACAACACGAATTCAGTGATCGTCGGTCTGACATTGATCATTGTCGCTCTTACCAGCTTCAATCTCTGGTCCTCCCATCCCAGCGCTCCGAGGCAATCGAAGAATCAGGCGGCGAAAAACGAACTCAACGATCAAGAGGTCCGGAAGCTTGTCAGTTCCGAAGAACTATTGTTGGAGCTGACACCTCGCTTACGCGAGCTATCGAGAAGCGTCATGAACCTCCAACTGCCCGACGCATCAGCGGCCAAGGGTTTATTTGCCGAAGAAGTCGACGTATCTGGAGTTTTGACGGCTGCTGAAGCCACAAGCATTTCAAACCGACAATCCGATGCACGCAGTTGGGGCATTAACGACCGAGCATCTGTTGTTGCGAGGGAAGGCCTTGATTTCTGGCCGGTTTTATTCGAGGCGACTGAGTATTTCGAACATGCGAAATTCTATTTTATAAAAGGGCAATTACACGAGAACCGCAAAGACCAGTTCAAATCGGTTTTAGGTTTTAATGGATTGGCCAATTATAAGAATGGACTCAAGGCAAGCCTGCACGTGAAATTAGACGTCAACTGGGCGCTCGTCAAAGGCACCGCGAATGCCGATTGGCAAATCACCTCGTGGAAGCTTGTCGACATCGGCGCGACAGAAACATCTCAGATGCTATTCCGAAACGTGCTCTCGGAAGCCCTTGGGGACAAGGCTCTCGTTAACCGCGCGACAGATTCTTTCCATACCCGACTAACCTCTAAACTGATGACCGGTGGCGAATATTTCTTCCCGCCGGGAGAGATCTATCCGTTCTTTTTTCCTGACGTAACACTCGAACATCCCGGCATTGCCGTTGTCGATATCGACAACGATGGTTTCGACGATCTCTATGTCACCATGCAACACCAACCCAATCTCTTATTCCGCAACAAAGGGAACGGTTCGTTTGAGGAAGTCGCAGCAAAGTATGGGTTGAACATCTCTCCAGATTCAACCAGTGCAATTTTTGCCGACTTTGATAACGACGGAGATCCCGATCTGTTTTTGGGAAGAGCTCGACGAAACTCATTATATTTTGTCAACCAAGGCGGCCAGTTTGTGCGCAAAACACGTGACTTGGTTGACTTTCCCCTGCCAGCGTTAGTCTCCTCGATTTCTGCAGTGGATTACAACAACGATGGCTTGCTGGACATCTACTTGAGCACCTACAGCCCGATCGAAGAAACCAATCGCTTCCAAGTAAGTAACAAGCCGAAGTGGGTCGATCTGTTTTTGACTCCACAGCAAGCCAAAGAAGTCACCAAACGCAATCGAAGCTCACATCAATTTATCGATCGCGCAGGCCCCCCCAACCTTTTGTTGCAGAACGTTGGTGACGGCAAATTCAAAATCGCCAAAGAAAACTCCCAGTTGGAATTGTGGCGAATGTCGTTTCAGGCTTCATGGAATGATTTCGATGGCGACGGCGATCAAGACCTCTACGTTTCAAACGACTACGCCCGCGACAATTTTTTCCGCAACGATGGCGATCAGGGATTTAAAGACATTACTGTTGAATCAGGTTTGACGGGAATGGGATTTGGAATGGGAGTTTCGTGGGGCGACTATGATAACGACGGCCAAATTGACATTTACATTTCCAATATGTTCAGTAAAGCCGGGCAACGAATTACCGACCAAGTCGCCGGAATCGATCCGCGCTTGCGCGAGATGGCACAAGGAAACTTTCTTTATCGGCTCGACGATGGCAAATTCTCTCTGGTTTCGGGGTTGAAAAAACCAGCGCTAACAGTGGCCAAATCAGGTTGGTCGTGGGGCGGACAATTTCTCGACTTTGATAACGACGGTTTTCGAGACATCTACGCAACCAGTGGCTACTATACTGCTCCATCGGACATTGCCGTTGATATGGATTTGTGAAGCAACTATTGGCGCACGGTCGTGCAGTCGGACAAAAAACTGGCCTCTTCACTCGTGTCGAACAAGTCGTGGGACACCGCTTCCACTGTCGATGGCAAATCGCGGAACGTCAAGCGATTCAAACTTCCCTCTTTAGAACGAGGAAAGCTCTCTTTTAGTGGCAAGGAACGCAACCACCTGTTTCACAACGTCCAAGGTCGTGAGTTCGAGGACATTTCTGGAATCTCTGGGATCGACACACCCCAAGACGGACGGACCTTTGCGGTCTGGGACTATGACCGAGACGGTTGGCAGGACATCGCTTTATTGAATATCAACACGCCTGTCTTGAGCCTGTACCATAATCAGCAGAGCGCTATTGGAAATCCCCGAAACATGATTGCCGTCAAACTAGTCGGCGGTAACCGCAAGGCCACACCATCGACTCAGTTCACTTCGCGTGACGGATATGGTGCGCGCGTGAGAGTGAATCTTTCGCAACGATCGCTAACCCGACAACATCGCTGCGGAGAGGGCCTTGCGGCACAGAACTCACGCTACCTGTTGTTTGGTATTGGGGAAAATGATTCTGCCGAATCGATCGAAGTCCAATGGCCCTCAGGCAAAACCCAACGCCTCGAAAACGTGACCGCGGGTCAATTGGCGACGGTCTTTGAAAACGCAACAGAATCCTCCGATGGCTCAGGCTTCGAAGTCAGCCAGTACCTCGTCGATGCCAAACCGATCGCGACAACCGTTTCGCCACGAGGAAAATCAGCTAAAGCCTCGCCAAAGGCAAACGGACCGAAGTCACAGCTAACCCTGTTTACCTCGGTCGCGACTTGGTGCCCCAACTGCCGCAAGCAAATTCCGCAGCTCCAATTACTACGACAAACTTTTACGGCAGAACAGTTGGGGATTTTTGGCGCGGCTGTCGACGAAGGTGATTCAAAAGATAAACTGCAAAAGTACGTCCTCAAACATAAGCCGCCTTACACCTTGGCGACGCCTTGGCGCGATACCGAGAGAAAAAACTTCAATCGGTTGGTCAACAAAGAGCTGCGGTCGGACGTGCTGCCGGCAACGGTAGTATTCGACAATCGAGGGAAGATGATTTCGGTACTCCCAGGAGTGCCGACCATCTCTGACGTTAAACGAATGCTAGAACGCTAATGCATTGTTGGCCAGCGTTTGTTAAAGCTTAACAATTAGCCAGACTTTACTTCTTCCCACTTCCTTGCGGTGTACTGGTTCTTTGCGTGCCACTGTCACAACCGGACTATCCGGAGCAACCAGTATTCGAGAACGCCCTTTCATCCCGCACGACGCTCTCTTCCGATATCTCCTCTACGACAGCGTCAGGTAACACAACGCGGCGTATGCCAATTTTCGTTACAGGACGCCGATCATTGACCGCCAAACACAAGTCACAAAAACGATTTTGGCACCCCCATGGTGGGGCGAACCGGAGAAATTTGATGAAACGCTCGAAAAACCTTGTCCCAACATTGATCGCGATAACGATCTCTTGTGCTACCGCTCAGAACATGCAGGCTCAAGTGCCGGCCCGTCAAGCGTTTCCGTGGAGCTCAGCGGCAGTGGCCCAAACTGCAGCTCCTGCCGTTTCCAAAACTCTAACGCGTGTTGCGACTTCAGCGAAGGAATTCGACAACACCATCGAGAGATTCGGCAATTCGGTCAGCCAGCCAATCAATAACACGATCGATAATGCAACTGGTATCGCGGATCGCGCGGTGCCGGTAGGGGAAACGATCTATCTAGACGAAAGCGGCAATGAAATTACGCCTGAGCAGATGGAGGCAAAAATCTCTGGCGTTCAAAACATTGGCCAGAACTTTCAAAATCACATTCCGTCGCCAACGGTGAATAATTCCGTGTGGGGAAAAGCAAAAAACGTGACCTCGAAGGCAACCTCTTTTTGGAAAAAACCTTCGCTGTTCAAGAAACCCGAGGGGCTGACCTTGCCGTCAACGAAGAAGACTTGGGGAAAGCCAAAGTTCGCTGAACCGACGACGTGGTTTTCCAAAACAACCACGAACCCGATCACGTTTGCCCCCATCGACAACCTTCCCCGCAAAGGCGAGATCCCAACGTCAATCGATGGCCCTTTGGAGCAGCCGTTATACGCAGATCGATCTGTTGATCGCGTTGAGCCCAGCCTCTCACCAATCACGACCGTGAACGGCTCCTCACATTCGGTCTTCGAAGCCGCCGAAAAGCGTGTTGCCTCAGAATTCAATTCGGGCGGCGATTTCAGTCCAAGGCGGTAGAGCCTTTCTGATCAACGCCGGAGAACAACAAACCTGTCCGCAGTTAAACCCGAGAGTTTGAAGGCAAATCAATCGTCTTAAACTCTTCTGCGTCGAGCTGCCACTGCGGCGCCCCCTAAGATCAACAGAACGGCTGAAGATGGCTCCGGAACGTTGGCGGCATCTTCGACAGTAAACGATCCAGATCCAAAACTCGGGTCGAGCTGGCTGAGAAAAGCAAAGATCCCAAAGTCGCCAGGTGCAAAGTCAAAGTTTGCAGTTCCGGGGCCAACGATTTCGAAATCCACTTGCCCCAATAAGAAACCGTTTGCTCCAGGGCGGAAATCGGGGCTGGAAGTATCTCCATTGATAAGTCCAGGACCAATCAATGCAACGGCAGACAGCCTATTTGCTGTCGCCGTCGGTCCTGTGATTGGATCGTTCTCATCTAAAAAAATATCGACCCCAACAAAAGCACCCGTAGAGTTGAATCCGGTTCCCCCCGTAAAGGCAACCACGTTTGAGTCACTGTTGAAGAAGTCGAGATCAAGTTGGTTGAATCCGAAGTCTACATCAGAAAATATGTATAAAGAGCCAGTATCACCGATTTCAGAAAAGGTGGCAGTATCCGTGGGCATTCTGGAAAATTCGTCAAAGGAGAAAAAGAAATCCTGAGCAGAAACAAATGCAGGACTGCAGGCCATCACAATAGTGGCAACAACGAAGGCTTTTTTAAAGAAAGTCACGGTAGAAATCCAAATGAGGTGAAAAGCAGATAAGGTTATCAAGTTTGAGGTATATACACTTCAAACCTTTCCTAATAGTACCCCAGAAAAGATCGCATTGCAAATTTTATTCTTCGAATTGCCAATCGTTGGCTGGTCATTTAGTCGCCAATATGTGACCTGTTTCGCCGAAAACGATCCCGGCTACAATGCTCCGATCACGCCAACAGCAGCCGCTGGAGGCGAAAGCGGATTAGGCCGCTGTTTTCGTCATCTTCTTCAGGTGTAAGTGCGTTGGAAATATTGCTGAACCTCGGTTGGGTCGCGCTAGGTTTGGTGCTGCTGTACTTCGGGGCCGAATGGTTGGTCAAGGGAAGCGCTTCGGTCGCGCTGAAACTGGGTATCTCCCCGTTAGTAGTCGGACTGACTGTCGTTGCCTTTGGCACAAGCGCTCCCGAGTTGCTGGTCTGCCTACAAGCCAACCTTACCCCCGGCGGCGGCGACATCGCAATTGGGAACATCGTAGGCTCCAACATCTGCAATATTCTGATGGTGCTGGGCGCATCTGCGATGGTGTTCCCTTTGGTGATTCACGAACAAATCATCAAGCGCGAGATGAATATCTTGCTGGTCGCTTCAGTGATCTTTGTGGCAATGCTGTACGACGGAGTACTGGGGCGAACCGAAGGTATCCTGTTGTTCATTGGGATTTTGGCCTACGTCATTTACAGCATCTATGACGCACGGCGAACGCCGGGCACAGAGGATGACGGAGATCTCGACGAAGTCCTATCGCCCGAAGAAATCGAAGCGGCCCAAAAAGGCGGTATGAAGGACATCGCCAAAGACCTGATTCTGATCGCCGTTGGAATCGGAGCATTGAGCCTTGGCGCCAATCGACTGGTTGCTGGTGGCGAGCAACTTGCCATCATGTTGTCGGTCCCCAAAGCCATCATTGCGCTATCTCTGTTTGCGTTCGGGACCTCACTTCCGGAACTAGCAACGGGTATCATGGCGTCATGGCGCAGGGAAGGTGACATTGTTGTTGGCAACGCGGTAGGTTCATGCATCTTCAATCTATTGGCCGTGGGCGGCGCAACTGCGGCTGTTTGGCCGGTGAAAATCGTCGGCCTTAGTGTCATCGATTTTGCTGTGATGTTAGCAACAGTCGTTCTGTCGATGATCTTGATGCGGACGCACCGCAGCATCTCGCGCGTCGAGGGCGCGGTCATGCTCGCGGTCTACATCGGCTATTCCATTTATATGTTTGCGCGTTAGAGATCGACACAAGGTTTATTCAGCATGAAACTGATTATTGCCATCATCCAGCCCCACCAATTGGAAGCCACCAAAATCGCTCTGAGCCAAGTTAAGGTGTTCCGCTTAACGATTATGGACTGTCAGGGATTTGGCCGGCAGCACGGCAAGCAGGACATTGTTGGGACCGAAGACATTACGCTGAATCTGCGGCGCAAAGTACAGCTACAGATTGCAGTCAATGACGAATTTGTCGAACCAACAGTCAGTGCAATTCAAGAAGCGGCACGCAGCGGCGAAGAAGGCGAAATCGGCGACGGCAAGATCTTTGTCGTCCCGCTAGAGGACTGTATCCGCATCCGTACTGGAGAACGCGGACCAGACGCAATCTAAGCAGCCTGTCTCCCGGCGGCAAATTACCTCGTTCTAAGAGTTAGCCCCGTGTTCCAGCTTAAAAGTGGGGTAAGCATCCTGCTTGCCTCCGTAGGACTCGCAAGCCGTTTGTGCGCTAGTACCGGTTGCTCCGCCTCGTATTTCCCCTCTGGCCAAACTAAAGCAAGGGCCATTGAGCTTGCGCCACCCATTATCCCTCGGCCTCCTCTGCCTGCCGCCCTGCCAATTCGCGATCTATCAGAAACAGGCCGTTCTTATTACCTTCGATCATCTTCAGTTGATCGATGACTCCCCGAGCGTTAGCCTCCTCTTCGACTTGCTCGGTAACGAACCACTCAAGAAAGACGTCGGTGGCGTGATCTGATTCGGCCCTTGCCAGATCTTTCAGTTTGAAAATGCAAGCGGAGATATGCTGCTCGTGCGCCAAAGCGCTCTCAAACAAACTCAAAGGCGTTGCGTCTTTGATTTCAGGCGCCTTCAACGCGTCCAGTTTCACCTCGCCATCGCGCTCAAGAATGTAGTTGAAGAATTTATCGGCATGGGCCAGTTCTTCTTGATACTGCATTTTGAACCAATTCGCGAACCCCGGCAGCCCCAACCGATCCGCCTCGGCAGCCATACCCAAGTAAACGTAAGCAGACTGCAATTCCTCGTTGATTTGCTTATTAAGTGCTGATTCTACGGTTTTCGATTGCATTGTTTTCTCGTCTGAAAATTCTGTTGCTAGTGGCCAAGCCATGCCAGTGATTGATGTGGTACAACCGCTTATTATGACCGCATGGTATGACCGCCTTTTGGACTTGGTTTTAACCAAGGTTGCACTTACGATACAGGGGAGCGAAAGCTAATCAATCCAAAATTACCTAACTCGCAGCAAGCCTCGCCAATCGAGAGAACCTCTCTTGATTCCGCCAGCCACGCACGGTAATTCGCCGGATCTTCTCTTGTAAGAGCCGGTGTACACATCGTGACGACAGGCCTTCTTTGACGTGCCCGACGTCCACGATTTCCCCCAGTGGCGAGGCATACCGTGAAGACTCTTTGCAAGCAGAAATGCAAAAAGAAGAAGTGCAAGAAACGCAACCAAGCTCGTTTCGAGCTGATCGCGACACACCAATGCAAAAAATGTGATCGCTTGGCATGCTCGAAAAAGGCACTCTGCAAACCACGTTCGTTTGGGTGATTCAAAACCTAGTGGTTTGTCAGGGATGGAAGTTAGAGTGTGTCATCGTAGCCGGAGTCGCCAGACTTGGCTTTTATACTGCTGAACTGAATTCTGGCGAATCCAGCTACCCTAAAATTAAATGTTGACAGACCACTAGAAGTTCGCGCCGGTCCCTTTGGTCAACGCCATAAATGCCGACTCGAGATTGATCTCTTCCTCTTGGAACAACGTGATGGCAAAGCCCTCCTGCACCAACGTCGTTGGGATGCCGGAATAGTCCGAAGTATTGTCGATCAACGTCACTGCCCAAAAACCATCGCCCTGTGCGACCGAATCTACCAACGGATGATCTTCTAAAACGCGCTTCGCTTGGTCTTCTTTTCCCGCAACACCGACGTGCAAAATGGTGCGGTCACGTACCTGCTTCATCACTTCGGATACCTCGGCCGAAACGCTCATCACGCCCCGATCGATAATTCCAATTTTGTTACAAATATCGGCCAGTTCAGGAAGAATGTGGCTGGAGACAATGATTGTTTTTCCGGTCTGCCCCAGCTTACGCAGCAAGTTCCGCATCTCGATTCGAGCGCGCGGATCAAGCCCGCTGAGTGGCTCATCCAACAGCAGCACTTGCGGATCATGCAGCAAAACTCTGGCCAATCCCAGTCGCTGGGTTTGCCCGCGTGAGAGCGTATTGGCGAAAGCGTCGCGCTTAAAATCAAGGTCAACGATCTCTAGCATCTCGTCACAACGCTTCCGCCGCGCGGGCCCCGTGATGCGGTAAGCGGCAGCAAAAAACTCAAGGTACTCGATAACCTTCATGTCATCGTAAACACCAAAAAAGTCCGGCATGTAACCAACCAGTTTCCGAATCTCCTTCGGCTCGCTGTAAATCGAATGGTTGCAAACATACGCCTCCCCCCAAGACGGTTCGGCCAGCGTTGCGATGATGCGCATCGTGGTCGTTTTGCCGGCACCATTGGGACCAATAAAACCGAACAGATCCCCCTGTTGGAGATCCAGTTCGATGCCTTTGATGGCGAACATGTCGCCGTATTTCTTTGTCAGGTTTTCGGTCTTAATCATCTTTTGCTTTCCACTGGCAAAACGACACGTACCATCGACACGCTTGAATCATAAAGTTCTTTAACCTCTTGGCCATCGACCAGCAGGCTACTGGCTGATTCGATCTGTCCCACTAAAACAGCGCGTTGCAGTTTGAGCAAATGCGAGCAATCGATTTTCGAGAAATAGCCGTGCGTCAATCCCGTATAATTTTCGCCGCCGGCCGCTTCGTAAAACATCATGATGTCGGCGATGCGAGTTAAACTCCTATCACGCGGATTCCACGGAAGGCTTTGGGTTTTGCCAAGGTCGCGGTCGGTGGTTCCTTGAGATGACGTTCGGTTCAACACCGTGCGGATTGTCTTCTCATCAGAGTCGGTGTCCAGATAAACCACATCTCCCGGCTGAAGTGGCTTTTTCATCAGGTAAACGTAATTACCAAAAAACACTTTGCCATTATACAAGGTGACCTCTAGCGGATTCTTCACCGTGCCACTCAAACGGTCACGTTGCACTTTCAGTTGACTGTTAATGGTCGGTGGATTTTGAATCTTGAATTGGGACACCAGCGATCGGGTCGACGATACCTGCAACGGCATTTGACGAATTTGGTAGCCTCCTTCTTCCGATAGGCCACCCGTTTCTTGACGGTAGCCAGTGCGTTTGAATCCGGTTGTGGTTTTCGTTTCTAAACCACCCAACCCGTCGCCCGGCAGGCCCTGCCAGGTGACCGAACTGCTGGTCACGTCTAAGCCTATTGCGGTTGTTGGTGAGACGGAAACGTCGACGTTTTGACCAGAGGGACTATAAATATCAATCCAAGCCGTGCCGCGCGAGTATTCTTCGTTGATATCGATGTCGATAATTTCCATTTGGTTAATCTGCAACCGCGCGGGCCGTGTCGCCTTGGCAATCCCCCAAGCAATCCCACAAAACAACAACGCGATCAGCGGGAACGTAATCCACGTCAGCTCCATTTTTTTCACCAACCGATTCAGCAAAAGGTAATCGCCCACACTGATGCAAACGATGTACAGCGCGATCAGAATTGCAATCAAAGTGAAATCCAGAAATCGGACGGTCGAAAAATCATCCAACGGAACTCGCAACTGCCCTGTGATGTCATCGTAGCCAAAGTGGGTCACCGCAGAACCGGCTTTTGGACCTTCTCCACTTGGTTTGGTCACACCAACGGAGCTATCTCGATTACGACTGTCAAAGATTTTTTCCAGCAACGTTTTGTAACTTTGCCAGTCCATCAAGCGCTGTGCTTCAAGGCTAATTGCGACAAATTTCACTTGCCCAAACCCCTCCGCCATTTGTGTCACCAACGGCGAACCATCCTCGGCGGCCAACAAGACCGATACGTCAGCAGCAATCGGGGAAACGTCGGCAAACTCGATGCCGGGCTCGTTCCGATTGATCAACCGACGACGGCTGTTACCGACAAACCGCTCCAGTTCCCGACTGGAGGATAGCATTTTCAAACGAGCTTTGGCCGGGGCAAACAATTTAGCCAGCGGCGTCTCATTGATCAGCGGCAAATTATCGGGATCCGCAATTAAGACGAGGCTTCCGCCGCTGCCGATCCATTTTCTGATCGCCACCCATTGCTGTGATGACAACGACTCAAGTCCGACAGCTGACGCACAGGAAACAATCAAACGATCGACCGACTGCCAACCCAATTCGGTGTTTGGTAACGCGTCAAAATCGGTAACACGGACAAGACTTGAATTGGCGTCACCGGTGGTTATCCAAAAAGTTGATTTGAGCGAACTCTCCAGTTCTTTGCTGCCACCAAAGAGCAGCGTCAGGTGATCTGTCGACGAGGCGAGATTGGCGTTAGCCGTCTCTAGATTAATCGATTGGCTGATTACTGATTGACCATCATCTCCAACCAACGTCGCTGTCAGATTGCCGTAGCGTCGTCCGAATCGGCAAAGACCTTGGTAGGCAGTTCCGGCATCTGTGGTCATTGGGCTTGCCGGTGCCGAATAAACCACTGGCGATTCGTCGCCGTCGATCACCGATAACTCCAAAGTTTCGGCCTCTGTACCGGCGGGCACGGCGAAGGTCACAGGCACCCAATGGCCAAGTTTTGCCGTTTGAGCGAAACCGATTTCGATCGTGGACTCTGGTGCACTCTCGGCTGCAATCCCCAGTCCACAACAGACCACCATCACCCACGCGGCGGCCAATAGCCCGATGCGAGCCATTTTAATCGGCGACCGGCCCGGTTGCGGAAGAAAGAAGTTTGGGCAGGTCGATGGCATGGGTTGTGAGGCTGAATGACAAATTCGGTCCTGCGGGACCGTTGAAAATCGCGGCTTTGTGGACAAGTTTAGTTGATATCCTCGATACGTGCTATCGGCTAGGTGAGTTCAACTAAGGCCCTACCGAATGGGTAGCATGCCGTTTCTTGAGCCTCGGTCCGAAATAGGATTGGGCTTTAATTGACCATGAGTTCGCCCAATCGCTATACAAAGTGTGGCGAATAACTACGATTTAGCCATGGCAAAGAAAAAATCAAATTCCAATGCGCGTTCATCAGCGAAAACAGCCTCCAAAGGGCGGTCTCCGCGCGGCCAATCTGGCAAGCCGCGGCGGCCCTCGGCGGCCAAGAGTGCCTCACGACCAGCCCGCCGAACGAGATCGCGCACCAAGGCCGATTCGGATCCCAACGTCCAGCGTCTTCAACGTGTCATGGCGTCCGCCGGTATCGGCAGTCGCCGCCAGTGCGAAACCATTATTCTCGAAGGACGAGTCTCGGTCGACGGCGAGACAATCGTCGAGTTGGGTACCAAGGTTGATGTGACCAAGCAATCGGTATGCGTTGATGCGGTCGAACTTAAACTGCAACGACTGCAGTATTTCATGCTCAACAAACCCCCGGGCATAGTCTCTACCAGCAGCGATCCCTCTGGCCGCATGCGCGTGATCGATTTGATCAACACTCGCAATCGCGTTTACAACGTTGGCCGGCTGGATAAATCCAGCGAGGGATTGATTCTCGTTACCAACGATGGCGACCTAGCAAACCACTTGACCCATCCCCGTTTTGGCGTCGAGAAAAAGTACCACGTCCAAGTCGTTGGTCACCCCAACCGCGAAAGCCTGCAAGCGCTGACCGATGGAGTTTACTTAGCCGAAGGACGCGCCAAAGCCACCAGCGCAAAGTATCTCAAACGTAGCAAGGACACGAGCTGGATTGAGGTCGTCCTGCAAGAAGGGCGCAACCGTGAGATCCGCCGACTGCTGGCCAAGATCGGCCACAAGGTTCTGACGCTGCGGCGCGTTTCGATTGGTACGCTACGACTTGGCGAACTGCCAGTGGGCGCTCATCGCGAGCTAACCGCCATTGAGCTGCGTGCACTTAAGAAAGCGTCAGCGACCAAGAAAACGAAAGGACGCTCGGCCGCCAAGAAATCGATCGCCAACCGCAAGAAACCCCGCGACCTTGCGGAGGTTAAAGAGTTGGCCAAGAAACCAACTCGCAGCACAAAATCGGCGACAAAAAAAGCCAAGAAAACGAAGGCAACCAGTCGCGGAGCCACCGGCAAAGGCGGCAAGGCAGCCAAACCGGTTCGCAAGGAATCCGGTGGTCGCGGTCGCGCCCAAGCGGCACCGAAACTCAGGAAGCAAAACAAAAAGAAGAAACGCCGCCGGTAACTCCTTAGCCACCGTCAGGGCCACTGCGCTAAGCAATTGTCACTAAATAACTTTCCGATCTAGAGGCTAATCGTCTCGGAAAAACGAGTTACGTAAAACGACTCTCCGAGTCGTTCGCCCTCCGGTACTCAACAATGCTGATTGCTAGAGGTAAATCAGGAATCTACTTCGGGACCATTCTTAAATCAGTTAGGCCTTCACCGACGCGTCAAATGCTCGGTCTTCGAACGGCTCGGAATTGTCGCAATTCTGATAGGTATCGCGGTCCAATTGATACAGACGCTGTCCCTCGGGCGTCGGGTATTTGGCGCTCACGCAAGCTTGGCACAGACCGTCTTGTGGAATACCGATCGCCTTTGACAACGATTCGACCGGAAGGAACCGTAACGAATCACAGCCCAAAACGCTGGCCATCTCATCCTGAATCTCATCGGTCAGTGGTTCGCCGGGCGGATAAAAATTCGGCGCAAACAGCTGCTTGATCGTCGACATGTCGATCCCGTAAAAGCACGGGGCCACAATCGGCGGGCACGCCACACGGACGTGGATCTCTTTAGCGCCACCCTCTTCCCGTAGACGCTGTAGCAGCGCTTTCATGGTGGTCGACCGAACGATCGAATCTTCCACCAACACCACGCGTTTTCCCGCCAACACCTCACGCAGCGGCGTGTACTTAATTTTGGCTTTTTTGGCCCGGTCTTCCTGTGACGATTCGATAAACGTCCGTCCACTGTAGCGATTGCGCATCAGCCCTTCGCGCGAAGGAATCTTTAAATGAAACGCCATCGAATCGGCAGCCGCTTTGCTGGTGTCGGGAACCGGCACGACGATGGTGTCTTCGTCAATCTCAAACAGATTCCACTCTTTCTCAAGTCGCGCCATCTCTTTACCCAACTCGGTCCGCGTCAGATACACACTCCGACCGTCAAGCGTACTGGCAACGTTAGCAAAGTAGATCCATTCAAAGAAACAATGCGCTTTCTTCTGTGGGACATCTTCTTTCAGATAAGACTGGACTTTGATTTTCCCATCAATGATCGTGATCGCATGTCCCGGCGGGAGCGATTTGATCGACTCGCGTTTGTAGCCCAGATTCAGCAGCGCCACACTTTCACTGGCAGCGGCAAACAAACCATCCTCCACCGCGTAACACATGGGCTTGATCCCGAGCGGATCTCGGGCGATCAGCATTTCGCCCTTGGCATTCAGATAGGCAATTGAATAGGCTCCATCGAGACGCTCGGCAATATTGCGAATCAGCTTTACCAGAGAAATGTTGGGATCCGCCGTCAGCTCTTTGGTCAACTCGTGCATCAGCACTTCGGTGTCGGAGTTGCGAACCAAGTGGTGGTTGTCATTTTCCAACAGATCGCGGGCCAGTTCATTGAAGTTGGACAGTTGCCCGTTGAAACCAAACGTGAACCACTGACGCGTGTCAAAGTGGTGGTTCTCAAACGGCTGAGCGTAGCTTCGGTCGTCTTTGCCGCAGGTGGCGTAACGCACGTGCCCGATGGCCGCTGAGCCTGAGTAGGCCTTCATCAGCGATTCGGCTTTTTTGCTGTGCGAAAGGCGGAAGACCTCCTGCACACTGCCAAGCTCGCGATAGGTATCCAATAACTGGCCATTAGCGGGGCTAGCGTCGTATCGGGATATTCCGGCCGACAGCTGACCGCGATTCTGCATGTCCAACAACATACGCACGATCAGACGTGACGCATTTCTCAGATCTTGACCGGGGCACAGATGGCTGACCGCCCCCGTTGGTAGGTGATAGATTGCGGCGACGCCACATTCGTGGTGCAGTTCACTCATCGAGATTCGCCAGCCCTTGAAAGGCTTTTTTTAACATGATTGATGTGCTCAACCGCCCAGAAGACGCCTGACTCAGGATTCTAGTTTCGCTCAAAACTTCTCACAAGCGGTACTGGCGTTTTCTCCCTCGAAGCAAGGAAAAAGCCAGTGCGACCTGATTGCTGGCTGTTGATATGTGTCTGTTGTGCTACATTCCAAATATCATTTTTACCTCCCTGCCTGCAGCGAACAAACCAACATGTCTCAAGCCGACCAATGGATCGCCAATCGAACGCGTAATTTTGATTCCAGCGGGATTCGCAAAATGTTCGACCTCGCAGCGAATCTGGACGATCCCGTCAATTTATCGATCGGCCAACCCGACTTCGCCGTGCCTCGGCCAGTCAAAGATGCCTATATCAAAGCAATCGAGGCCGACAAGAACGGATACGCGCTGACGCAGGGCATGCCCGTGCTCCGCGAAAAACTCCAAGCTGAAGTTGACGCGCAATTTGGCCACGACGACCGCGAGGTGTTTGTTTGCTCGGGAACCAGCGGCGGACTGAATTTGTCGGTCCTCTCGTTGATCAATCCCGGTGACGAAGTGATTTACTTTGACCCGTTCTTTGTGATGTACCCCGCTATTATCGAGCTGACCGGAGGTAAGTCAGTCAAGGTTAGCATTTATCCTGATTTCAAATTGGACATGGATAAACTGGAGGCCGCGATCACGGACAAAACCAAAATGATCATCCTCAACACACCATCGAACCCGACCGGAATCTGTTTTACGCCAGAAGAAGTCCAAGGCGTCGCAGAAGTGGCAGCCAAGCGCGGGATCTGTTTGGTGTCCGACGAGATTTACAGCAAGTTCGTGTATGACGAACCTTACGTTTCGGCGGCCAAGCATAATCCTCATGCGATTGTAATCGACGGGTTTTCAAAAACTTACGCAATGACCGGACACCGAGTGGGCTACGTACACGGCCCTAAAGAAATCATACAAACCATGCTAAAGGTCCAGCAATTTTCCTTCGTGTGTGCACCTCAACCGGCACAGTGGGCGGCGGCCGCGGCGCTGGACATAGACGTCACGCCTTACGTCGATCAGTACCGGGCCAAACGCGACCGGTTGCTGGCGGGACTGGCGGACAAATACGAGATCGTTAAACCGGGTGGTGCGTTTTACGCGTTCCCGAAACTTCCTGATGGTATCAACGGCGAAGCGTTTGTCGAAAAAGCAATTTCAAATAACTTGATGGTGATTCCCGGCAGCATTTTCAGCGATCAGGATTCGCACTTCAGAATCTCGTATGCGGTCAGCGACCAAAAGCTGGAAGAGGGAATAGATATCCTCAACCGGATTGCGTGAGATTCCTGACCACAACCTATCTACTGAGGATAGAACTGCTGCGGCGGAGGCGGGAGTTGGGGTAGGAATCCCGTCGGTCCGTAAGAGCGTTTACGCCTAGCTCTGGGGTGGCTTTGATAGCTGGTTGCTTCGGAGAGCGGTAAGTCGAACTCGCGTGGCCGCGCGCTTCCGATGGGCGGGCCGAGTGTGTCGCTGGGAAACGGGTCGTTCAACACCGCGCGCGAGCGCTGCATGCCAATCGTACCGGGTGGCCCATTGAGGATCGGCAAATAACAACCGCTCAACAGCAGCAGACTAAAGCATGTCGTCAGTTGAAAGATGGTTTGGATGGAGATTTTGGTCATTGGTCTTACCGTCGGTCGGAGCTACTTCCCTGTCTCTATCCCATCTCATTAGAGAAATAGCGAAGATACGGCAAGACATGCGTGGCTCAAGCGTCCCGCTTGAATACCGCTTCACAGGCGAGACGCTTGCACTACGTTGGCGGCACAAAAATCTCCAACACTGATGCCCCGCTGCTAGCGGGTGCCGCCTGCACTGCGTCTAGCTTGGCAGGAAGCAACGCCGTTTGTCCTTTCTTCAGTGGAGCTGCAGAGGGATCGCCGCTGAGCGTCACTTCTCCACTGACCACCGCCAAGATTCGAAACCGGCCATCGCCACCAAACGACTTGGTCTCCGACAATTGGTGTCGCCTCATCACAAATTTTTCGCACGACACAAGCTCCACGACGCCTGTTTCAACTTCCACAGCAGGCGACGCACTTACCGGTCCTCGCGCGAAATCGGTGGCAGCGATACTCTGCTCGATATGTAGCGGGCGTGATTTTCCATCGTCCCCTACCCTGCCCCAATCGTAAACGCGAAACGTGGTATCGCTAGCCTGTTGAATTTCGGCGATCAACAACCCCTCGCCGATTGCGTGCATCGTGCCGGCGGGAATAAAGACGCAGTCTCCTACCGCCGGTTCAAAACTGTGCATCACAGATTCCGTCTGTCCTTGCTCCACCGCCGCCGAAAAGGATTGCTGATCGACGCCCTCTTTGAGTCCAGCATAGATTTTAGATCCCGGTTCCGCCGCCATCACATACCACGCCTCAGTCTTGCCAAGATCCGGAGGCGACAAAGTTGATCCAAACTGATCATCGGGGTGGACTTGAATCGACAGATGGCGATTGGCGTCCAAGAATTTTAAAAGCAACGGAAATCGGTTTTGCAGATAGTCAGGCACACTATCTGAAGAAACGGCCGCCAACACATCGCCACCCAAAACGGCCTCGCCATCGGCTTCGATCAACTGCCGAAGTGTTTGACCGGCCAGATTACCAAACTTAACGACGCTCTGTGTCTCACCGTGATCGACGACCTCCCAGCTTTCGGCTGCCGATTCATCACCGATCGGTTTATCTAGCACTGTTGCCAACCGACGGCCTCCCCAGATGTAACGGCGGAAGAGAGGTTCAAATCGAAGCGGGTAGAGAGGGTTAAGCATGGTTATAAGGTTCGTAGCAAGAGTGACTTTAAAGGAGCGGTCTGTTTTGGATCATTGTTGGTTCAATACGCCCATGTTAGTATCAATGATGGGTTCGATTGCGCGAATGCCCCTTTGCGACTAGTTCACGTCGCTTAAAAAAACTTCCTCCTGAACACGTACTTCAATAAGCATCGGATGATCGGCGACTCCAATAAAGACCTCTTTGAACATACGCGGATGTCGTTTGGCGAGCATTTGGAGGACCTTCGAAAAGCCCTTTTCAAAGCGGCGATCGGTCTAGCGATTGGATGTGCGATTGGTTTCACGTTCGCCAATCGAGTCGTCGAATGGCTAAATCGTCCGCTGGTCGAAGCGATCGGCGAATATCGAGTCAATCGCGCGACCAAATTAATGGTTGAACGTGAGGGCTACGTCCCGGCAGAACTCCAACCGTGGCTGGCCGATGGTCACATTCCTCGTCAAGTGCGCGTCGATCCGGCTCATTTGCTTGACGCTCTACGTGAGGTAGTTCCTGAACTTGGAGCCGGCATCAAGATCGATCCTTATGGATTTACGCCCAAGCAGCTACCGGTCGATTCCGTTGCGGCGATATGCAAGTCACTTAAGAGTGCTGACCAATCGCAGCCTCAGCAAGCGGCATTGTTCAAGTCGCTCGACGCTGCGCAGCAACGACAGATCAAAACGATCGGCGAAAAACAGTCTGCCACTGCCAAGGACCAACTAGTTGTCCTCGATATTTTCAATTCGGTAACTCGGCTGAAAAAGTTCAGCGATGATGCAGCCTTCACAGAAGCGTTGACCCCCGCGGTGGCTGACTGGACGACGCTGTATCAAAAACCGCCTGAGAAACCTTTGGCTCGGTTGAAAGAGGCGCTCAATAAAAGCCGGAACGACACGACTCCCGGTGGGCAAACCGATCAAGCCAATCTCAACCGACGCATGAACCGGGCGTTGATCGTATCGATGTTTCCCGATCAGATGCCTGAGCTAAAAATGAATCTGGTGCCGCTTGAGATTTGGGAGCCCAACACATTTGAGCCGCAATCGTTGGCGGCGACGGACGGATTCTTCATCTGGCTGAAAGCTGGTGTGGTGACAGGACTGTGCATATCCTTCCCGTGGATTTTTTACTGCATCTGGGATTTTGTGGCCGCGGGATTGTATCCGAACGAGAAGAAATACGTTCACTACTTCGCGCCGATCAGCACGATTCTGTTTCTTTCGGGCATCGCGTTGGCGTACTTCTTCGTCTTCGCCCCGGTGCTTAGCTTTCTATTCAGCTTCAACGAACAATTGGGGATTGCGCCTGAAATGCGGATCAATGACTGGCTAAGTTTTGTGTTGTTCCTGCCGCTTGGATTTGGGCTCGCGTTTCAATTGCCTTTGGTGATGTTGTTTATGAATCGCATCGGATTGTTCACCATCGATGCCTATCTGTCGAAGTGGCGAATTGCCGTGATGTGCATTTTTGTGCTTGCGATGTTGCTGACACCTGCCGACCCGATCAGCATGCTGTTGCTGGCCGTCCCACTGACGATGCTGTATTTCCTTGGCATCATCATGTGCCGATTCATGCCGGGCTACAATCCGAACCCGTTTGGAGACGTGCCACCTGTGGACGTGTAGACGATGATCGCGGTTCGGTTCGTTAACGCCGATGAACGTCTTGGTAGATAGAAAGCTGAATTTTTCGATGCAAATCTTGATCGCTACTCCAAATCAGCGAACCAAGACGCAGGGTAACCAAATTACTGCGTTTCGCTGGGCAAGGCTGTTGGAAGAGCTTGGCCATGACGTCACGATAGCCTGTGAACCTGATCCAGGCGAAATCAGCAGGACTACCCCCGACGTACTAATCGCGCTGCATGCCACCCATAACTCTCACACCATTGTCCGCGCTGTGAAGCAGTTTCCTCAAATCGCGACGGTCGTGATCATGACGGGCACCGATTTGAACGTCGATCTTGCCAAGGATCCGTCGGAGCCAAAATTTCGGCAGGCGTTTGAGTCATTGGAAAACGCGACGCGCATTGTGCTGCTGGAACCTGCATCGCTTGAGCTATTGCGTAAGGTCAACACTCGATTCGCAGACAAAGCAGTTGTCATTGCCCAGTCAGCCTCGGCAGTGAATCCTTCGCAGGACGAGATTAATACACTTCCCAATGTGTTCGGCAATCCAGACACCTTCAAGATAGCAGTCGTCGGTCATCTAAGAGCCATCAAAGATCCGTTGGCGGCGGCTGGGGCAGCGAGACTTCTGCCGCAGCAATCGCGTGTGCATGTGATTCAGTGGGGAGCAGCGTTGGAGGACTCATTTGCGGGAGAAGCAACGCGCAAGACAAAAGAGAATCGGCGATACGACTGGATCGGACCGGTCAGCCACCAACAATCACTTAGACAGCTGCATCAGTGCGACTTGATGGTGCTCAGCTCCCACTTCGAGGGAGGCCCGGCAGTCCTTTCGGAAGCCATCGTGAACGATGTTCCAATCATCGCACATAAAATCGTCGCCACTGTCGGTCTGTTAGGCGACGACTATCCGGGCTTCTACCGCAACGCCAATCGGCAGCAATTAGCCGACCTGATGTTCAAAGCAGAACAGGACAGTGATTTTCTCAATTTGCTTTCCGATCACGGCGCTAGACTCAAAGAGCGCTTCGCCGAATCTACCGAAAGCAACGCGATAGATAGCTTGATCACAGGCTTACCGCGAAATACCTAATTCAGCCAAGAGGTCCTGAATTTTTGTTTGTAGAACGTTGAAAAAACCTCGACCTACGCGCATAACTTTCGTTTGCCCAAACTAAAATGGAATGTGCTTGCAACGAAACGACCTACGTTAATGTGCGAACAAACACACCAAAGTAGCTAAAGGCGGGATCTTACTTCGGTGTCGTTAGTGGATAATCGAGGATTTATCACAATCCACCAAGATTCAGTAGAATTTTCACGTGATTATCGCTATTCTATTAAGTGAGACGACGGTGCTGCAGGTTTGCGTATTCAATTCAATCCTGAGCTTGTCCAACCAAAACGTTACTCCTCTCCAGAGAAAGATTCTGATGAAATTTGACTCATTCGAGTCAGATGAAGTTAATCGACTCTCGCCAAAGACTACTTTTCAACAGCGCTACCTATGATTGTGATTGGGTTGGCTGGTGGAATCGCCTGCGGTAAGAGCTTGGTTGCAGAGTGCTTTAAAGATCTTGGCTGCGTTATTGTTGACGCTGACCAAGTCGGTCATGAAGTTCTTTGTATGCCCTTGGTTGTCGATCAGATTTATCAGAAGTGGGGAGGTCGAGTCGTGGTTGAAGGGAAAGTCGATCGCCGAGAATTGGCGAAAGTCGTTTTTCCATCAGACGCTGACTCACCAACCGAGGCCCTTAAATATCTTGAACAACTGACGCATCCTGAGATTGGTAAGTTGGTCCAGAAGCGCCTGAAGCAATTCAGAGCATCTGGAGATTTGCCAGCTGTTGTTCTCGATGCGCCGGTAATGTTCAAAGCAAATTGGGATCGCTTTTGCGATAAGATCGTTTTTGTCGATGCCGATTTGCAAGTGCGAAAGCAACGCGCGAAGGAACGAGGTTGGTCGGAGACGGAATTGGAAAGACGGGAGAGTCATCAAATGTCACTCGAACAAAAGAGAAAACGTTCGACAGACTTTGTAACGAACTCCGGCTCAATTGATGAATTGAAACAGCAAATCAGACGGCTTTGGAGACACTGGGACATTTCTGCTTGACGGCGAAGGAATGCCTAAAATCAAAATCCGGCTTTACCTACCTTATTACTGCCGGTGCATTGGAGATAATTTATGGCCTACCAAAGAGATTCTAGGGGGCGCAACGATCATCGTTCGAAAGAGCGGCGAAAGAAGCAACAAGCTGAACTTGACCCAGATGTCAGCCAACGGCTGAAAGAGATCGAATCTGGAGGCGAGCCCCTTTCGCTTGCCGAGACAATTTCACGCGAGGACAAAGATCCGAACTCAAATGTTTCGCCTGATGAGGACAATGATCAGAAGATCAACGTAACGACATTACAGAAAATGTCGATCGATGAACTGAGGAAGTATGCCGCCGATCAAGGCATCGAACCTAACGAGCTGGATAAGCACGATCTGATTGCCGAAGTCCTTAAGGGCAAAATTAAAACGCAGGGCATCATGTTCGGCGAAGGGACGCTGCAGATCCTACCGGACGGATTCGGGTTCCTCCGCAGTCCCAACTACCACTATTTGAGCTGCCCGGATGACATCTATGTCTCACCAAGCCAAATCCGTAAATTCAATTTGCGAAACGGTGCTGTTGTGCGCGGTCAAATTCGTCCGCCAAAAGAAAACGAGCGTTACTTCGCGCTTTTGCGAGTCGAAACAATCAACCAGAGCTCCCCAGAAGAGAACTCGCGGCGTGTTGATTTTGACGATCTGACTCCGTTGCATCCTAATGAACGAATCGTGATGGAGCATGATCCAAAAGATCTTTCGACACGCGTTATCGACATGATGACTCCGATCGGATTCGGCCAACGTGGATTGATCGTTGCACCTCCCCGCACTGGTAAAACAGTCTTGCTGCAACGTATGGCAAGAGCCACATTGAAAAATTATCCCGAAGCGTATGTCATTATGCTGTTGATTGACGAACGCCCCGAAGAAGTTACCGACATGGAAAGGGAGGTCAGAGGAGAACGCTGTGAAGTCATTAGCTCGACCTTTGATGAACCCGCCTCACGCCATATTCAGGTCGCCGAAATGGTGCTGGAAAAGGCCAAACGGATGGTGGAGTGCGGAACTGATGTCGTGATCTTCCTCGATTCGATCACGCGACTAGGACGCGCTTGGAATTCAGAATGTCCCCAATCTGGCAAAACCCTCTCCGGTGGCCTAGATGCCAATGCCATGCAGAAGCCTAAATCCTTTTTTGGTTCGGCCAGAAAAATTGAAGAAGGCGGTTCGTTGACGATCATGGCAACGGCGCTGATCCAAACCGGCAGTCGCATGGATGATGTGATCTTCGAAGAGTTCAAAGGCACAGGCAATCTAGAAATTGTTTTGGACCGATCGCTTGTCGAACGACGTATCTGGCCAGCGATTGACATCGCCGGCTCCGGCACCCGGCGGGAGGAAAAGCTTTTTGAAGAAGATGAGTATGATCGCATCTGTCAGGTCAGACGTATGCTGGCCAGTATGAGTCCCTCCGATTCAATGGACATGCTCACCACGCGTTTGAAGAAAGCAAAATCCAACGCTGAATTCCTGATGAAAATCCGGCCAGATTCTGAATGAATCTGAATTAGCATGTTGGCTTTAAACCTGACCCTTAGATGTGTCAGCAACGAAGCATTTTGTAGGTCTCCTCGAAGCCCCTGCGCGTGTGAGACAATGGAAGACGCTCACCCATGAGATGCCAAGATGGATAATTGTTTACTTGAGTATAGATTCCTTTTCAGTTTGTAACCGTGTTGAAGAACTTCTCTGGCGAATCGGCCTCGGTCGAAGATAAAACCTTTGCAATTGTCGTATCGCAATACTACGACAACATCACTGGCAACATGAAAGATGGTGCCGTCGAGACATTGCTGCGCAACCGAGTCCCAGAAGAAAGCATCTCCATTTTCTGGGTTCCCGGTTCGTGGGAACTGCCCCACGCGGCGTTGCGGCTGGTAAAGATCAAAAAGTTTGATGCGATCGTCTGTCTAGGTTGCGTGATCAAGGGCGAAACGACTCACGACCATCACATCAACAGCGTCATCAGCAGCAGCATCGGTCAAATCAGTCTTGAACACGATGTACCGATCGGATTTGGGGTTCTGACCTGTAACACACTTCAGCAGGCGTTGGATCGTTCGGGGGGAAGCGTCGGCAATAAAGGGATCGAATCCACCGAGGCCGTCGTTCAAATGCTCCAGTTATTCGATGAAATTGGCAAAATCTAAACCTCCTCAATCTTTAGCCTCTCAATCGCGGGTCTTATGATTTTCTACTCGCGGGGGCAAGCGCCCCAATTCTCGTTTGCCCCACGATTAATTAGACTGTTGCCAGTTCCCTAACCCTGCTTTTGTAATTTTGCTGTATGTCACGTCGTCGTCGAGCTCGCGCGATTGTTTTACAAGTCCTCTACCAAGACGACTTGAACCCAACCCAGCCAGCGGAAATCAAGACTCAATTTATCAATGCGCGATTGAATGAGGATCCAAAACTTATCGCGTTCGCCAACAAACTGATTCAAGGCGTAACACAACACCGTGAACAGATCGACGAAAAACTAGCCTCCATTGCCGCCAATTGGAGACTTGGAAGAATGGCGGCCACCGACCGCAACGTGCTTCGTCTGGGAGCGTATGAAATTCTCTTTGGCGACACGCCGGATCGCGTGGCCATCAACGAAGCGATCGAATTGGCCCGGCGCTACGGAACCGACCAGTCTTCGCAATTCGTTAACGGTGTCCTCGACCGGCTGATGAAACGAAAGAATGATGGCGATACTGACAATCAACGGGCTGGTGAAACGGACAGTCCAGCCCCGTGAATAGATTTGCACAGCTCGTTGTGTGCTAAATTTTCAGAATTACAAACCATTATCACCCTGCCCTTTTCCTCGCTAACGACAAGATCCCATGGCACGCTGGAACCCATTTAGCAAATCTGAAAAAGAACCGGTCGAAGACGCCCCAGCAGAAAGCTCGACAACCGGTGTAAGTTCTGACAACAACCAAACCGAAGGTGACAAACCAAAGAAGACGGGCTTTTTCGGTGGCATTAAACAGGCGCTCAAAAAAACAGTGCGCGTCCTTAATACGGACATCCGCGATCTGGTCAAAGAAGAAGGGCGACTGGTCGATGACCAGTTTTTAGAAGAACTGTTTGCACATCTGATCAAAACCGATATGGGAAACGGCCCCGCTGGCAAGATCCGTGATTCGATTGCCAAAAAGTATCGGGCGCGTGTCGTAAAAATGGCAGAAGTGATTGAAACGGCCAAGGAAACAATCACTGAAATTATGAAACAGGAAGCGGCCGACATCATCATGGCAACCGAGGGTCCCACGGTGATCATGGTCGTAGGTGTCAACGGAGCCGGCAAAACCACCTCAATTGCCAAACTGGTCAACCTTTTTAAGAAACAAGGCAAGTCGGTTGTACTGGGAGCCGGCGACACATTTCGCGCGGCCGCGGTGGAACAATTGACCGTTTGGTCCCAACGCATGGGCGCAGAAATCGTTACCGGTAGGCAAGGTAGCGATCCGGCCAGCGTCGCCTACAAAGCGGTTGATACGGCCGTCAAAACGAATGCCGACATCTGTATCGTTGACACTGCCGGACGACTTCAAACTCAATCCAACCTGATGGAAGAATTGGGGCGCATTGGCCGTGTCATGAAAAAGGTCGTCCCAGAGGCACCTCACGAAGTACTGCTGGTACTGGATTCCACAGCCGGTCAAAATGCTATCTCGCAAGCGCGTGGATTTTCCGAAGCAGCCAGCTGTACTGGAATCGTACTGGCAAAACTGGATGGTTCAGCCAAGGGTGGCGTCGCGATTCCTATCCGAGAGGAGTTCGGGTTGCCGGTAAAATTCGTTGGCTTGGGTGAAACGCCAGAGGATTTTGCTCCCTTCGACGTGCAAACCTATGTCGATGCACTATTCGACGTGGCAGACGATGAGTGATCCAAAAGCTTTGGTGAGCAATCCGTGATAGGCAATCATCCGTGATAGGCAATCATCCGTGATAGGCAATCATCCGTGATAGGTAAACATCCGTGATAGGTAAACATCTGTGATGGGCAAATTCATCGATCTGTTTAGTTTGAGTGTCTATCGAGAATCGCTGGGCATCGATCCTGAGCTGCGAAAATCACTCTCGAGTATCATTCTAGACAATGAAGCGCGTACGCCCGCAGCTGCCGACCAAGAATCGGCGTGGCTCGGTGATACCGCCGGGCACGAGTTTCTGTTTCAGGAGGACGCTTTTGAACCGCTGTTCGATGTTATCGGTGTCTCAGTGCGTCGCTACCTGAATGAACTTGGCCTCGATGCCGATCGACTTCAGTTGTACTTTCAGCGCTCGTGGGCCACCGTCAGCCGCGCCGGACAACGTATCTTCGAACACGCACACGTGCAGTCGCATCTAAGTTTCGCCTATTACTTACAGAAACCGGCCGATGGCGGCGGGATTTACTTTAGCGTGGCCGAACACCCCAACGAACTTGCCCCTGAGCTATTCACGTCTACCAAAGAAGGCTTGGGGATTCTTACAGCCACAAATGACCGGACGATCAACCGCAAGTACGTGGAAACGGTTGAAGACGAGATCCTGATCTTTCCATCCAAGACGTTGCATTCGACCGCGCCCAACATGACCGACCAGCCACGGATCTCTATTTCGGCCGACATTGTGCTGGCTCTCAAGGACAGCCGCGGTCACGAAACACTCATGCCGGCAATCGAGCATTGGCGCCCGTTCTAGATATTGAAGGTTATTCGACGGACTGTGATCACTGCGGTGTTTATGACCGCTTAATCGTATCTTCGACAATCGATTTCAACTTCGAAGCAGCGACCAGCCCAGCATCCACAACTTCCTCGCCAGAAGTCTCTTCCAGTACGTCCGGTTTGGCAACGTTGGTGATGATCGACATCGCCATCACTTTCAAACCGTAGCTGGCCGCTACCGCGACTTCCGGGACGGTCGACATGCCCACTGCGTCGGCACCGATCTTTTTCAGATAGCGATATTCTGCACGCGTTTCATAATTGGGCCCCAACATCGAAGCATAGACGCCTTGGTACAGCGGAAAATTTGCCGCTCGCGCATGTCGAAATGCTCGCTGGATTAATTCCGTGTCGTACTGATCGCTGCGTCGGCGTGGACGTCCTGCTGTGTTGCACTGGCCCATGGCAACAGTAGATCGATACATAAAATCGATGTGGCTATTGATCATCATCACATCGCCGACCTGCCAATTCGGATTGACTCCCCCGGCCGCGTTGCTGATAAACAATTGACGGACCCCCATGGCCGCCATCACGTGTACTGGCAAGGTGGCAGAATCGACGTCGTATCCCTCATACAGATGAAAACGCCCCTGCATCGCAATCACCTTTGCGCCCGCGAGCTGGCCACAAACAAACTGCCCCTTATGGCCGATGGCAGTGCTGGTCGGAAAATGAGGTACGTCAGAGTAAGGAATTTTGACGTCGGCAGAGATGCTGTCGGCAATTTCGCCAGAGCCGGTTCCCAAGATAATGCCAATCGTTGGGGATGAATCCCATTGGCTACCCAAGAACCGGTGCGCTTCGGCTGTCTGCGTTTTCAAATTTCCCATCAGCGGATTACGATTCCTGTTCAAGGATGCCAGTAATCAATTTGGTCAGCTTCGGTTCGGCAGTTTTGGCGATCTCGATAATTTCGTTCTCGTTAGCCTCTTCGAGAGCGTCGGGAAGACACATATCAGTAATCACTGAGAATCCTATCACGCGCATCTGTTCGTGGACGGCCACGATAACTTCGGGTACCGTTGACATGCCCACCACATCGGCACCAATCGTGCGCAGAAAACGATACTCAGCACGCGTCTCAAGGTTAGGACCGCAAACAGCAACAAAGACACCTTTGTGGGCCACGATATCAGCGCCGCGCGCGATGCTCAACGCCCGATCAATCAATTTGCCGCAGAAGGGTTGAGACATGTCCGGGAACCGCACGCCAAGCCGATCGTCGTTGATCCCGATCAGCGGGTTGTCTCCCATCAAGTTGATTTGATCATCGATCAACATAATGTCGCCACACTGGAAATTAGGATTCAATCCTCCGCAGGCATTGGAAACCATCAACAGCTCCGCTCCCAGCGCTTTCATGATCCGGACCGGCAGCGTGATTTCTTTTAGCGGATATCCTTCGTACATGTGCAGGCGTCCCTGCATTGCAACAATCGGTTTTCCCGCCAACGTTCCGCAGACCAAACGGCCCTTGTGAGAGGGTGCAGTGGACACAGGAAAATTGGGAATGTCCTCGTAATCGATCGCGACGGCCACATCGATTTGGTCAACCAGTGGCCCCAAACCCGTTCCCAGAATGATCCCCGCGTGGGGACGGACATCCCATTTACTTTGGATGAACTGGATGGACTGTTGAATTTTGTCGTAGAGATCGAGCATGTCGTCTTTCGCTTTGGGGGGCACGCTGACTTCGAACAAGTCAGGTGCGTGGTGTGAAACTCGAAAGATTAACCGATCTTCGATCATGCCCTCAAGTGCCCAATTGGCTTTTACACCAAGAAATCTCTCGGTTAGGACATCTAGCGTAGCGCGGCAGCCGGATTCGCCTTAGCGCGGCGCCTCGTCGAGGTTCCGGGCTTCTTCGCGATTTTCGCGGCCGGCTGTGCGTCCTTCACGAAGAAGCTCAATCCGTTGACCATGCGTTGATCTGAGGGTTGGAACACGTCTGCGATTTCCTGCTCAAGCGTGAAAATAAACGTCAATCGGCGGCCATCTTCTGCAGCAACATGGTAGTAAATCCATTTGACGGGCACGCCTTTTTCGACTCCCTTGACCGAGACGCGAAAAGCATCGAGCCCTTGAGTCGTTTTAATTTTTGTTGACCCGATCAATTTGGCCGACTTGTCGGGACGAATGATCGTCTCGATCTCTTTGCGATAGCTCTCGAGTGTTAGCGGCTTGCTTGCCGGCCGAGACGGTAGTTGCACAACATTACACTGAGCCATCAAATCACCGTCATCAACGTAACGAAGTATCGCAGCTTGGTTTTCTGATGCGATCATCTTCCAACGCGGATCGTACTCAAGCGCGAACTTTCCGGCATCGGACTGCCACTGAAGACGCTGCTTGATACGCCGTGCTTGAGTGAGCCTTTTTAGATTGGCCGTCTCCAAGTGTTTGCAACTATCGTCCCCGCGAAGCTCAATGTTCACCCGCGATTTCCCCTCAAAGCCCGGTGCCACCTGACCGGCCTGACGATTTTCACTAATGCTCAACCGGACTTGTTTAACTTGGCTGCTCTTACGATCGATATCAAAAACAGCGCTGACTTTCATACTCGTTCCAGCATCGTCTACCGTTGCATCAACTTGTCCAAGCAAATAGATTCTTGCCGTGGCTCGGGTAGCCGTCTTGAGCATCATTTTGGCGTCGGTAAACAGGATCCTGTCGACAGCCAAAAAATTGGCCAATGCGTTTTTATTAGCTTCCCATTTGTCTCCGGGAGCGACTGACTTCCTTGAGAGCAACCCCGCGAACGTGAGTGGATCGCACGGATTCTTGATCAGGTTAAGTTCTGATTGGTTGAGAAGATCTTGCACCGAAGCCATCTGGATTCGTTGACCGGGCACAGACTTCAGCCGGGCCACGATCAATCGATTGTTGTCTTCGAGTGACGCCTTGCTCTTGCCCTTGTGAATGTTGAAATTGCCGTAAGAAGAATCATAATATCGGATTGCTTGCGGGTCCTTGGCGGTGCCGGTCAATCGTTGATGAAAGACGAGGTCAGCCACCGTTTTCATCTTGAGCTTCTCTGCGGCCTCGGACTGGCCCGCATTGTCAACAGTTACAATTCCCTCGTGCTCGTAACGCGCGTCGATTTTCTGTTGAAGCCCTCGATTCTCAGCGATCTTGATATCGATCTTCCCAGCAGCATAGCCTGAGGCACAGGGCACAGACAGCACCAACACGACGGCCAGTTTGAACATGGTAAAGAACGAGTAATCGCGATCAAAAACGGTCTTCATTTTGAATCCAAAATCTTGTGATGGGTTCAGCGCAGCTCGGCACCTGAGAGATAGATAGAGTTAGCTTCGTCATTCTTCTAACGAAACTTGGGCCAAACGCGCCTCAGAGCGACTTGTGCTTGCATGCACATTGCAAGCAGTCAGAAGTGATCGTCACTCGGCGGCGCAGGGCTTCCCCATGACCATGCGCTGATTTCTTGCCGGATTGAAACAAGCAAGTACGGCTATCGAGAAAACTGGTCCGCGATGCCCAATCAACTCCTGACCTAATCCGCTACGAAATTGGAATCAAGATTGTATCATTTTGAGACAGACGTCCCGAAAGATGATCCCCCAGGCCCACTTTTGCGAAACCGACAATTTGCCCTTCGCAAGGAAAACATGGGAAAAAAACCGAGTAAATGGAGAAATCGGAGGACGTTTGGCACGATTGGAACGGTAATTGCTGGACACTTGGTATAGTTACCCGCGAAACTGACGTTTGTTCAATGAGGTGCAATGCAGTGGTTATTCGCATTTCAGTTCAGCTAAATGCAGTTTAAAGGGGTAGGTTTAAATAAGGACAGAATCCAGATTCCATGCCGCCGCGAACCTAAGTTCGGGGCCAGCGTACTAATTCAATAGAGCGAGCTAAAGAGGGCCGTGATTTGAATCAGAAGGATCAAGGAGATTCGAAATAATGTTCGTTCTCAAGCGTCAAAGAACAGGCAGTTCCGCGATGCCCAGATGAACAGAGAGGTAGGACCCAATGCATACCCAATACAAATGTGAATCCATTAGCGCACTGCGTGATCAACAGGTTCGGTTTGCGCCCCGCGAGAAGAAGATTCAACAGATCGACAATGCAGAGCAGTTGCTACGAGAGATTCAGGTCGACAAGACGTATAACTTTGAGTTTGTCTGCTTCCGAATCACCGGATTCCGCATGGATCCCGGCCCGATCGTGATGATCGACGGTGGAGATTTGCGGAATGACCTTCACGCGTTCATTGAAGATCTTTCTGATTCAGCAAACCTTAAAGCAGAAGAATTTGGACAACCGGTCTTCACCGTGGACGAACTTAGCAGGCGCTTTAACGTGTCCACAAAAACCATTTCTCGTTGGCGTCAACAAGGCTTGGTCAGTCGCAAGTTTATCTTCGACGGTGGCCGCAAACGTGTTGGTTTCCTTCATACAAGCGTCGATCAGTTTTCCAAAACCAATCGCGAAAAGGTTCAACGTGGCGAGCGTTTCAGCCAGCTGACCAACGAAGACAGAATCGAGATCATCGATCGCGCTCGTCGCCTTTCGCGTGCCGGTGGTTGCCCAGCCGAGGTGACCCGTCGAATCGCCAAGAGTATGAATCGCAGCGTAGAAACGATTCGATACACCATCAAGCAATTCGATGCTGACAATTCTCAGATCGCCGTGTTCCCAGACCAAACTGGTCCGCTGAACCTAGAGATGAAGGAACGCATCTACGCCGAATTCGTTGCTGGAAAATCTGCCGAAGCGATCGCTTCTCGCTACTGCCGAACGAAGACGACGATCTACCGTATTGTCAATGAGGTACGGGCGCAACTGATCATGGATCTGCCGCTAGATTTCATGGACAACGATGAATTTCGCCGAAAGTCGGCCGAGAAAAAAATCGTTCATGCTCCAATGCCCGAACCAGAGAAAGCGCGTCGCAAAACGAAGGCTCCTGCTGGATTGCCGCGCTATTTGGCTTCTCTGTACGAAGTGGCTTTGTTGGATCGCGGACAAGAACAATACCTGTTTCGCAAGTATAACTTCTTGAAGTATCAGGCAAGTAAACTGCGTGACAACATGGAAACCTCGCGAGCACGTGCGGCCGACATGGATAAGATCCAAGCGCTTTACGATCAAGCGGTGAAAGTCAAAAACCAAATCGTGCAGGCCAACTTAAGGCTGGTTGTTTCGATCGCCAAACGCCACGTGATGGCCAGCGAGGACTTCTTCCAACTGGTCAGCGACGGAAACATGTCGCTGATTCGTGCGGTTGAAAAATTCGACTACTCGCGTGGCAACAAATTCAGCACTTACGCCAGCTGGGCGATCATGAAGAACTTTGCCCGGACCATTCCCGGCGAATTTCGCCAAAAGGATCGCTTCCGACCAACCTCCGAAGAGTTGTTCTTGTCCAAAGAGGACCAACGAACCGACCAGCGTATGCTCGAATCGGCTCAGCAACTTCGCGAACGTCAGGTCAGCCAGATTTTGGACAACTTAGACGACCGCGAGCAAAAGATCATCATCAGCCGCTTCGGTCTCGACTACAACCAAGAGCCTCAGACGCTCAAGGAAGTTGGCGAGCAATTGGGAGTGACCAAAGAGCGTATTCGTCAGATCGAGGCTCGAGCCTTAATCAAGCTTCGCCAAGCAGCTCAGCAAGAGAAGATCGACTTCGCCGATTTGCTGGATTCGGATAACTAAACTGAACCAATCTGTTTCCGCTGGCGAGTTTTCGCCAGCCCCTCTATTCAGATACAGGCAACGAGCGTCTCGCAAGAGACGCTTTTTTTGTGCGCTATTTCCGGCGATGAACAGGCGGTTGCGACGATCAAGTTTACAACATTAGGCTAGTCGATCATGTACCACCTTCAATCGGCGGGCAAGTAGCTCATGCCGGATCTAGCCAAATTCAAAAGCCCTCAGAATTGCATCGTTCCCTCAAACAAGCCAAACCGACACCTTCGTTTGCGTAACTGCTCGCACCCCATCAGCAACTTAATACCTTCAGCGATGGCATCTTCCTCGGAATTGAATCTTCCCTGGGAAACGAGGCCCTTCACAAAATCATTGACATCGTTCGGCAAATTCAAATTCATGAATCAACTCCAGTGGGCCGGGGCACATAACATGGTATTTATGCAGAGGCCCTGTGGGCACCCCTTC
Organism: uncultured Pirellulaceae bacterium; assembly: GCA_938036435.1. Taxonomy (GTDB): domain Bacteria; phylum Planctomycetota; class Planctomycetia; order Pirellulales; family Pirellulaceae; genus Mariniblastus. The sequence continues at coordinate 62,516 of CALHPU010000018.1, read as the reverse complement.
GATGTGGTGCCGGCGTCGCCACTATAATACAATCAAATCTAACTCAATCCTCCTTCGTTTCGAATGCGACGGTGTCGTAAAAAACCTTCCTTTGACCAACGCAGGTCTATCAAATGCCTGAAGCGTATCCTGAAAACGTCGATGGAGACTTCTACGTCAAGAAGGACTGCTGCACTTGCTGCGACGTTCCTCGTGCCGAAGCGCCAGAGTTGTTCACATACGCTCAGGAGCCTGACGGCTACGCTCATTGCTACGTTTCAAAACAACCGTCCAACACCGATGAGCTTGACGACATGCTGCGCGTAATCCAATGCGCTGAACTTCAATGCATCCATTACCGTGGCAATGACCCCGCAATTCTAAAACGCATCTCAGTTATAGGCGAATCTGCAGTTTGTGATGTTTTGAATGACAGGCCAGTTGCTCTGCAGCGACCGGTAGTGCAGAGACCATGGTGGCGTTTCTGGTAGTTCCAACTCGGACAACATGGTCGACATGCTCTCTACCCAACAGACCTTTGGCTCTCTCTATTCGGCGAAGCGGTAAAGCCTCACGTGCTAGCACGGTAGGCCTTGTCCTGTGGCTCGGATGTCTTCAAACTCCAGCTGACCAAAACTCGGGAGCAAGGCCATCAGTTCGGCACACAAACAATACACGATTCGCGGCAGAGAAATTTTCTCGAACCGTTTGGCGACCCTTCTGGCGGTCCCGTTGCTGCTGTGGTTTGTCGTAAGCGGATCGCTAGGTTGCCGCGCAATTAGAACGCTAGAGAATCAAGGACCTCAGCCACCGGCGCTAACCACAGCCAATCCCTTGATCGTCCCAATGATCGACCGCTGGTTCGTGATGGATGAGATCAGCGACGAAGTTGACGACTACTTCCGAGTCAAACGCGAGGAACGCATTCGGATGGTTGACGGCGTAATGTCCGAGGGCTGGATCGAGACATGGCCACGCATGGGCTCAACTCTTTTAGAACCTTGGCACCATGACTCCACGCGCGGGTACCAGAAGGTTCACTCAACGTTGCAAACGATCCGTCGAACCTCAAAAATCCGAGTGATTCCCACCGGCGACAGCTATGCTATCGACGTAAAAGTCTTCAAAGAACTGGAAGACAACGACCGACCTCTCGGCTCACCACTGGGAGGCAACGCACTGCGTTCGGACAACGCGCTAGACGTCGACAGGCCAGATAATTTCTCTCAAGGCAACGCGCGTACTTGGATTCCACTGGGACGTGATATCTCGTTGGAGCAACGCATGCTCAGAAACATTCAACAGCGGTTGGCTTACCCGTCGTCAGAGCAGTAGCCGATCCTAGTTGTGATCGTCATCCAATAGATCGTCGTCAAGCAACTCATCACTGGACGAATTGGGAGAAAGCTCCGCCGCCGGCGAGTTTCCATTTGAGTTTGTGGAGCAACGGAAGACGGTGTCCAATGGTGGTTTCGCTTCAACCGCCTCCGGCCGACGAGAAGATTGACTATCCGTTTCACCTACCAAACTTACACCCAGTTTTTTCAATAAATCTCGCACGGCCTGATCTCGTTGAGAATCTAGTTTTCCGAGAGTTGTTTCGGCATTCGATTCGGCCGCTTTTAAGGAAACGATCTCAGCTTGAAAAGCCTTTGTTTTCGCTTCCAGTTGAGCGATCTTTTTTCGCACGGTCGAAAGTTTAGATTGCTGCTCGGTGCGTTGCTTCTCAAACCTTACGAGAATCGAATCGACGCTGTTTCGACCGGTTGTCGGTTTAGATTTTTTGTCCGCGATCGTTTTCTTTTTTTGGGCTGCCGGCTTGGCCGCTTTGACTGGCCCAGAGGCTTTTTTCCGTTTGGTCGATGGTTTTCTACGACTCGATTTGGACGCGGCTGTCTTTTTCGTTTTGCGGGCTGCGGCCATAGGTGAATTCCAATGCTGTTCAGATCAAGTTGCTTTATTCTTTAGTCGCAATTCATTGTAACTGCCGCGATCGCAAACTCCAATCCTCCGATGGTGGACTGACCTCGACAAACAGCATAACCCGCAAGGCATGACAGGCAGTGGTCGCTACAGACGCCGTTTTAATCGTTCAAAGCTGTCAAATGTAAATTTTTGAAGCCAACTCTCTGACAGGTGTGCACTGTGTCGATGATGAAGAAAAGCTGTGGAGCGTACTGGAATTTACCAGTCTTGTCAGCAAGTTTGTAAAACACCATTGGTCAGAAAAATGAGTTCTGAATTTTCTTCCGGCGCCCAACCCGACACGACTACCGAGAACGGTGGACAACCGGCCAGCGATAAGGCTCCAATTCAATTTGCCGATCGCCGAAGCGCCGAAGTTGGGAGAAAGAATCCCGGACTCGAACGCCGCCAATTCTCCGATAGTCACGACAGTCTATCTGCCGATGCGGCTGAATTGGGTCGGGCGATCGACCAATACAAATTAGTCCATCGGAGACGATACGCTTCTTACGAAGAGCTATTGTCGATCATCAAATCTTTGGGCTACAGCAAGACTCCCCAGTAGCCTACCGCCGCAGTGACAACAGCGGTCCCTTGAGCAGTGGATCGGTCAGCTGATCGATCGATAGCGTTCCAACCATCACGTTTTTCTGATCGACCACTTTGAGAATCGTTTCGTGATTGGTTTGCATCCGAATAAGCGTTTCGCCGAAAGGATCACTGGCGCTGACAACAGGCAACTCGTGCAGCAGCCGCTCAGGTGATTGCTTTTTTGCCCCCCCACCCTCAGCATTCTGGTTCTGCTGGATCAACAACTCTACCGCTCGAACATATCCGATTGGCTCGTGTCGGGCCGACCTGTATATGACAATGTCAGGCAACGCTCTTCGTGCGGCCAGCTTGCGTATCTCTTCTGAAGTTGCAGATTGCGGCAACGACACGACTTTGTTCGCTGGAGTGCAAAAGTCACCGACGGGCTTCGAGGCCACTAGCGAAAAATTCTGTCCCAGCATTCTCTGACTGGGATGAATAATACCGGCTTCCATTCCGTCATCGAGAACCTGCTGGAGTTCCTTGCGAGCCAACGTTAGACGCACCTTCTCGGGAGCCTGCCCCAGCAATCTTCCCAACAATTGACTCATCCCCCACAGCACGGCCGAAGCGGGTGCAAACACAATCGCAAAGAACAAAAACAAGGGGGCCGCCAAGCGTATCAAAAAATTGGGCGCTTGAAAAAAGAGATTCTTCGGCAACAGTTCACCGTATACAAACAACAACGGTGCCATCAAGATCGGCGCCAACATTTCCGCAAGGCTCGAGTCAGAAACCTGATTGGTCAACAACACAATGGACAGGCTCGTTACATAATTCGCCACGTTGTTGCCAACGAGGCTGGTCGCAACAAACCATCCGGGATTGTTCACCAACCACAACAACCGCCGCGCGACCCGATCCCCTTCGAGGTTCTGCACCACCAACCGAACCCGGTTGGCTCGGTAGAATCCAGTTTCTGAGCCGCTAAAGAAAGCACTAAGCAACACACCCACGATCAACAGGATCAGAGAGAACAAGATCATTCGTCGTCCTCCTCTTCGCTGCCCACGCGCACCTCTAGCAGCAAGTTTGCGCGTCCTTCGGTCTCCAAGACTTTGATCGCAAGAGCGCCCCAGCGGCAGTGGTCGTCGGGCTCGGCAAGTTTCTGAAGCGCTTCGTGAACAACACCTCCAAGGGTGACACAGGAGGTTTCAGGCAACTCAACATCGAGAGTTTTTTCAAGCCGACGAAGATTGACCATGCCCGCAACATGCCAAACGTTATCTTCTATTTGCTGAACCGGATCCCCTTCGAGCAATCGTTTGCTGCGACTTGGATACTTGCTGAACACCGCGTCGAGCACATCTTCGATGGTCAGAATACCAATGGTGTCACCAAACTCGTTAACCACGACCGTCACCTCACGTTGGCGGTGGGACATTTTCTCAAACGCATCTGCTGCTGTCGAACACCAAGGCAGATACAGCACAGGTTGAGCATGCCGATCAACACTCGTTTCCGGCAGGTCAAATTGATTGTCCAACCGAATCGCTTTGGCAATTTCCGCACTGTCGGGCTCGGTCACGAGGATGTAGCCGCTGGGGGGCAAGTGTTGCAGATCTTCTAGCGTGACTGGCGGACAATAGGTGACGAACTGTGTACGCGGTCGCATGAATTCATCGACTCGAATATCGGACATATCCACAATGTTCTGCAGAACCGATTGCTCTTGCTTGATCAATGCAGGGTCACTACCAGAGTGAGCAATCACGCGCTGAACATCCTCCAATTCCAGCCAAGCTTCCTCTTTGAATCCCGGCCAGATGATTCTGCGTGAGACGATATAGACCGACTGTAGCATCGGCATCAGTGGGTCGACCAATCTGACGGCAATCGCCAGCGGTACGCTCAACAATTTGGCAACCGATCGAGGTTTAAGCACGGCCATGCTTTTGGGTAGCATCTCACTGAAAAAGATGATCGCCAACAGAGACGCAACGGCGAAAACGATCGCTCCGGTTTGTCCCAGCATCCCAATTCGCTCGATGCGGATGGAACAAATGGAACTGATTGAAAAGTAGACGACGTTAATCAGTAAATTCCAAAACAGAATCGCCGACAATAATCGATCGGGTTGCTTGAGCAATTCAGTGGCCGCGCGTTCGGCGGCCGAACCACCTTCCATGCCACGTAATTGCTGCGGGCGCAGATAAAACAGTGCCGCCTCACTGGCCGAGAAGAAACCTGAGAAGGCCATCAGTACGACCATCGCGACCAGCCACGGTGTCAATGCGGCCAGCTCATTCATTTTCTGCCGTTTTGGCTCGACGAGTGGAAACCAAAAACTCGCTTAGGCGAGGTAACGCGATCGCAACGGTGGCGAAGCTATAGACGCCGGTGAGAACAATGAAGGCCTCAAGATATCCACCCAGCAGCAAACTGGTAATGGAGTAAAACATTGCCAGAGGAAGCGCTGCCGACGCCAGTGCTAATGCGGACGAGGGCGTGTGCCAGCCCAAAGCAACGTACAGACCAATCGCGCCGCCGACCAAGCACGCCAGAAACGGACCAAACTGCGCCTCAACACTTCCCGTGAAAGAAACCATCATCACCATGCTGGTGACGACGCCCAGAAACAGAAAGAACACCGTCCCCAGACTCACGCCAATCGCTTGGCGACTGAAGTTGTATGACATCCCGCAGTGAATTCCCAATACGATCACGAACACGTTGATCGCCACGAAACCCAGCGACAGATAGACGCTGTTCTCAACACTGATCGCTCCCACCCAGCAAAGGTAGGCGATCATTGCCAGCGGCAGCAAAATCATGTCTCCGGCGATGGCCATCACGCCAATCAATTTCCCGAACAAGAACTCTTTGGGAGACAAATCGGTCACCATCAGTAGATCAAGCGCCCTGCCGTCACGTTCGGTCGTAATTGCAGTCACCGCAAGCGCGTTGACCATCACGAGGCTTACGAACAAAAATGGAGCGATCGGTTTGGCAACCAACGGTATGCTGACTCCCGAGGTGGATTGGCCAACTGAAAATCCTGAAAGGGTAAGGGAATAGATCGCAGCAAAAACGAACGCGGCCAATAGCCAATAGGCCGCTCGGATGAACAAGATTTTTTTCCCGTACGCCCATGTGCAGACCTCACGCCACAGCACTGGATTGTCCCAGACCCGGCGACTTTTCTTGCTGGTACTGCGTGAGCGGTCATCAACGTGCCCCGAGCGAAATTGCTCTCCGTGAGAAACGGCTTCTTTACCGGTCAGCGATTTAATGACCGCGCCTTTGGCGGGGCTGTCAGCAGCAATTTCTGATGTAGCTTCGTCTTGGATACCGATTACTTTTCCGGTGAACATGTCCACGTCGCCGGCGACACTCGAATCGTCAGACGGAGCTTGGCCCGGTCGCACATCGCGACTGGGATTCCACCTTCGAACCCGAAGAATGCTCAAACCACAAAGCGCTATCGAGATCAATGAAGCGGCGATTAAAAACGGGACGACATCGGTCGGCCACGTTTCGATAACTGTTGGATGACTGGCGGCAAGTATTGCGCGAAAAGGACTAGCGATGGCAGCCATCTGGCGACTTTGCACACCAAAAATTTCAATCGGCAGAAGCGCGAGCCCCTCAAACAAACCTATCCAAAAAACGATTGCCAGTGCCACCAAGGCAAGGGCTTGAAAGGTTTTCTCACGCCAGAATGCGAGCGTGGCCCCCAAGCTTCCGGCGACCACAATGGTTGCAGCAGTCACCGCAAAGGACCATCCAACTTGCAAAAACGAGGTCCCGCCGAAAAGCACAATCAGCATGAAAATCGGTAGACTGGCTGCCAGCATTACGCCAATATCTAGCAGGCTGGCGAACAGTTTCCCCAGCACCAGTTCGCTGTTGGAAAGTCGGCTCATCAACAGCAAGATTAGCGTTTCACGATCCTTTTCGATCGCCACGTTGCTGGCAGATTGGATAGCGGCTAAAAACAGCAACAGTGCTAACTGAAGTGGCGCTAGAATCTGGAACAACGCTGCTCCAAAACGTGCCATGTCGCCAATGTTGAGGATTCGTTGAGTGCCGGTCAGGACCAGCCAAGCCGTAAACGTCAGCAGTAGCAATGACAGCGTATATACACCGCGAGTTACAAAATGCCTCTTTCGCCGCGGCACAACGGCGGCTTCACGAGTGAAAACGGGGCCAATAAGCAATCCAAAGTTCTCCAAAATTTGCGGCGATTGATTCATGATGACTGCTAGTTTGGGTTCTCGCAAGCCTGACCCCAAAGCACCCAAACAGCCTGAAACATTAGAAAATGAGAGGAATTCCAACAGCTGCCTTATTTTAGAGCGAAGAAAGCCCGCTATTTATCGCAACTAAGGTGTTTGGGAATTCTTTTCTTCATCAGACAATAATTACCTGAAATCGCGCATCCTCACGCCAGTCCTTGGTATTGCTTTGACTTCCACTTCCAAAAACCCATCTCCCGAATCACCTGATCCCGATCTTCGGGGTCAGGCGGGGGTGTCGGGCAGTATAGGATTTTCAGTCGATACCGGTCAGGCGTTTGAGCAGTTTGCCAAACCTCTGGAGAATTTCCTTATCGGGATTCTAAAAAACGGTGCCGAAGCTAACGATGCATTGCAGGCTACTTTCGTCAAATTGCTCGAAAAGGGCGACACAATTGTCGAAAAATCAGCATTGAAAGGCTGGTTGTTTCGGGTGGCCTACAATGAAGCGATGCTGATCAAGCGTAAAGATGGAGTAAAGCGAAAACATACCGAGAAATTTGCTTGGCAGGTACTTTCCCATGTGGAGCCGAACCAACCCGTTGATCGAATGCTCGGCGATGAGAAACAGCAAGAAATCAAAAAAGCGATCGATCAACTTTCTGCCGTTCAGCAGGAGGTGGTTCGCAAGCGCATTTATGAGGGACTCAAGTTTCGAGAAATCGCCGAACAATTAGATATCCCGTTAGGAACCGTTCTAGCCCGGATGCACTCAAGTCTTAAGAAATTAAAGATCGCACTAGAAGATGAAGCCTGAAGAAACAAATCACGAAACTGAGCAGAACGTTCCTTCACCGGGCGCGTTCGGCGATGGCGAGGGAAGTTCCGAAGTGAATGAGCAGGATCACTTGCAGTGGTTGGCGTTTTGCTATGTGGGCGACGAACTGACAGCCAGAGAGCGCGATGATTTCGAAAGCCAACTTTCGACAGATCTGGAAGCTCAAGAGGCATTGGCTTCAGTGGTCGAACTAAGTTGTGGCATCCACCAAACCTATCAACTCCAAACAGAATCGGCAAACGAACCGGCGCTGTTGGAGCGTGCTGGTACAAGAAATTCAACGTCGGATCGATCACCGACGCTCTCGCGGTTGCTGCTAATGGCAGCGGCCATTTTGGTGATGGCTGCTATTGGTTATGGATTAGTCCAAGACAGCGATAAAAACACCGTTGTCAACCATCGCCACCATCATTCCTCCGATTCAGATTTTTCTGCAGACGATTGGATCGACAGTTTCGACGAGATTGACGGAGATCAAGTTGAACTGGTTGATAACCAAGAAAACGAGGCTCTGGTTGACGTGAACGAAGATGGAAATCTCAATGTGGATTCCATGCTGATCTCTTTTTACTCCGAAGTGTTCGATGGCCAGCAAGACGATGCGCTGTTGAATTCGAAATCACTCAATCGAGATTCAGGAATGGATCTTTAATGCGAATTGCAAGTCTAAAACTCGACTTAGCACTGGGCGTTGTGGCGGCGTGTGGTTTATGCGCGTTCGTTTTGACGGCGACCGTCGGACTTAATACTGCCCAAGCCACGGGCAATCCCGTTACGCAAAATTCGCCAGCCGAAAACACGAGCTCGACGATTCCGCGCGTGAATGTCGACTCGAATTCAACACAAGTTAACCCGAAATCAAAACAGCTCTCTGATGCCCAGTCAAAAGAGGAACGAAAAGCGGAAGCCCACCGCATTCGACGTCTCGTCGTCCTAGACTTTCTCGAGCAACACTTTCCCGAACTTCGCAAATCGATCCTTAAGTCGGAGCAAAAGGGACCGAGAAGATCTCGAAATGCCATCAAGCGGATTGAGCGGGACATCATTCACCTCAACGAACTCAAACAAAAGCATCCCGGGAAATTTGAACTCGCCGTCGCACAGTGGAAAGTGAAGACTCAAATTGAGATCACAATTGCTAAATACGCCAAGAAAGAAAATGATGCTCAACTTAAGCAGCGCCTCAAGCCACTGGTTGAGGAAATGATAGTCGTCCGCAAGTCAATTCTAGAGTACGACCGTCTGGCAGTGAAAAAAAGACTTGGCAAGATTAACCAACAACTGTTCAACCTTGAGGATAACGTTCAACGCGTGGTTGAGCACAGATTACGTTTGTTCCAAAATTCGATCGATGAGATCCGCACAAAGCAAAATATGAAACAGATGAATTTCGAAACCAATCCCGACCGTGCCAATTCCGAGGTGAAGCCCTAGTTCAGGAATCCTGATTGCTTGCAGAAATAATTGGGGCGCTTTTGTATGGCCCACTTCCACATATCCCACTTCCATCCCACTTCCGATTTCGCTTTCGAACCACTTCCATTTTTCGAATACCTCCGCCACTTCCAAATTTCTTTGCCGTCAACGGCAGGGGAAGGCTTTTTATGGCCCTGACGCTCATCCTGTGTCAGGGCTTTTTTTGCAAATCGGCTCATTCTGAGCATTTTTGTGGCCCACTCTGGTGATGCAGTTTCTCTACGGGACTGCTAACATTACTATCGCAGCGCGACTACCTCACTCAGGTATTTGATTGAATCACCTTACAATTCGGCTGACCTACAGTCGCTTTTCCGGACACACACTATGAAGATTGGCCGTACTTTTTCTGGGCTGCTGCTCGTCTTTTCTGCCGCCTGCATTGGCCTCGCCCTGATTTACCTGCCTCACCTGATTATTTCCACCTACGCTACGGTTGCAGCGTTGGGGCAAATATGGGGAATCCTCTATCTTTGCGTGGTTGGTTTAGGACTGCTGCTGTTGCTTGGCAGTGCCGGTTGGACGCTTTGGAAGTTATTCGGCGCCTCGCGGGCGAAACGCTTGAGGCGTGAACGCCGCAACCGAAACCCAAGCGAGCTTTCGTCCAGTCAAAAAGAACATGAGATTCAAGAAAACCTCTCTCAAATCGAGAGCCTCAAAGGAACGGCAGGCGATGCCGAAATCGACCAACATCTGGCTCCGCTAATTCGTGACATCGAGTACAAACGCGAGCAACAGACTCTGGAGATCGTCGCCTTTGGCACGATCAGTTCTGGCAAATCCTCCGTGCTGAATCTACTGAGCGGACGGCAAACTTTCACCACCGACGTTCGAGGTGGCACAACGATCACACGCAACGAAATTCCTTGGTCTGGTGCAGACAAAGTCACTTTGGTCGATACGCCCGGCATTGGCGAAGTAGACGGTGCCGATCACGTGGCAATCGCAGCCGAATCGGCCAAGGACGCTGACATGGTGCTGGTTGTCGTCGATGGACCGCTGCGAGAGAGCGAGCATGAGCTGCTGGAACAACTCGGGCAAATGGAGAAAAGAGTGCTGATCTGCTTGAACAAATCAGACTGGTACAGCCAAGAGGATCGCGACAAACTTACTGGACAAATCAATCGCCAAACCAAGGACTTCATCAAAAAAGAAGACATTGTCGTCATACAAGCTCAGCCCGGAGAGCGCATTCGGCGACGTGTTTTGGCAGACGGAACAACATCCGAAGAGACCGTCGTGATTGAACCCGACATTGGGCCTTTGGCCAATAGGATGATCGAAGTCGTCAAACGTGATGGCAAAGATATGCTGATGGCCAACGTGCTGCTGCAATCTCGCGGTCTAGTCGAAAAGGCGCGTGATCAAGTGCAGCAATCGATCGACAAAAAGGCTTGGGCGATTGTGGATGGATACATGTGGGGTGCCGGTGGAATCGCCGCTGTTAGCCCCTTCCCTGTGGTGGACCTGTTGGCCGGAGCCGCCATTTCCACCAAGATGATTGTTGATCTTGCCGATGTCTATCAGCAAAACGTTGACCTTCAGACGGCGTCCAAATGGTTGGGTGAAATGGGAAAAAACTTAATCGGTGTAATCGGGGCGCAGGGCGCGACAGTCGCTTTAGCGGCGGTGACTTCGTCTCTGGTGAAGACTATTCCATTCGCCGGACAAATCGCCGGCGGCGCGCTTCAAGGTGCGGTCCAAGCATTAATCACCAAGTGGATTGGCTCGGTCTTTATCGAGTTTTTCAAAAATGAAATGCAGCAGCCTGAAGGTGGCATGGCAGGCCTTGCACGTCGCCACTGGGAGCAGGTCACTAAAGTCGACGAACTGCGGAAATTGGTGCAGTCCGCGCGGGAAAAACTATCTGACGCTAACTGACATAGATTGAATGAATAAGCAATCCAACCAAGGGTCTGCTCAAGACCCAAACTATCTTGAAGCCGTCGATTCTGTTTCGGCAACACTCGCGCAACTAAACGGATGCCCGGATTCTGAACGTGAACGGCTGAAGTCAGACATCGCTGATCTCACGAAGATGTACGACAAGGTTACTAGCGGACGTGTCGAGATCGCGATCTTTGGCGAGATCAGCACCGGAAAATCCGCCATGATCAATGCACTGATCGGTCGCGCGGTGGCTGAAGTCGATGTTCAGGGTGGATGGACGAAACAAATCTGGGGAACTAACTGGGATGGTTCGGGGCATGTTATCCCCGGTTTCGAAAAATCCGAAGTGATCATCATTGACACTCCGGGTATCAACGAAGTAGATGGTGCCGATAGAGCAGATCTCGCTGAAACGACCGCGCGACAATCGGATCTGATCTTGTTTGTAACCGATTCTGATTTAAACGATACGGAATTCGCGGCTTTGGTCGAACTGGCGGCCGTTCAAAAACCGCTGATTTTAGTGTTCAACAAAATCGATCTCTATCCTGCTGAACAAAGAACAAAGCTTATTGAAGTACTCAAGTCACGATTGGACGGGATCATTCCGCCTGACCACTTCGTGCTGACTTGTGCAGATCCAAGAGAGATTGAGTACGTCATCGAACAACCCAATGGAAAAGAGAAGACCGAATGGCGCAAACCAGAACCCGATGTGGCAGAGTTGAAATCGTTGATCCTCGAGACGCTCGAAAAAGAGGGGCTCGGGCTGATTGCACTTAATGCAGCACTCTACGCAGCAGACAAAAGTGACAGAGTTGCATCTCTGCGTGTCGAGATGAGGAACCGGCAAGCTGATTCGATTGTCTGGACGATGGCGGCGACAAAAGCACTTGTGGTCGCGCTCAATCCGGTGCCTGTTGTTGATATCGTAGGAGGCCTAACGATCGACGCGCTAATGATCATCACACTTTCAAAGGTATATGGTTTGAATTTCTCAATGGGTCAAGCACGCGGTTTGGCCCGAACGATTGGTGCTGCTGGCGGGATCTATGCTTTGGGGGAGTTAACCAACTACGGTGCCAGCCTGTTTAAAGCGGTGACTCTTGGATTTGGTGTACCGCTAACAGTCATCCCGCAAGGTGCTGCTGCAGGTTTCACGTCTTACATTATCGGCGAGGCTGCCAAGCGCTACTTCGAACAGGGTGGCGCTTGGGGAGGGCAATCAGCAAAATCGGTTGTGTCGGATATTCTGGCTGAAACGGACAAGGACTCGGTTGTCGCACATCTGAAAGAGGAAATTCAAAGCAAATTGCAACTTAACCAACACGCAAAGAAAGGAGGCTGGTTCGGCAGCTAGGCCTACTGGACTGGTTCAAAGCTAAACTATGGGTTTTTTGAAGATTTATCCGAAGAACGAAGGATTCATGACCTAAATTTCGATAACCGGCGACTGGTCCGAAACGATTTTTCCGCGAGATCCGTTGCTCTTCCTTTTCCCTACCAACCCAAAAAACCATGTTTAAATTGAAAAACAAAGTAATCCGATTCATGAAGGATGAATCGGGACCAACCGCAGTTGAATACGCAGTAATGCTGGGGCTGATTATCGTGGCAGCTATCGCAAGCATCTCCTTGTTCGGCTCCACAACCCAAGCGGTCTGGGGAAACAACACGGGTTCGATCACTAACGCTATCAACTAGCTTTCGAACACCTTCGTGCCTAGGCTCAAACTAGGTGCCAAATAGCCGGCTATCTTGAACACAGACCGGCTAATGACTTTTGCATTTTTGCCTAACTGCTTTTGCCAAACTGCTTGTGCCTAAAAATTCGCCCCCTTTCAACGAAATGGGGGCCCTTGTTAGACTGAAACTTTAACAGCTCTCGTTTGAGAGCGGCCACGTTTCTAGTGACATGGATCCTATCAAGGTTTCTTCAGGCCAATGTCTCGTAAGTCTATTCTCTTTGTCTGCCTTGGAAACATCTGTCGCTCTCCCACCGGAGAGGCTGTCATGCAGCACTTCTTGCAGGAACACGGTCACCAACAAGACGTGCACGTCGACTCTGCAGGTACGATCGGCTATCACTCCGGCAACCCAGCCGATTCTCGAATGCGAGCAGCCGGTGAGAAACGCGGCTATGCTTTCCGCAGCCGCAGTCGCAAGATCACTCCCGAAGATCTCGAAACATTCGATCTAGTCATCGCCATGGACCGACAAAATTTCAGCGACATTCTTGAGATTACCCCTGATCCGACGGCCGAAGTAAAACTGCTCAGCGACTTCCTAGACGATTCGTGGCCGTTGGATGTGCCTGACCCTTATTATGGAGGGGCCCAAGGATTCGAGACAGTGCTGGATATGATTCAAGCATCGGTCGAACCCCTGTTCAATTACCTTACACAGGAAAATCATCAATGACTGTCGTTGGTGGCTCGCAAGGAGATTCACTTGATTTGATCCAAAGCATTATTCAAAGTCATCTCGGTGCGGAGCGATCCATCGGCGTAATAAAACGTGTCTCGGGTGGCTGCATCGCCGAAGCATTTCAATTGACACTTGATGATAAAACAAACTTTTTTGTGAAAGTGAGCAAAGGACAAGGCGACGGTCTTCGCGCTGAAGCATCAGGTCTAGAGGCGTTACGATCGACAAATACGATTGCTGTTCCCGCTGTCGTCGCCCAACAAACCGACGACTCAACCAGCGTCTTGGTCTTGGAGTGGATTCAATCCTCCTCGCCTCAAACAGAATTCTGGCCACGTTTCGGTCATCAACTCGCGCGGCTTCACCTCGCCAACGATTCGATCAACCAATTCGGTTTCTCGCAAAATAATTTCATAGGGGCAACTGACCAAGTGAATCATTGGACAAACCATTGGCCCGAGTTCTTTGCTGAATTTCGTCTGGCCTTTCAAGGCGACCTTGCCCTCAAACAAGGACTAATTGAAACCGCACAGCGAAAGGAATTGGATCACCTAATCGAGAAACTTCCCGGCTTACTTGCCTCAGACCGGAAGTTGCCAGCCTTGCTGCATGGCGACCTTTGGAGTGGGAATTTTTTTTGCGATGCAAATCAAAACCCCGTAATATTTGACCCCGCAGTCTATTTCGGCCACCATGAATGTGAGTTTGGCATAACGACACTCTTTGGCGGATTTGATTCGTCCTTCTACGAAGCTTATCATGATGTCATTCCCCGAGACGATGCCACATCTCAGCGCGTTGAGATTTACCAACTTTATCATCTGTTGAATCACCTCAATCTCTTTGGTCGAAGTTATTGGTCGGCCTGTCAGACTATCCTGTCAAAACACACTTAGGACTTTGGATATGCCCATGATTTCCCTTCTCTGGCCTCACGTTTGTTTGATGTTTCTTGGTTTAGTGCTGGGAATAATCAGTCCAGCCAAGTTGTTGGCTGTTCAAGATTCCGTAGCCGGCGAGACAGGTTCAGTTGAAGACAAAACGGTCAGGATCGCGACCTTCAACATTTCATTTAATCGCGACCGCGCGGGCATGTTGAAAGAGCGTCTTGCCACCGGCAAAGGCAAGAACTTCCAACGCATTGCCAAGATCATTCAGCGCGTGCGCCCCGATATCATTTTACTAAATGAATTCGACTACGACGAAAGTGGCGAAAGCGTGCAGTCGTTCCAGAAGCATTTTCTAGAGAAGGCCCATGATGATTTGAAACCAATCACTTACCCGCATTCATTTATCCGACCGGTCAACACGGGCATTGATTCTGGTTTAGACATGAACCACGACGGCGTCACAAAATCTGGCGAAGATGCCTACGGATACGGAAAATTCCCCGGCCAGTATGGCATGGCGGTCCTTTCAAAATATCCTGTGCTTGAACAACAGGCGCGCACGTTCCAGAAATTCCTCTGGAAAGACATGCCAGATGCCCTTGTCCCGATTAATCCCGAGACCAATCAACCCTATTACCACGCCCCAGTCATGGAGGTATTCCGATTGTCCTCCAAAAGCCACTGGGATGTTCCGGTAAATGTCGGAGGGGCGGTAATACACTTTATTGTCACCCACCCTACCCCGCCAACCTTTGACGGGCCCGAAGACAAAAACGGAAAACGTAACCACGATGAAATTCGAATGTTGGCCGACTATGTCGGTGGCAAAGCGCAGTACCTCTACGATGACAACGGGAAACGCGGCGGGCTCGAGGCAGGAAAGCATTTTGTTATCGCGGGCGATTTGAACGCCGATCCTGTCGACGGGGACAGCCACGAATCTGCAATCAAACAACTTCTCGATCATCCCGCCATCAATTCATCCGTTGCCCCAATAAGTAAAGGGGGACCGGCGTTCGCTGCGTTGCAGGGCCGTAAAAACAGCGAACAAAAAGGAGACCCCGCCACCGACACATCCGACTTCAGCGACCGCACGGTTGGGAATTTAAGAATCGACTATTGCTTGCCGTCAAAAACGTTGGATATCAAATCGCAAGCCGTTTTTTGGCCGGAGCCAGATGATCCGGAATCAGACTGGGTAAAGGCAACTGACCATCGGATGGTATACATCGATGTCGTCGTTCCGAAGTAGGTCAGATGAACCATTGCTCATGAAACGAGTCTCTATGCTGACAGTCCTAATGAAAATTGCGTGACTTTGTTTGAAGCCCCTTTGTATCGCCCAGATCCTCGATTCGGTTGACGATCAAGTGGACCACGTTGTCGCGCATTTCTAGTTTCCCACTAGCGACCCAAGCCGGTGCCTGTCGCGCGATTCGATAGTACTTCTCCCAAACAGGTGGTTTAATTACCAAATTCGCCACGCCTGTCTCATCCTCAAGCGTCACAAACGTGATGCCTTTGGCGGTCGACGGACGTTGTCGCATGATCACCAGACCCGCAATAGAAACTTGCGAGTCATTTTCGCTATTGGCCAAATCTCCACAGCAGGTCACCTGTTGTGACTGCAACTGCTGGCGGTGGAATGACATCGGATGAGCCTTCAATGACAATCCGACGGTTGCATAATCTTCGACGACCTGTTGTTCGAGTGTTAGCCGCGGCAAAGCAAACGTATCGTCGTCTTCAGTTTCGAGGTCTCCAAACAACGGTTGTTCCAGTGCCATTTTCTCTTGCCCCAACGCTTGCCAAAGCGCCTCTCGGCGATCCTGATCCACCGATCCAAAAGCATCTGCATCGCTCAGCTGCTTAATCACAGACCTCCCGATTCTCGTTCGACGCGCGAAATCGGCAACGCTGTGAAACGGGCAGTCAGCGCGACTTTGGACGATTAGATCTGCGTGATCTGAGCGCATTGCATTGATCATCCGCAAACCCAGTCGTAGCTTCCGTCGTGCGGGTTGTTCTTGGGAATCGTCTGCTGTTTCGAGTGTACAATCCCAATCACTGTGGTTGACGTCCACCGGTAACACGGAGACACCGTGCTTACGTGCATCGGCGACTAGCTGCGCCGGTTGATAGAATCCCATCGGCTGGCTGTTAATCAGCGCCGCACAAAACGCCTCGGGATAGTAGTGCTTCAGATAGCACGACACATAAACCAATAGGGCAAAACTGGCCGCATGCGATTCTGGAAACCCGTAAGCTCCGAACCCGGCAATCTGTCGGAAAACTTGGTCAGCGAATTTTTCGCTAAGCCCGCGCTCTTTCATGCCGGCCTTTAGCTTCGCTTGAAATTTTTCAATCACCCCCGTCTTTCGCCAAGCCCCCATCGCTCGGCGCAACTGATCGGCCTCGCCGGGTGTGAATCCAGCCGCGACCACCGCCAGTTTCATTGCCTGTTCCTGAAAAATGGGTACGCCCAATGTGCGTTCTAAAACTTTCTTGATGGCTTCATTGGGATACACGGTAGGCTCGACCCCATTTCTTCTGCGCAAATACGGATGAACCATGTCACCTTGAATTGGTCCCGGTCGGACCAGTGAAACTTCAATCACCAAATCGTACCAACAGCGCGGACGCAGACGTGGCAGCATCGACATTTGAGCGCGGCTCTCAATTTGAAAAACGCCCACCGTGTCAGCTTCGCAGATCATGTCGTAGACCTCAGGATCTCCCTGCGGAGTACTGGCCAGCGTCAGAGACCGCCCCCAATGGTCTTGAATCATTGAAAAACACTTACGAATAGCCGTCAGCATCCCCAAGCACAAACAATCGACCTTCAGCAGCCCCAGTTCCTCCAAATCGTTTTTGTCCCACTGTATCACCGTTCGATTTTCCATTGCCGCGTTTTCAATCGGCACAAGTTCATCCAATTTTCCACGCGTCATCACCATACCGCCAACATGCTGAGACAGATGCCGTGGAAATCCAACGAGCTGGTCTGTCAGTAAAATCAACCGCTTGCCTAAATCGGAATCAGGATCCAAACCAGCCTCCGGCATCCGTGTGGCCAGCTTATGCTCGTCGCTGTAGTGCTCGACCTGTTTGGTCAGCACATCCACTCGATCCAGCGACAGCCCCAATGCTTTGCCCATATCACGAATTGCACTGCGCGACCGATAGGTGACTACCGTTGCTGCCAACCCCGCTCGATCACGACCGTATTTTTCATACAGATACTGCAGCACCTCCTCGCGCCGTTCGTGTTCAAAATCTACGTCGATATCGGGAACCTCATTGCGCTCGCGACTGATAAACCGTTCAAACAACAAATCGGTTGACGTCGGATCGACTGACGTGATCCCCAAACAGTAACAGACGGTCGAATTAGCGGCCGACCCCCTGCCCTGACAAAGGATGGATCGACTGCGTGCAAACCGCACCAGATCCCACACCGTCAAGAAGTAGGCCTCGTACTCCAGTTCCTCAATCAACTCCAGCTCATGGTTTATCTGCCTCGACACTGCCGGCGGAACGCCTTCGGGATAACGCTTACGAACTCCCTGTTCAGTCAGTTCTCGCAGATACGCGGTCTGCGTTTTTCCCGGTGGGCTAAGCCCCTCAGGATATTCGTACCGTAACTGGCTCATGCAAAAACCGCACCGATCGGCGATTTCCAGCGTTCTTTCGATCGCCCCTGGCAGTGCAGCAAAACTGGCCTGTCGTTGGGTGAGCGTTTGCAGATGACGCTGGGCATTAGGGATCAGTTTGTCACTGCAACCTGCGATGGTGGTTTTGTATTTGACCGCCGTCAGCGCGTCGTGCAGCGGCATACGCGCGGCGTGATGATAAAGCACATCTCCGCTGGCGACCGAGAGTAAATTTGTCTTGCGCGACAGTTGTTGGAGCTGACGAATGCGCCACGCATCATCGCATCCCTGATATAGCGCTGCCATTAGGTAGGTTCGGTCTTGGAAAATTTCTCGCACGCGATTCATCTGCTCAATTTGTCGCGATCGGTTGTTTGTTTCGGCGTACCACGATTTCGACCGACCACAGTACCAGTGATGGCTAGAATGATTGACGTCACCAGCAATATTGCCGATACGATTGGCGTCACCGGTAAATTGAGGAATCACACCGGCGATCAATCCGGCGTGGAATTGAGCAACGTCCTTTAGCTCTAACCAGCACTCGCCTTTGGGAGCCCGTCGTCGTCCGACGGTAATCAGTTTGGACAGATTCCCATAAGATTGCCGATCGGTTGCCCACATCACCAGCGGTGGGGCGTCGCCGAGTAGTATTTCGGCACCGATGATCAGTTTCAGTTTCGTTTCACGCGCCGCTCCAAAAGCGCGCACCACTCCCGCCAGCGAATTTTCATCCGTCACCGCCAGCGCGGAATAACCAAGCTTAACGGCAGCATCGACCAGTTCGTCGGCGTGGGAGGCGCCGGTGAGAAAGGAGAAGTTTGTTTTTGAGTGAAGTTCGGCGTACAAGTTTTCGGTTTTCGGTTTTCGGTTTTCGGTGTGCGGTGTGCGGTGTGCGGTGTGTACCCAGTACCCAGTACCCAGTACCCAGTACTCAGTACTCAAAATTCACCATGCAGATACCACTGCTGCGTCTTCAGGTCGTAAAAAACCCAAAGCAGCCTCCCCTGATCTGTCAAAACACGCCAGTAATCCCGCCGGACCATCTTGCCCTGCCACCAACCCGTTTCAATGCGCTCCGGCCCCCACGACTGCCCAATCGCCTGCACCGTTCGGTTGACATGACTGCTGACCGAAATACTGGCCGGTTCCAAAAAGGCCGTGTCCTTTTGATCGGTCGCCACCCTTACGCGTCGAGTTACCGCTACCGGCACCGGAGGCTGGATCAACTTCAGCGGTCTGCTCAACACATGCGAAAACGAAGGTGGCAACTGCCGACGCGGCGCGACCACTTTTTGTAAGTGCTTCTTAACGGCCGCGGGATCTACCAAAGGCTTCAAGCGATATGAGCATTCCGGCTGCGCTCCTTTTCGCAGTGTCGGAGAGACAACATTCGCCACACCCAATCGGCTACTCAAGCGATTAATCAGCGCTGCTAACGCTTGCTTATTGAGCCCCGACGTTTCATCAAACAACTGACGCTGCCTAGCCACCACGCGCACACATGTGACAACCTCGACCGCAATACGCTGCACTTCAATCCCCGCGCGGCGGCCATATTTCGCCTGGCGCTTACTCCTTTTAAAATTTGGGCCAGCCTTTATCCGCCGAGATATTTTTCCCGGCAACAGCGCTTGCTCTAACTGCATCGCCACCAGCGGCATCACGTGGCTTTTGTCTGCTGTAGGCTGAAACAAATTCAACCGCAGCTCCACTGGCGGCCGTACCGTTGCTCCAATCTTTTGCTCCACCAACCGCACGACCCACTGTAGCCCTCCCAATTGTTGCGTTTTCATCTCTTTAGACAGCCGATCCACCAAACGTGACACGACCACCTCGATCGTCTCCCGGTCACTAGTCGGATAATCGAGAATTTCTTCGGCCAGAAATTCAGCATCTCGTTGGCAAGCGACAATCGGTTCGTCGATTCTTCCCGACATTTGATCAAGTCGTTTCAACAAATGGCTGCCCAGCCGCGCGCTAAGTTGGACGCGCTGGATCTGTAGTAGCTGACCAATTGTTTCGATCCCCAATTTCAGCAGAATTTCTGTCGACTCAGCCGACAACCTTAACGCCAACACCGGCAGCGCCTCCATCACCTCTTGATCGCATGCCGGCACGATCACCGGATATCCGCCATGATCAGAGCAAAAATGAGCCGCCCCCCATGCCAGACCCGTCGTATCAGCAATGGCGACGCTGGCCAAATACCCCAATTGCCCGCAAAACGTCTGTAACTGCTTGGCCAATGATTCCAATCCACCAAACAGATGCCCCAATCCAGTAACATCCATCAACAGACTCGACGGCCCAAACATTGGATTCGCCTTAGCTTTCTTGCGGTTGTCGAT
This sequence comes from uncultured Pirellulaceae bacterium, assembly GCA_938036435.1. GTDB lineage: Bacteria > Planctomycetota > Planctomycetia > Pirellulales > Pirellulaceae > Mariniblastus. The sequence goes on along the minus strand of CALHPU010000018.1, from coordinate 42,278 downwards.
TTGGGAGAAGTTTTGCTCCAGCCCAACAACGGGCGAAAATTTTTCTAACGTCCACGCCAATTGCTCGATCGCCTCTCGATCCGCGACTGGATCGTGCTCACGTAAGAAAAATGGCGTCTGCTCCTCAGATTGTTTTGATCTATGCCGGAGCAGCGCTTTTGCTTCGGCCATTGGCATATCGCGGCGGATACCCAACCGCCGCGCAAGCGGACTGGCCGAAGCGACAAGTTTTCCCTTGCGCGAATCGGTGCGGAACAACACGACGCACTGCTGACGCAGTTCAGGCTCGGCGACGATCAGCCGCTGTATCGGCCACTCTGGCAGCCACAGACACAGAATGCGCTTTGGATTGGATGCCTTGGCAGGATTGGACTTGTGCACCTCTGCTTGAAATCGATGCGCGTCCCCCATTGGCAACGGTACGGTTGGACTTGCCTGATCGTCGATACTCATACTCGCTACGCGCCTTGCGGACGCTCCCCGTGACCGTATTGATTGACAGTAAAACCGACTGGCCGGTATGGCTGCCTCGGCAGCGCACCATTTGCAAACGCGTAAAAAACAGATTGGGATCCGCTGCGGCCCCTCTTGCAGCGGGGCTGACCATCCACTGCACTTCGGCCCACGAAGGCTGACGTGCCACCGAAAGAGGCCTGACGAACAACCCCAAACAGCCACTCGATTCGGCCGACAGTTGAAAACGCCTTGACCAGCGATCGTCGACGTTCGGCAATGGCCCCCACACGGCTGCCACCGCCGGACAACGCAACGACTGATCGATCGCCCAGAGCAAATCTTGGTCGATGGATCCCGCATCTGGCGAGGAAGAACTTTGCAACACAATCAATTGCTCCATCGGCAACCCCATGGCCGCCGCAGCAACGGGAAAGAATTGACGGTTCGGATCGATGATGACAATCGCGCCACCACTGCTTGCCGCTTCTTTTGCCACCCGCATCGACAGGAAATCTGCGGCACACCCCGTCGGTGCGATCCAGTCAACTAAAACGCCTTTGCGGTAGCCGCCGGCAGGCAGAATCCGATCAATGACCGCAGCGCCGCCAGAAACCATGCCGCCATCACCGACAGTCCGTTGGTTTTCAATCGCACTGACTTGGGCGCGCAGCGTTTGCAGATTTTGAAGTTGAGCAGAAGGTTTATTCATCGAGCACATCCCAGTACGCCAACGAAACGAAGCGCTTTTGAACAAAGCGCTTTTAAGCAATGCTCCTTAAAGCAGCACATTGAGACGTTTTCACCAATGACAAGGACACCTTTGGTCATCCAATATGACCGCAGCCCAAAAAGGTGCAAATAAATTCACCGATGTACTTGTGTATACTTTCTCAGCAGATCGGCACAATGCAAGCAATAATCCGCTATCAGCCTAAAAAGGGCTGTTTGTAACGATAGCCCGGCAGAAAGCCGGCAAGAGAGGTGTGGAAAAACTGTTGGCAAAATCCGCCACACCAAAACCATTTAAGAAAGATGCGACAACAACACGGAGTTGTGGACGCCAGAGAGAACCTCGATATCGGTAATAATCACCATTGGCGTACCCGACTCAAGCACCGTGTAGCGCTTCGCCCAAGCATCGACGTAAGTTCGAATACGGATATCGTGAAGCGACTTATCTGAAAACGAAGGAATGACTCCCCAATAAAGGCTCATTTCTCGGTAGGATTTTGGGTCATCGGTCACAGCAAGCGTCGGTATGAAGTCACGTTGCTTGGACTTGAACAGCGCCCCCTTGGTGGACGTGTTGGCAATCACGACCAACCCCGCATCAACGCGTTTGGCGATCTGTGCCGAGCCAAAAACAACGGCGTCGAAGGCATCCCATTTGGTCTCCAAGCCTTGAGCCGTCACGACTGATTCTTGTTTATCAAACGTTTGTTCAGTTTCCAAGGCAATACGATTCATCATCGTAACCGCAACGGACGGGTAGATGCCGATGGCCGTCTCTCCGGAGAGCATACATGCGTCAGCGCCATCGAGAATAGCATTGGCAACGTCAGTGACTTCAGCGCGTGTGGGCTGTTTCGAGTTGTGCATACTCTCCAACATCTGCGTAGCGACGATCACGGGCTTACGATATTTTTGGCAACAACGAATGATCTTTTTCTGAGCGGCAGGTGTTTTTTCGATGGGGATCTCGACACCCAGATCGCCACGAGCAACCATGATCCCGTTAGACGCTTTAACGATTGAATCCAGTTGATTAAGTGCTTCAGCTTTCTCAATTTTGGCGATCGCGAGTGCTTTGCTATTGTGACTGGCCAGCAGACTTTTGAGTTCATTGATCTCTTCAGCGCGGGAGACAAAGCTAAGGCTGACGAAATCGACGTCCCATTTAGCCGCCCAGATGGCTTTCTGTTTATCAACTTCTCCCAAGGCAGGGATGCTCAATTTTGTTGCTGGAAGATTAACTCCTTGCCGCGAGCGAATAGTGCCGCCATCTCCAACGACACAAGTGAGCATGTCGTTCTGTTTTTCGGTAACTACCAGACGGGCAAGTCCATCAGCAAGAACAACCTCGTCACCGACGGAGACTTCATCGATCATAGGTTCGAACAAACAGGTCAATTCGTCGGCAGATTTTGATTCAGTACCGCGTACAAATTTGACCACATCACCATTGGACAGCTGCAGCGGATCCTCAAAGAGCTGGCCCAGTCGAATTTTTGGTCCGGCCAAATCGACCAAGATCCCGATCGGGATCTCCAGCTCATCGGCTACCATCCGGATGTTGTTGATTGCGTCTTCGTGATCCTTCCGCGAGCCATGGGCCATGTTCAAGCGAAAGACATCGGCACCAGCCAAAATCAGTTCTTTGAGTACTTCAGGCGAATTGCTGGCCGGACCGATGGTCGCGACGATTTTTGTGCGAGCAAATTTTTCTAGAACGTTGGTCTTCAAACTGCTATCCAAAACAAAAGACTCACTACAAATCGGGGCGCTGTTGAGTCGCACACTGCGATACTAGTTGCGATTGTAGCCGAACGTGCCCCATGAGGAAACGGAGGGCTATCTGGGATCAGTCACTCCTGAACCGCTCGGTTGCGGTCGCGCAGGTACGCCTTGAAGGCTGGGGCGACTTTCGGCGGCGGTCGATTGACAGCGCTGTCAGTTTCGAACCCCGTCTTCTCGTCACTTATGCCGTTGACTTTCCGCTGCTGCGAATCGGGCGATAGCCCCAAGCTTTTGATCGCTTGTTGGTAGCGACGTTTGGCATCGGGGTTAACGCCCGCTTGAGCTTCTTGCTTCATCTGATTCCATCGATCCAAGAACTGATTGAGCTCTTCTTTCGACCAATTCATCTCTTCGAGCAGCTCTGGATCAGGATCGTAGCGTTCTTCTTCAAGACGCTTCAGCACCATGTCAGTTGCCTTACGGGAATGCTCAAGATTCTCTTCTTCCTTGATCATGTTGTGCTGCCGTCCACCGCCGCCACTGCCCGCGCCACCTCCATTTTCACTTGGCTGGGTCGAGTCTCCTTCTCCCTGCCCCTGACCTTCTCCCTGACCTTCACCCTGCCCCTGACCTTCGCCCTGCCCCTGACCTTCGCCCTGACCTTCGCCCTGACCTTCGCCCTGACCTTCGCCTTCACTTGACTCACCGGGTTGACCTCCCCCTTCTTGAGGCTGCTGGTCACCACCGCTTTCTCCCGGAGTGTCCGAGGGCTTTGCACCACCCTCCTCTGACTTTCCAGCTTGGCCACCGCCGTCTTGCGCGTTCTCACTTGCAGATTCGGTTTTCGAATCGCCAGCTTCGTTGCCACCCGTTTCGTTGCTCTGTCCTCTATTAGAATCCTCCGAACTGGCACCTTCAGAAGACTGTTCTCCCGTTTGACTTCCCGAAGAACCCTTGGCAGTGCCGTCCTGACTTCCTTGTGAGCTACTAGATTCGTTTTCCCCGCTCTGCGCGTTTTTCTCTGCGCCCTTCTCGGCTGTTTTGGCATTCTCATCCTGCGTCGAACCCGTACCTTGGCTCTCGCGCGGATCATTCTGCTCCGGGTCTGTGCCGGATCCCGTTTTCTGTTGGGCAGTATCGGAATCATCGGAAGGCTGACCGTTGCCACCCTGATTCTCTCCGTTTTGTGATTGCTCTTCTTTGATCATCTCTTCCAGTCGTGACATCCTGTCGCCGTCGGTCGCATCTTCTCCAAGCGGCTTTCGTCCATCAGCATCCTGTTGCTGGCCATTTCCACCGGCACCTTGTTGATCGGAATCGCCATCTTGTTGATCGGAATCGCCACCGTTTTCCGGTTGTTGGTCGCCGCCGCGCGAGCTACTACCACCGGACTCTGAAGATCCTGATTCAGATGGATCACCATCGTTACCTTGTGATTGGCTACCGGATTGTTTTTGTCCATCGCCCGAACCGCTTTCACTGGGCTCACTTTCGCCGCTCTCACTGCCTTGGCTACCGTCAGCAGATTCGCCACCGTCTTCAGCATCACCATTTTCAGTTGATTCGCCACCAGAGGATTCGCCACCGGAGGATTCGCCACCGGAGGATTCGGATGACTCACCTTTTTCCGACGGATCGGCAGAAGAACCTGATTCAGATTCCTTTTGCTCGGATGATTCGCCGTCTTCCAACTGACCGCCTTCAGGGTCTTGCTGGTCGCCGCTGTCCCCGTCTTGTTTCGCGCCGTCGCCTGACTGTTCTTGGTCATCTGAGGACTCTTGCTGATCACCGTCTTGAGGTTGATCTTCCTTCTGTTCTTGCTGCTCTGGTGGCGTTTTAGGATTTTCTACCGCCTCAACGATTTCAACTTGATACTGGCGGGACTGAACTGAATTCGGATCAAGCATCCCACTGAGATGACTCACCCGATTGTCGTTAGCAGTCAGCGCGAAGACAACAATATCCCCGGGCTGTAAGAAGTGATCCACGGGTTTGAACAAGAACCTGCCCCGCACACGCTGTTTACCTTGCTCCGACGTCAATTGCAGTGACTTGGACGGGAACACGCTTGAGCCCTCGCTGTCCATGTTCAAATCGATCGAACTAATCCCGTAGTCGATATCGAACGCGCGGGCCTCGATCAGCATTGTTTCGTTAGCAGGAAGCTTCGATCGATTCTCCACGGGGTTAAGCACATCGATTTCCGGTGCCAGATCCGCGATCACGCGAATCGGAGAAATATTGGCATGCTCGTTCCGGTCGTCAGTCGTACTAAGAAATTTCAGTCTGTAGTGGGACGCTTTGGAGTCCGTTCGGTCACTGTTGAGTACCGCTAAAAAATCACCCGCAGCACGTTGGGGATTGTCGCTTTCGACCAGCATCTTGACCGTTTCGACGATCCGAAAATCATCGCCTGTTTGGTCGCCCGCGTTCCGTTTCAACAGTTCCATATAGGCAAGCTTGATCGGCATGTTTGCCATAGCCTCCACTCGCACGGTACTGCCCTCTGGGGCCTCGATGCTCTCTTGACCTCCAGAGGTCTCTACGGGCAAACCGGTATAGACCGGCGGCGTAATGGTCAGCACATCAATGCTGATCGAGGGGTTCGGCTTGACCACGATATCGTATTCCGGCGACCGACCATCGCGCGCGACGATTCGATACACTAACGATTGTTGGATGCCGCCTTGTCCCGGTGCGAGCGTAGCAGTAAACCGACGGTTGGCCTCGCTTTCGGCCTGCATAGAGATCTCTTGATCGACCAATTGTCCGTCGGTCGTCGAGTAAACCAGTTTGACATCTTCAGGACTAAAACTGCCTTTAATCGTAGCAGCCACTTCAACCGAATCTCCAAAGAAAATCTCTTGGTCGCCCGGCGAAACGTCCAAGACTTGGACGACCGAAGGAGCCGACTGTTTGACCGACGGCATCAGCACGCGCGAAAACGATTGGAGCGGGTCTTTCGGAGAGACCAACCAGTAAATCACTGCGAACCCAATCAGCCCCAACAGGAACAGGCCTGATTTAATAATACTTGATTGGTCTACGGCGGCGTCGCTGGGAACCGTTTGTAGGTCAAGAGCCGCTTGTTTTGAAACGGCGTCCATGATGGCCGTATGGGTGCGCTTTGGCTGCTTTCGTAAAGAAACATAGTTCAGCAAACTGTTTTTAAAAGACGGCCTTTCGTCCTCGATCATTTTCGCAGCGTAGTCCGGATGGATCTTGCGGAGAAAAAGAGGAGCAACAGCCAGCACTCCATACGCGACAACGGCACCGACTAACGAAAGAAAACAGATCCATCGCGCGGTTGGGTTGAACGACCAAATCCACGCATCGACGATAGCAAATATTTGCAACATCGCCAAAACTAACAGCGCGCCAATGATCAAGCGCGTGATTAGATCGGTTGATTTAACCTGTCTTCTGGTCCGATCCAACTGCCGGTTGACGTAAGTCTCAACCTTAGACTTACGTTTGACTGGGACTTCAGATGTTGTTCGTGAGGCCATTGACTGTTCCCGCCCGGTGGTATGCCGATTGACCGAAAAGCAAAGAGTATTGTCCGATCGATCGGTCTCCCAGAATCGCGTTTCTGGTTTGTAAGCTTATCGTCATTTTCTCGGCAACTGATGCTCTATTCTACAGCGCGGGTACTTCACAGGAAAGTTTTCCAACGTTCGAATTGGGTTTTGTGGCACAAACCTCATTTTCGGCCGCCCTTTGCGGTCTCTCTCACGGTGACTTTGCGAGTTGACGAACATGGCTGACTATCACCATTGGTTCAGTTCTGCGATACGTCCGAGAATACCGATACCATACCGCCCCTGACGCTCCCCGCCGCTTTCGATGTACTTTTTCACTAGCGGTAGAGCCGGCTCACCCATCCAATCCAAGACGTTATGCAACATCCGCGTATTGGAGGCCTCCGTTTGCGGGGCAAACAGAAGATCGTCCAAACAGCCCAGCGCATTTTTGGTCGCATCGGGTGACAGATCAAGTTTCACCAGCGTCCATGCGGCCATGATGCGAACCTCTTCAGCTTGATCGGTAAGCGCTGTTTCCAATTCAGCCGCTGCGGCGACGGCTTTGTCTTCGAGCAGATGTAATCCTGTCACCGCCCACCAACGCATCCCTGCGTCTTCATTGGTCATGTTCTTGCGGAATGAATCTAGGTTGTCAGCTTCTCGCGAAAGGGCAAGATCAGAAAAGTCCAAGTACTTCTCCAAGGGATAAAGTTGTTCATCGCGCACCATCTCGTAGATAGTGATCTCGTTGGCTGCCGCACGCCGCTCACGCATTTTTTCTGGCAGTAACCCGGAATCGCGCAGTTCCAGTTGACGTCGTCGCAGTTCCTTCTTCATCGCCATAATGCGATCTTGATGCTCAGGTTTGTCGATTAGGTTCTCAACGTTGTCGAAATCAGATTCGTTGTCATAAAACTCCTCCGACACGCGCGGTCGAAAGAAACGGCCGGTAGTATCGTTTGTTTTTCCATCACGATAATGCTGCTCCCACGATGATGTTGCTTGGGATTTCCACAAGTAAGCCAAGTGCTGGCCGGCTGGTGCGTAAGGCATGTAATTCTTGTGATAGGCGTAACGCTGATTGCGAATCATGCGAACATGGTCCAACCGCCCATCGGCGCGCTCACGAAAACCAAGGTGATACTCGGGCGTAGGTTCCGCGCCGTCGCCGAGAAAGATCGTTCCTTGAAACGTATCAGGGATTTCGGCACCGGTGAGACTAAGCCACGTTTTGGGCATGTCAATAAAACTGACCATGCGATCGACCGTCATTCCCGGTTGCTCTGCCGGGTAGAGGTGCTTGAATTTATCGGGGATGCGAATCACCAGCGGGCAGTGCACGCCGCTCGAATACAGAAAACGTTTACTTCGGGGCATCACACCACCGTGATCCGAGTTGTAGATGATGATTGTATCTTCGTACAAACCGTCCTCTTTGAGTGCATCGATGGCCGTTTTGACTTTACGGTCCATGTTCTCGACAGCCATTGCATATTTCGCATAGTTCTGACGAATCGCCGGTAGATCCGGGTGATACGAAAACAGCTTCATTGCGGCCGGGTCTTTGCTCAATTGGTCGAGTTCACCGTGAGCGCGACTTTCGTGACTGTCGGTAATGTTGAAGACGGCAAAAAAGGGTTGGCCCGGCGCCCGCCGCCGCCAGCCAAACGGCGTAATACTCTTGTCACGTTTCTTGCCGCCGCTGTAGTCCCAACATTGCTCGTCGGGGCGACCACCAATGTTGTAATCTGTCTTGCCGGGGTTGGACGTGTGATAGCCGGCCTTCTTCAACAAGTCGGGATAGTAGAGGATTTGGTCGTGTGGAATTTCGTTGCGGCTGCGCATTGGCTGAGTGCCGTTAGAGATTCCATACATGCCCGTGATCCAGCACGACCTCGTTGGAGCGCAAACCGCAGCGTTATCAAAACAATACTTGTAGCGAAAACCTTCTTGGGCTAACTGATCAATATTGGGGGTGCTGGCGTTGGTTCCACCGTAGCAACTGATCCACGAAACACCATTGTCTTCGCTGGTAATCCAGAGAATGTTCGGCCGCTCATCCGCGTTGGCGACGTTTACAATGCAGACCAAAATAACAACGGTTACAAAACAGATCAGCCTTGTGAAGCCAAAAGACGCGAACCCGATAGCACGATGTTGATTCATTTTTTCTCTCAGTCTTTCTTCAGTTTGTCGTATTTCTCTGTAGCTTGTGCACAATTAGCCATTTGGGGGATCCCCCAACGACCCTTCTTCAATAGCCCTTCACTTTAGAGCATTGCCGCCCAACAAACGACGAATTAACTGCCACCGAAGATGGTCCGTTCTTCGTCGAAGTCAGCGTTGATATCCAGTTGGCGTTTGCGGTACATCCGAATCAAATCATTGCGCCAGTCGGCGGGAGACAAATTATCCAATTTGTCCCGTTGCCTATCGGAGAGCCCATTATAAAACGATCGCAGCTTTTCCTGAGAAATGCTAGACCGTGATTGGTTGGCCGCATCGATCCAATTGATGATCAACCGCGTTCGTTCGGCAGCAGAAAAACCAGCGTCCAAAATCGAGTTCGCCTCACTGGAGAGAAGATTCTTCAGACGACTGATGTCTTGGTCCTGAATCAAGGGATTGATGGTCTTGCGGTCATACTTGAAAATGAATCCCACTAACTGGCGGAGCGGTTTTCGCCGGAAAGATTCGAGCTCCGAAGCGGGTGGATTTTCTCCACGTTTTTCTTTGTAAGTGTTGATGTAAACGACCGCGGCGGCCCGCCGGATCTTCTTTTCTTTCTGCTTAATCAATGCGTCGTACCAAGCGAATAAGGCTTCGGCGTCGGCTGCCGGCAGCTTCGTGGCTCCCTCCCTGCCAAATGCCTTTAAGTCCTGCTGCTTGATCTTTGCGGCGATCAATTTTATGCGAGATGGAATATCGGGCGTATCAAGCAACTCCGTACGCTCACTTTGCCCTAGAGACTTTAGCCAGTCATAGTAGGCCACCAACGTTTGATTGATGCGATCGCGTTTGGGATGCTGCATCAGCTTCTGCTGGAAGTCAACCAACTCCTTGCGACGACTTCCAGAAAGAGAGTCCAATGCTGCTTTGTTGCGTTTGATCGATTCCAGTTGGCGAGGCGGCATCGACCTGAGCCTGTCAGCCCGTTGGTCGCGTACCTCTTGCGTTGGCAGCGGGCCAACGTCAGCGTCCAAATTTGAATCAGCCGAATTCTCAACCGGCGGAAACAGAGAAATAACTTCAGAGGTAAACAGATCAGCCTCATCCAAATTCTCAAGAAACTCTATGTCTAAATCGACTCGCATATAGCGATCGTAGTTTTCAATCAACGGCAGATTCCCGATCAATTCTTTCCGAGGAGCCTTGATTTGCTGCAGAGTCATCCAGTAGCTGGCCCATGCGAGGACTGCAGGAATCACCGCCAACCCCAATAGCATCCCCAACCAATTCGGCAGCCACTGTTGCCGTTTAGTTTCGTTGTCTGCGTCGGCGGCTTGCGCCACCATTTCCATGGTAGTCCGTACGAATGCGTCGCGCGATCCCGTCCGCGGCAGAGAATCGAGCATATCCCAGCTGGATTGCAATTTCTGCATCAAGCTGCGGAACGCCTCATCATCGATCAAACGCTGTTCGACAGCAGCCAATTCTTCTCCGGACAACTCACCATCCAAGTACGCCGTCAATTGCTCGGCATCGGCCTCGAGAGGCGTTCGTTCTCTATCTGGTTGTTTGTTTTGATCAGTCATTGCTTTCCGATCCTTTAGACGATTCGCCTGTAGAATCCCCCTTCGATTCCAAGCCACTGTTGGCAAGTTGTTCGGGGAGGATTCCAGAGTTCACATAGGGCTCAACAATCGTTTTCAGTTTCAGCCGCGCACGGGACAACAGGGATTTGACCGCCTGAGGACTGAGCTCCATCGTGTCGGCGATCTCCTGATAGCTCATCCCCTCAAACCGCGACAGCAGCAGCGCCATTCTTTGGCGATCCCCCAATTGATCAATTGCCTGCCGCATGATGCTAGACAACTCGTCTCGATCGGCCTGCCTTGTTGGCATCAGGCTGCTTTTCTCTTTGGCCATCGTATCGAGCGGACGCGTTGGCATTGATCCAGACGGGGAATTGGTCAGATTGACTTCTTTACGGCGAGAGCGTTTCAAAAGCGCGCTGCTGGCGACATTGTGTGTAATCGTAAAGAGCCATGTCGAAAAACGGGCCATCGGAACATAACGCTCACGCGCCCGATAGACGCGCAGGAAAACATCTTGAGCCAGATCCTCGGCCTGTTCCTTGTTGGATACCATGTGGCGAAGAATCCCAACCAGCCGAGCTTGGTACTTCTCAACCAAGGCCTCAAACGCCCCCGCATCGCCGGCTTTGACTTGAAGCATCAGCCGAACGTCAGGGTCGAGCAGTTCGTACTTCTTTGCCAATTTCAGTTTTGCTTCTTCATCAGACAACGGTCTGGTCCTGTCACTGGAGAACTGGGGCGCTTCTCTGCCGTCGTGTTTCCTTCTTCACCATTGTAGGTCACGGCGGCAATACATTAAGGACCCACCCGCCAAATGCATAGAAAGCGCCTGAGGCTCGGACAAACGTTTGCGACGATCATTTCGTTTGATCGGCTGTTGGTGTTAAGATATGGGCATGGCCCCTGATCAAGAACTTTGTCTGTGCTTTCACGTCTCACTGCGGAAAGTACAAAAATTTATACGTCTGGAAAAGCCAAAGGTGGCCAGCCAGTTGTCTCAGTGTTATGGGGCGGGAACCGGATGTGGTTGGTGCCGCCCGTTTCTCAAGAGGCTGCTCGATGAGGCTCGGTCGGTTTCGCCGGATCCACCTGCGAATCTCGAGAGCGAGCCGGCGGTCGGAACTGACAGGCCGAAGCCTTCCCAAGCCCATAATTCGCTTGTGAAACGCTTTGACCAGCTGGATCCGGAAGAATATGCCAGCCTGCGAGAGCAATACGTCCGCCAAGGCAAAGGCACGCCTCCCCGATAAATTCTGGCCGAAGTCACCAGCGGATCGCCTCCAAAGAAGCGTTTGACCTTCGGTCACAGTGGCTATTCAATAGTTGAGTTTTGGACTATATTGATTGTCTCAAGAGGGACAATCTTTTTCCTGTGGTCAATTACCGATAGGCAGACAGAACACCATGGCCAAAAAAGCCGCCACTAAAAAAGCAACGACCAAGAAAGCTCCCGCCAAAAAAGCGGCGAAGAAAAAAGCGACCACCAAGAAGGCTGCTGCGACAAAAGCCTCAAAAAAGAAGGCGGCAGATGACGACGCAGCCCCGGTGAAGAAGAAAGCCAAACGCAAAAGCAAGAAGAAAGTTGCCGAAGACGTACGCTTGCGGGTCTTTTGGGGCGTATTCAACCACGCCATGAAGCGTGTGGCATTGTACGACTTCAACCAAAGGAAAGCGGCCGAAAAACGAGCCAAAGAGCTTTCGCCCGAAGGCAAACCGCCTCACTTCGTCCAGAAGATCAAAGAAGAGATCGACGTTTCGGAAGTCACCGATCCGGACAAGCCTGCTGCTAAAACCGCTAAGAAGGCTGCCAAAAAAGCGACCAAGAAAAAGACAAAGAAGTAACTGGCTTGCTTCATGGCCTCGGAGCTATCCCGAGGCAATGCTGCAAACACGTAGCCGATCTTGGAAGTTCCGGCTTCCTAAAGTCGTGCGAGCCGCAAAGGTAAGAACCAGATTCTCAGAGTCTCCCGCCCATGCTCGATCCTCAAGCTTCTTCTGGCGATCCTTGGATTCCGCGCTATCTGATCAATTTCGCCCCGAAAGAGGTATCGCATCGGTTCGCCGACGTGCTGATCATCGGTGGCGGATTGGCGGGCCTGCGAGCGGCGTTGGAAGTCGATTCTTCGCTGACGGTCATCGTCATCACCAAAGATGTGATTCGGCAATCCAATAGCTCATACGCCCAAGGGGGAATCGCCGGCGTCCTGCACCCCGAAGACCGTATCGAATGGCACGTGCGCGATACGATGACCGCCGGCGGCAACCTTTGCGACCAAGACATTGTCGAATACGTCATCGAACAGGCGCCGCAACGAATTACCGAATTGATCGAGATGGGGACGCGTTTCGATCGTAAAAAGTCGGCAACCCAAAGAACTACTCCGGAACAGGAAGATCCGGCTGATCTGACTCTGGGGCGCGAGGGTGGTCACAGCCACAACCGAATCTTACACGCCAACGGCGATGCAACCGGTGCCGAGATCATGCGAGCGGTGATCGAACAAGTGCGCAGCGCGGCAAACATTCAGGTCGTCGAAAACGCGTTCACTTTGGATTTGCTGACGTCCGATCAGCGCTGCCGAGGGGCCGTGGTTGCCGACGGAGAAAACAAGTTTCTCTTTTGGGCAAAAGAGACAATCCTGTGCACCGGAGGCGCCGGTCAGCTGTTTCGCGAGACGACCAACCCTTCGGTCGCCACCGCCGACGGCCATGCAATGGCAATTCGCGCCGGAGTCGAATTACGCGACATGGAGTTTATGCAGTTCCACCCTACGGTGTTATACATCGCCGGCAGCAGCCGAACGCTGATCACTGAGGCAGTCCGTGGCGAAGGCGCCTACCTAGTAGATTCCTTAGGCTATCGGTTTATGAAGGACTACGATGATCGGCTGGAACTGGCCCCACGCGATGTCGTCTCGCAGTCTATCGTAACTCAAATGGAAAAGACCCATGCCGCTAACGTGTTCCTCTCGCTCAAGCACCTTGACCCCCAGCACGTTCGAGAGCGCTTTCCGGGAATCGCCAAAGCCGTCGCCGAATTCGGCTTGGACATCACCTGCGATCCGATCCCCGTGCGTCCCGGCGCCCACTACATGATCGGTGGAATTACGGTCGATCGTGACGGTCGCACCAGTCTTACAGGTTTATGGGCTGCCGGAGAGGCAACCAGTTCTGGGCTGCACGGGGCCAATCGTTTGGCATCGAACAGTTTGCTCGAAGGTCTCGTATACGGAGTGAGCGCCGCTCGCGAGGCAACCAAAGAGGCACTAAAGTCAATCGATGATTCGCTGGAAGTGTTTCCCATTTTCAGCGACGCACTCCAAACCTCCCAAGCGGCTTTGGACATTTACGACATCCTCAATTCACTCAAGAGTCTGCTGGGGCGTTCGGCTGGCGTGAGGCGTGAGGCAAAATCGTTGACCGCTGCGATCGAAACCATCGAGCAATGGCAAAGCTATGTGTTGGCGCAGGAGTTCCCTGACGCCAAAGGTTGGGAATTGCAAAACATGTTAACCGTTGGCAAGCTGTTGTGCGCCGCGGCGCTGAAACGTGAGGAGTCCCGCGGCGTCCATTTGAGAACTGACTTTCCCGACACTGACGACGAAAACTGGCGGAAGCACCTCTGTTTTCGCAGCGGCGAGTTTGAATTAGATTAGATGCGGCAAGTCAAATGAATCCAGACGATAAAAAAGTAACTTGAGGCCAACCATGAATTCGCCCGAATCCCAGCAGCCGCAGGATCCAGCTGAGAGTGGCCAACCCATCTCGGGTCAGCCGACGGCGTCAGGACCGGCCCCCATTGCGATGATCGAAGCAGATCACCTGTCAAAGATATACGGTATTTTTATCGCCACCAATGACGTTTCCTTCACCGTCAACAAAGGCGAAGTGGTTGCGTTTCTTGGCCCCAATGGTGCCGGCAAAAGCACCACCATGAAAATGCTGACCGGTTATCTTTCGCCATCAAAGGGCAAAGCTCGGATCGCAGGTTTCGACATGAGCAGCCAACGTTTGGAAGGTTCGAGCAAGTTGGGCTACCTGCCGGAATCGGGGCCACTGTATCCAGAGATGACTCCTTATAGCCTGTTGGATTTTTTCGCCGAAGCGCGCGGCATGAACAAAGCCACCAAACGAAACCAAATCGAAAAAGTTGTCGACATCTGCTCTCTGGGCAGCGTGATCTACAAACCGATCAGCAAACTGTCCAAAGGCTACAAACAGCGCGTCGGAATGGCGCAAGCGTTGATCCACGAACCTGAAGTACTCATCCTCGACGAACCCACCTCCGGCCTAGACCCCAATCAGATCCGCGGCGTTCGACAAACCATGAAGCGGCTTGGAAAAGAAAAAACGATCCTGCTTTCGACACATATCCTTCAAGAAGTCGAAGCCATGGCCAGTCGCGTTATCATGATCAATGAGGGACGCAAAGTTTACGATGGGCCGCTCGATCAGATCGACGATAAAGGCGTCGGCTTGGATCACGTATTCGCCGATTTGACGGGGCATTGTTCCGAAACAGGCGTGAAGTTACAGAAGACTTTTGACGACTAGCAGCTCACCTGCCGGCCATGAACTAACCCTACCACGCAATAAAAACACCAATCAACGTCCAAGGAAAAACATGGGTTTGCCCTTAATTGAATTTGCCTTCATGTTGGTCGTCGACCTCCTTTTTTTGGTGGCTCTTTTTGTTTTGATGCTGCCTCTGGGGATTTGGCGGCAAGCCGCATTTGCTGTTATGAAGCGGAACTTCATCGGCTATTTCAGTAATCCGACTGGCTACGTTTTCCTCTGCTTGTTTGTTCTATTGACTTCATTCGCCGCGTTCTGGCCGCACGAATTTTTCACGTCCAACCTCGCTAACTTTGATCAGCTAAATAAATTCCTGCCCTATATCATGCTGATCTTCATCCCGGCGATCACGATGAGCATCTGGGCCGAGGAAAAACGGCAGGGAACCGACGAGTTACTGCTGACTCTTCCTGCCAAAGATTTCGATATTGTGATCGGTAAGTATTTCGCAGCGGTGTTGGTTTTTACGGTATCGTTGTTGTTCTCGCAGCTGTCGAATTTTGCAGTGCTGTTGTCGATGACCGATGGGAATCTTGACAACCTGCTGCTATTTTCGACTTACCTTGGTTACTGGTTTGTCGGGATCGCGATGATCGCGCTCGGATCGGTGGCGTCATTCCTCACCAGCAATCTCACCGTCGGGTTTATTTTCGGCGCGGTGTTTAACGCTCCGCTGGCTTTTTTCTCTAACGCCGATGTCATCTTCAGCAGCCAAAAGTGGATCGGGCGCCTGTTCGACTGGTCACTGCTAGAACGTTTCGAGCCCTTTGGTCGCGGCTTGATTACCGCTTCTTCGATCTGCTATTTCCTTGGCATCGTCGTGATCGGGATCTATCTGAGCATGGTCTTGATTGGCCGGCGACATTGGCTCGGCGGCCGTGATGGAACTTCAATGCTTTGGCATTTTGCCGTGCGAGCTTGTTTCTTGTTTGTGATCGTCGTCTCTTGTGTTCTGATCGTTCAGCACAGTTCACTCAACCGCGCGCGAATCGATATCTCCGACCAGAAGGTCAGTACGCTTTCACCTTCCACATTGAAACTACTGAACAAACTTGGCGGCGATAACCAAGACGCTCAAGCCGACCCAATCAACGTCACGGCCTATATCGGAAACGACATTCCCTCAGAGTTCGTCCGAACAAAATACGACCTTGTGAACCTGCTGCGTGAATTTGACGCGCTCGGCGGTTCCCGAATTAACGTCGATCTTCAGCAAGGGATTGAACCCTTCAGCAAACAGGCAGTGCTGGCGTCCAAGCGTTATGGCATCCGCCCACAAGAGTTTTCGACTCAATCGCGCGGAATAAAGCGCGATGCCGAAGTTGTACTGGGACTGGCGGTGGCCAGCGGCGTCGAACGCGTGGTCGTGCCATTTTTGCCTTATGGAACGCCTGTCGAATACGAATTGATGCGTTCGATCAATACCGTTTCGCAAGATCAACGCAAAACAATTGGCATCGTGCTAACTGATGCTGTCATCCAAGGCGCTGTAGTGCCAACAAACCAAGGAAAAGCCGTTCAGCTTCCCACGCTAAAAATCGTCAGAGAACTGGCGAAGCAATACGACATCGAACAAGTTAACGCTTCGAGCGAGATTGATCTGTGGGTCAGCGGCGACGAAGGTGAACCCGATCAACGGCGATACTCAATGCTGCTGGTCGCTCAGCCCTCCAAAATGTCGGCAGTCGAGATGTCCAATCTGATAACGGCTATCCAATCGGGGCAGCCAACGGCAATTTTTGAGGATCCGTTCCCCAATTCATTCAGCTTCAAGCGTCACGTGCCGGGAACATTTGGACCACGTGTTCTAAATCGCGGCGGACAACCGGCCGACATTCAGAAACTGTGGAAGGCACTGGATATTGATACCGATCGATTAAGTGCAGGAAACGGGCAGTATATACCTTGGATCGTCTGGCAACCGGAGTCTTTTAATCCCTACCCAAAAGACAAACGGCTTAGCCTGCCGGAGTTGGTAATCGTGA
The DNA here is from genome assembly GCA_938036435.1 of uncultured Pirellulaceae bacterium. GTDB lineage: Bacteria > Planctomycetota > Planctomycetia > Pirellulales > Pirellulaceae > Mariniblastus. The sequence goes on along the minus strand of CALHPU010000018.1, from coordinate 25,523 downwards.
AGGATTTAGATCCCGCGAATCCCTCGATTAATCGCAAACACCCCGCGACCAGCAGAATCGACGAGCTGTTTTTCCAGTACGCAGGCTATGTAAGCCCAACGAAAACAACCGAATTGGAATTTACGCCGCTGGTAAAAGTTAACGGCGCCGGGCGCTTGCGAGGTGATCTCGCCATGCCGCAAGTTCCTCCAGCGGCGCGGGACTCGCAACGTGGACTGGCAGATGGCCAATTTGTTCTGGCCTGCCACATCAAAGGGGCCAATAATGATCAATCCGATCCATCGGCCGCGCCGTCAAAGGACCGCACCAACGTGATTTACGTTGCCGATCTGGACGTGTTGTCTGACTACTTTGTCGATATTCGCAACGAACCGATTCGCGACGGGATCGAATTTTTCTTTCAAGACATGAGCTTCGTGCTCAACATCGTCGACGCGCTTGCTGGGGAAGATACATTTCTGGGGCTCCGCAACCGGCGCTTTCGACATGTGACGCTCGGTAAAATCGAGAGTCAGAAGGAAAAAGAGCTTCAGAAGGTCTTTGAGCTCAACAATCAGTACGAAATTGATTTCAAAATCGAAGTCGAAAAAGTTCGCGCCGATGCCCGGAAGAAATTACGTCCGCTAGAAAACGAAATCAAAGATTTGGAAGACCGCCGCGACGCGAAAAAACCTTATGATGCAGCGGCGCTTGCTGCTAAACAAGGAATTCTCAAACAGCAACAGCAAGAGCAGGAGCAAAAATTGCGCGTCAGCGTCCAAGAATTGAACAATTCGCTGAACGAGAAAAAACGACAGGCGGACTTGGACGCCGAACTGGCGATTCAGGAAATTCAAAGAACCTACAAACTGGCTGCAGTTGTGTTGCCGGTGATTCCTCCTTTTCTTTTGGGTTTGTTTGTGTTCACACGCAGACGACTAAGAGAGCGCGAGGGCATCTCCAAGGAACGCAGACTGACGTAGTTGCCGCAAACATTCGGGTCGACAGAAAATGAAATCAGCAATTCAAACAACTGCCTTAATGGGCGTCGTGGCAGCAATCGCCGCCGTGGCAGCCGCCTGGGTTTATCCATGGCCCAAGGTGGTCACAAAAAATGCTCAGGTCAACAAGCCACTGTTTGAGGACTACGAGACTTCATCGGTGCGCGGTATTGAGGTCGTAACTTACAACGAAGACAAATCTCAAATTGAACGCCTAAACCTCAAACGCAAAGGCGAGCGTTGGCTTATCCCTCAGAAAAGTGAGTTCGACGTTACCGGCGGTGATCGCGTCATCAATATCACCAAGGCGCTCAACGGACGCACCGTTTTGGAGGTGACCTCCGACAGCCAGACTGATCATGTTAAATTCGGCGTTGTCGATCCTTCGGAAAACAATACCGCATCCAGTCGGTCGAGCTTGGGGGCGCGTCTAGAGCTAACCGACCGCAACCGAAAAGTGATCGGAAGTCTGATCGTCGGCAATGCCGTCAAGAACAAACCTGATAATCACTATGTCCGGGTAACGGGCAAGCCTACGGTTTATACGATTGAATTCAACAAGAACATGTTGTCGGCCGATTTCTCAAAATGGACTTCGCCGAACCTGCTGGGGCTGCCCTCGTCACAATCAACCACGCGTTTGGCATCGACCATCGATGTCAACAAATACCGAATCGCTGACTCCAACAATCGAGAGGACATCTATAACGTAAGATTTGCCGTAACAGGTGAACCAGCGCGGATGAGTGTCGTGAGCGCTACGGTGGGCGACGAAGAAATCGAGGCATCCGAACTACCATCAGGCTTTCTACAATCGGTGGTTCAATCCTTGTTTCAATTACAGATTGCCGACGTTGTCAATCAAAGTAAATCGGCGGTCAAAGCCCTGAGTGCTGAAAAGGACGCCGGCGAGGAAGCAGCGATAACCGCCTTGCAAGAGGCTGGTTTTTTCTACCGCCAATGGAATGCTGGCGGGCACCAGTTTGACGCGGCCAACGGCAAGGTATCAATCGGAATGAGCGACGGCGTTCGTTACCATGTATTGGTCGGAGGAATTGCCAATCAGGTCGGTAACAGCGACAGTCTCAAACTTTTGTACCGAGTAATCCTTACCGCCGACGTGGACGAATCTGGGTTTGATGAACCTGAAAAACCCTCCGACGTCGACAAAGACGAAGCAGTCAAAAAGGCATATCTTCGCAAGGTCAAAGAACGCGAACAACTGATCGATACGGCGCAGCAAATGGCTACCGAGTTTAATCGCAAGCACAGCATGTGGATCTATGTGATGGACGAAACGGTGATCAAAGGACTTTTGCCGGAAATAGAAATTTCTCCTTAGGCTTGCACGAAGACTCAATTAAACAAAACTGTTTGAATTCAAATCAAGCGTTGCTACAATAAACGACATCCGTCTATCGGCCCCTCCAATTCCAATTTGAGATTTTTTCTATGAACATGTTGAAGTACTTTACTATTGCTCTACTCGCAACGGTCGTCTCCGCTGCCCCTTCACTCGCACAAGATGGCTCGAAAAGCCGAGAATCTGATCAATCGGGAAGTCAGAAAAAAGACGGCGCAATGCAAACCGATGATAACGGCGTGCGAGAGGGCAAGGCCCTGTTCGGCACTCCAGTGGTCGATGGAAAAATCGACGATATTTGGAAGAACGTTCCAGCGATGATGACCGATCGCCAAGTCGAGGACGAGAACTCGCTGACCGATGGCCAAACCATCTCTCGAGCTTCGATAAAATGTCTTTGGGATGATGGCCATCTATATTGTCTGGCCGAAGTCAAAGACGACAACATTAGTGGAGAAGCTTACGAAGACTGGGATCAAGATTCGGTGGAGTTTTTCATTGACGAGAACATGGCAAAGTCGGGCTCTTACGATGACGATGACGCTCAGTACCGCACCACCGCTGCGGGCGTCGAAAGCTGTGGTGAATCGTCCAATGGCGACAACTACACTTCCAAGGTGAGCAAGGTGGACGGTGGCTATATCGTCGAGGCTTCGATTAAGCTGAAAACCAAAGCGGGGAAGAAGATCGGCTTCGACGCCCAAGTCAACAACGATCCCGGTTCAGGTTCCCGAGGATCAATCGCCAAGTGGAACGATACCACTAACGAAACGTATCAAAGTTTGGACGACATCGGTGTTTTGGAATTGGTCAAACCGTCGGAGTTTGTCGAATAGCTGATTTTTAGTCGTGACGCAAAGCTAAGTGAGCAGTTGAAACGGTCCAGCAAGATTTCTTGCTGGACCGTTTTGACATTGGCGGCCAACATTGTCATCGTTAGTGCGATTGCGATTACAAAGTTTCTCATGTTCATCTCTCTGTGCGTTTGAGTTCAATTTCGATTGACTTCTGCACAAGTAAACCAGATGCGTTGGAGTTTCTTCCGATGAAATAATGAAAAAGTTGCGGTAAGCTACACCGGGCAGAAAGTTCTACTCAATCAATATAGGTGCTTTGCATACAGTAGACCAAAAACGATCGCTCTTTTCCATTAAGCTCTAAACCTTTTTGAATCACCTTATCGACCAATCCTTCAACAACGGTCGAAACGTCAGTACCGATTTCTGCGCTGATCGCCATCGGCCCCCCCGGAACCGACGATGATCTCCCTGAAGAACTCAAAGAGCGCGAAAACCAAACGAGAGAGCGATTGGAGCTGAGTCAAATTGCGTTCGAGGTGAGCTGGGAACAGGGTTGGGAGTAATCGACGCCAGTTCCTATTCACCATGCCCCTGTTTCTGGTTTGCAGGCAAACTGTCGAGGTCGACTTGGTCGCTCAGAAAAGCAACAAGGTCGCGTAATTCGGCTTTGGTCAACAACTTGTGCAAGCCTTCGGGCATCCCTGATTTGCCAGCTTTCATTTCATCAATCATGTCCTTTTCCACTCGCGTGACATTTCCATCGCTGTCCATCAACGCCATTACCGTATCGGTCTCTTCCTTGACGACGCCGGTATGCATCATCCCTTCATCGGTCAGCACGACCACTTGAGCATGCCCTACAGCAATCTGTTTGTTCGGTTCAACGATCGACTCAAGGATGTATTTACGGTCATGAGTCTTGCCGATCGCCGAAAGATAGGGAGCAACCTTTCCGCCTGTCCCGCCGATGCGATGGCATCTCACACAAGAGACTTCCGTTTTCCCATAGAATATTTCTGCCCCCTTCTCGATGTCACCACCGAAAAGTGTGTCGGCGTATTGGTCAGTAGGAACGCCAGACTTATTCAGATTCTGTTGATGTGCCTCCAGCAAAGCATTACAAGCGTCATCTTGACGAACCGTCGCCGCCATCACGGCATCCAAACGAACTGGCGCTGCCAGTTTGCCCTCAGCCAACAACTCCATGGATGACTTGAGAAGATTTGCCGAAGCCGAATCGGTCATACTGCCCAATGTTTCGAGCGCCATCTGACGCTCGAGCAAATCATCGCCCTCCAACTTCTGACCGGCCTCGATGCCCGAAAGCGATTTTTGCAAAAGGCCAACGGCCTGATCGGGCGAAGTGCGCGCGACTAAACTTGCCGTTTTCGCTGCAAGCAGTCGAGGTAGTACGTCATAGTCGTCGGCAAGCGCTTTCAACAATCCCCCAAGTCCCGGATCCTCCAGTTCTCCCAGCGCCTGTAGCGCCGCTACTCTAGTGGATTGTTCGGTCGACTTGTTGGTAATCAACTGACTCATCGCGTCACCAATCTCTTTTAGCTCTAGTGCCGACGCGGCTTCGATTGCTGCATCGGTCAACACCGTTTCGTTGCCAACCAATTTTTCGAATACTGACGAAACGGCAGATTGAGCATCGACTAGGTTACGTTTGCTCATATCGACAGGACGCCAAGCTCCATGAACGGGATCTCGATTGGACGGCGTCATCCACGCTCCAAGCAGTTTCACCGCATCAACGCGACGTTGGAGCACCTGAGAATCGTCGGCGGCAAAGTTCGCCAGCGCTCGGGCTCCTTCAGCGGTTGCCCGATGATGATTGGAGCTGATGATTCGCCGATTCAAATGATCGGACATCTCCCCATCCGAATTTGATGCTTCTAACGCGCCCACCAAATGCATTTGAGAATTAATGGGCAGGTCATGGATGGCTCGCACCGCCTCCAACGCAACTTTAGGATCGGTGTCATTGAGCATCCGCGCGATCGAAGCGCCAATGGCTGTCAAATCTGGCTCCGAAGGATCGATCCGAAACAAACCGTCCTGATACAAGTGCCGCAGTGCCACGCAAGCGGCCAAACGCACTGATGCAATCGAGCTTTCGATCGCCGCATCGAGAACACCGACGCCATGCTGCGCGACCATGTGTTTCATCGCCATCACTCCACCGTGGCGGAGGATAGGATCGTCGTCGGAATTTTCTTCCAAGAGTTGAGCAACGTCCGCCACACCTTCGACTGACGCGATTTTGCCGTACGCAACGGATGCAAAGTAGCGGACGCGCGAGCTTGAATCGGCGAGCAACCCTTTAAGCTCTTCAGCCACAGGCAATTCTGCCTCTCCAGCGATCAACGCCACCTGAGCACGCACTTCTTCTTCGGTATCAGAAAGCAACGTTTGAATCGTCGCAGCTAATTCGCTGTCGACCATCGGCGCGTTCGGCGTTTGGCGAGACTGCCTTGACAACTGGCCCAAACCCCAAATTCCGTGCAGACGCGAAAGCAACACCTCGCCAGCGGCGGTCCCTTTGGTGGCCAGTTCGGTCAAAGCAGCTTGCTCACCTCGGGCCACCAATTCAAATTGAGCTTCTTGACGAACGCGCTGGTCAGCATGCCCGGTCAGCGCGGCGAGTTCCGCTACGTTCGATTGCTTGATTCCACCAGCGAGCAGGCTTTGAACCTGTTTGACAACCTCGGACTGCGTATTTTGCTGGTCAGAAAACGCAAAGATACGACCGCGATCTTCGCCAACCCATCCTATCACCCAATCCGAAAGGTACAGTTTTCCGTCGGAGCCAAAATCGATATCTGTCGGCAAGATGCCCCAGATTGGCTGCGTTTGGTCGACCACTTCGAAAAACGCTCCGACAGGCTTGTTGCGAAACGAGCGGATCCCGCTGTTGGTTGGTCCCCCGCGAAAATCACATAAGAAGAACCGGTCCTTGAATTCATCGGAGAAACCCGTTCCCGGGTAAAACTCCAAACCAGAAGGACCATCGCTAAGATTCTCCACCGGCGGGATGATGTATGCGGGCACGTTCGGTTCGTGAGCGTGCCATATTTTTTCCCGATTGAAAGGGCCACGGTCTTGAAGGTACTGATAATAAAACCGCCAGCCAGTGTCGCCACCGGGCACCACAAAAACCCAACGAGCTTTGTCGCCACTGTCGGAATTGTTTTCGCCAGTGAATAGGTTTCCGTAATCGTCGAACGCCAGTTCTTGCGGATTCCTCATTCCTGTGGCAACGACTTCCAAATGACTGCCGTCCAACTCACAGCGCAACACGGCGCCGGAGTCTGGGTTTTTGATCCCTTGTTCTGGCAAGTGATAGCCGCGATCACCAATGCTGAAATACAATCGGCCATCAAACCCCACAATCAAGCCATGTAAATCATGTCCGCGATAGGCGAAGTGAACTCCGTAACCTTCGTGAAGTGATTTACGCGAATCGCTGACGCCGTCGCCATCATCGTCGGTAAGCTCAAACAGTGTCGGAATATTGGTGTAGTAAACCTTATCGCCATAGGACAACACGCCGGCGCCACTACCACTGGAGATCCTGTTGAAATGTTTGGCAAACACTTTTGACTGATCCACTTTGCCGTCACCATCGGTATCTTGGATAACGCGAATCCGATCGTCGAAGCGCGTGTATGTCTCGTCGGCATCAGGATGATACTTCAGGATGTAGTCCACGCGGTCTTGAACGGTTTGAGCCGCCAGCTCTTCGTCCATCCAGTAAGTATGAGCGCGGTTGTCCTCGATGCCTTTGTCCTGTCGAAAGGTCTCGCAGACAAACATGCGTCCTTGGTAGTCGCGGTGAAACGCGATGATGTTGGCCACATCTGGTTCAGCCGCATACAATTCGCACTTCAGTCCCGAATGCTTAATGTTGGCCATTGCGCTTTGCCCCTCGCTACTGGCCTCGGCGACCGAAGGTTCATTGGGCTCTCGCAGGGGCGGCGATGAGGTTTTCTTCTCTGCAACTCCAGCGGGGGCATCTGCGGGATTATCAGCGGCTAAGCAGGCTGAGGCACAAACCCAGATGGCCGCCGCGGCGACCAGCAACATGCTGTGTACCAGAGTCTTCGGGGTCGATTTTTCAGTAAACACGAGAGTCGCAATCCTCATTCTGTTGTTCCTTTTGTGATCGTTGTCGATCTGGATCCGGATGACATTCATTTGCAGCAGCTGCATCCCAAACCCTTAACCGGCTTTGAAGGACTGGTAGAATACCCCTGAGAAGTCAATTTAAGTCGATTTAGGGATTTTTGGCACCCGAGCTGGTTCGATTGAGTCGATTTGTTGCTATCCCGATACCCATTATATGACGGCAGAAATGGCCTTCCCTCAATCGGCAAAATAACTATCATTTTGCCTTGGAAGAATTCTGCCCCTTAGTCCGTAAAAAGCGGACTCTCACGGCTCACCCGACCACGGGTTCTTGGTACAAGACGGGTGTCTTGTTCGCGTTGTGATTCAACAACACTTTGGACTGATAGATGAAACTTAAAAACGTACGAAACATTGGTATTTCCGCCCACATCGACTCGGGCAAAACCACGCTCAGCGAGCGCATCCTTTATTACTGTGGCCGTATCCACAAGATCGAAGACGTCAAAGGCGGCGGCGACGGTGCGACAATGGATCATATGGAGCTCGAAAAAGAGCGCGGCATCACGATCACCAGTGCGGCGACGACCGTTCAATGGGGCGATCACACAATCAACTTGATCGATACGCCGGGCCACGTTGACTTCACCGTAGAAGTGGAACGTTCACTGCGCGTGCTTGATGGTGCGGTTCTAGTTCTGTGTGCCGTTGGTGGTGTGCAGGCTCAGTCTCTGACTGTTGACCGTCAGATGAAACGATACAAAGTTCCGCGTCTTGCGTTCATCAACAAGATGGACCGAACCGGTGCGGATCCCGAAAGCGTTGTCGAGCAGATGCGAGACAAGCTTGGTGCTGAAGCCGTCATGATGCAGATCGCCATCGGTGAAGGCGAGACTTTCGAAGGCGTCGTTGACCTGACCACCATGAAAGCCATCTACAACGACGGTGAAAAAGGTGAGAAAATACGCGTGGAAGACATTCCTGCCGAATTGGCTGACAAAGCCAAAAAGATGCGTCAGGAAATGCTTGAAGCAATCTCCATGTTCAGCGATGAAATGATGGAGCTCCTGCTCAGCGAAGAAGAGATTCCCGAAAAGTTGATCACCGAGACCGTCCTCAAAGGTGTTCAAGGCCTTTTGTTCACGCCGGTCTACATGGGAACAGCATTCAAAAACAAAGGTGTTCAGCCACTGTTGGATGCAGTCACCGCCTTCCTCCCTTCACCGCTGGATCGCAAAATCAGCGCCAAGAATTGGGACGATGCGTCTGTCGAATACCCGCTGGAGCCAAAATCTGATCTGCCGTTTGTCGGCATGGCATTCAAGATTGTCGAAGATCCGTTTGGCCAGTTAACGTTCATGCGAATGTATCAAGGCACGATCAAGAAAGGCGAATCGTACTTCAACCAACGTACCGGTCGTAAAGAACGTTTCAGCCGTATCGTGCGAATGCACTCCAATAAGCGTGAAGAAATCGATGAGGCACACGCTGGCGATATTATCGCCGTAATGGGCATCGATTGTGCCTCTGGTGAAACGTACGCCGAGACTCCGAAAATGTGTTCGCTGGAAAACATGTTCATTCCGGATGCCGTTATTAAAGTGGCCGTCAATCCGAAGGAACGTACCAACACTGAAAAACTCGGGAAGGCTCTTTTGCGTTTCCGCAAAGAAGACCCAACCTTCCGTGTTGAAACCGATGACGAAACCGGTGAGACACTGATTTCGGGAATGGGTGAACTTCACTTGGAAGTTTACGTCGAACGTATTCGTCGCGAATACGGCATCGATGTTGAAGTGGGTGCTCCTCGAGTTAGCTACCGCGAGCAACCAACTGTTGCCGCCGACTTCGATCACAAGCACAAAAAGCAGTCCGGCGGTTCGGGCCAGTTCGCCCATATCAAGGGCACCCTCGAGCCATTCGATGAGGAGGCACTTGAGGAAGAAGAAAAGGAAGCAGTCGAGGACAGCTTTATCTTTGCGGAGAAGATTGTCAGTGGTCGTATTCCAAAGCAGTTCATTCCGGCTGTTGAGAAGGGGCTGCGTCAGTCAATCGCCAAAGGTGTATTGGCCGAATACCCTGTCGTTGGCCTGAAGTGTAATCTGCTTGATGGGTCATACCATGACGTCGATAGTTCTGAGATGGCATTTCAAACTGCCGCCCGCGGTATGTTCCGCGAGTACTTGCCGAAGACCAAACCGATTTTGCTTGAGCCTGTGATGAAGGTTGAGATCGAAATTCCTGAGCCTTTCCAAGGACCAGTCGTTGGCGATCTGACTTCTCGTCGTGGCATCATGGAGTCAACCGACGTCAAGCCGGACGGATCGGTTCTGATTCTCTGTGAGGTTCCGCTTAGCGAGACGTTTGGTTACGCGACGGATCTGCGAAGTATGACACAGGGACAGGGAACGTTTTCAATGGAAGTCAGCGGTTACCGCCAAGTGCCATCGAACGTTCAGACGCAAGTGATTGAAGATCGCCGCAAGGAAAAAGAAGCCAAGCGGAAGTAAACCGTTCAATCGCCGATTCCATTGGCGAATTGGAAAATACCAAACGTCGGCCTGAATCTTCAGACCGACGTTTTTTTGTAGTTTTTCTCAGGTTATTTAATGAGCTGGCGTTTAGGTCCGTTTCAGGATTGAAGTGTGGTCCCAGACTCCGCCGCCAATGCAAAGTACTTGGCGATCTCAAGTTGACCAAGGGTGACGGCATGCAGGGCAACCTGTGAACAAAAAATGCCTAAGCCACTCTCCGAGCAACTATCTCATATCGATGGCTATCTCAAGATTAACGCTTCACAACTGGAACTGCCTTTAGTTGTGGGTAGAGAGTCCTCGCCATCCAACTTGACTCAGGCAATAGCTGGACTGGCTTCCAATTTCCAAGCTGTACTGAAACTGGAATGCCCAGCTCAACAGCGGCCCTAATCACCCACTGCGGAATAGATGGCACAGCATTTCTAAGACTGACTACAGAAGACTTCTTTTTCAAACGCAAAACGATCCCCTGTTGCGGGTTAGCATCTACGGTTGCCGCATGGCCGGCAATGGAGACCTCCAAATTGCCGACCAACACTACTTTGGGGACTCACCTTTATCGCGCGTGCTGATCTTCAGCTTGCCATTGAATACCCATTCGGCGTGTTCAGCATCCGCACCGGTTCCGCTAGGAATTTGAATTTGCAGTTTTTCAAAATCATAAGTAATTTCAGCGTTGTTTCCCGTCAGTCGCTCGTACAGGCCAATGGCAAGATCCGGCCAGTTCTTTGTATGTTCAGCATTCATATCGTTGTCTTCTGTGTGTTTAAGGTGTTTACTCGTTGATAAACTTAGGTCAAAGAAACTTTGACACGCTTATACACGCAAGACCGCAGAAAGATGTGGGTGCACAACATGACGTTGGAAACAACCATTGGTGTCGGAACTTAAGCTGCGACCAATTAGCGCGGTGCACAACTAGCACCCCCTGACTTGGCATGATGGCCTCCAGTTCAGAAGCCCAGCGCTTGTTCAACTTTACCGCTGGCTAAAGTCAAGACAATCACGACGTCTCTTGAAGCGACCGAACTGCTTCGAGAAACTTGTCTACGCTTCGAGAGCCTCGCAGGCGTACAAACTTCACACCGTCAGGAGGCGATTGCTCGACTTTCGAATATTCTCGTCGACGTCTTGGATAAGACGTGGCGGTCCACAGAATCATGGAATCTTTGCTGAAGAACGTTTGCCGAAGCGATTCGCGGTTGCCCGTGCCCGGCCATAGCTCTTGTTGTGCCCAAGATCGATGCAAGGCACGTTTGGTTGCGCGATACATGTTGTGCAAAAAAGAAATGTCCAACCACACAATCATCGTGGCTCGCGCCCATTTGAGATCGTTGGTCGCGTGATAGTTTCCGTCTAGAATCCAGCGAGGTCCAGCGATCGCTTTGGCGATTTGCGCTCGAAACACTTCTGGTTGAGCCTGCATCCAATTCGGGCCATGAAACAGCGCGTCCATCTCGACGTAGGGCGAATCCAATATCGCCGCCAATCTTCTTCCCAGAGTGGATTTACCACTGGCGCTGGAGCCCACCAGATTAATACGCTGAAGATCGGCAATTTCAAGCTTCGTCACGTCGAGATGTCTTAATAAATAAACTCACGACTCTAAAGGCTATCAAATTAGGTTTGCCGCCACCGTCACAGCTATCGCCTAGAACGCTAACTCGTAACTAAAGTAGATGCCCCGCAATCGCAGATTGCCGCTATCGTCTGTTTGCCGCAACTGGCTAACGTTGCTGAGGTCCGATGGGATATTGTCGCTGGCGTGGGCCACTCCAGAAATGCCGATCGCACGATAGCCAAGTCGAAACCGCGACGATTGGCTGAACTGGTAGATTAACCCCAGATCGATTTCAGCTAGAAAGCTTGCGTCGCCTTCAGAACTGCCAAAGTCATAGCCTAGTTCCGATGTGCTCCCATCGACAATGTTAGGGTCGAACGTTGATCCATCGGCGAAGTTACCCGTGATGCGTCGGTTGGCTCTTGCGTTAGTATAGAACAAACCGAATTTGGTCCCAATCGACGCGCCGAGTTTATTGAACACATTGAATTCTGACCGACCGCCAACCTGAGCTCCAAACAAAGAATTCTCAACCGACGAGTTGAACGCCAAACTGCGTGGTCCCGATCCGGCGTCACTGCCTGAATTATATTGCAATGATTCGTCGAAATCAATGTAACGGAAACCGACCAGCGTTTCGAAGTTGCCCAGCATTCCATTGAACCAGTTAATATCCGAGCGATTTCTCAACACGTTGAATTCAAAATTGTAGATGCTGCTCTCGCGTGTCAGAGCATGGAAGTTTCCTTGGGAGAAGAAATCTGCAACCGATGGATCGCCGACTGCTTCGGCAACGTTATTTAGGCCCACCAGAACCGTCGAGGGATTGTTGCCTAAACTGGCTGTATTGCCACTAGGATCAAGTCCGAAGTATCTGAACTCCCAACCGACACCAGTGCTTGCTCGGACTTGAAAATATGCCTCGAAACCACCAATCTGTCGGTGATCCGCATCGCCAGTTGTTAGGACGTCGTCACCACCGTTGCTTAGCAAGACGTCGTCGCCATAGTTACGACGAAACCCCAGAGTTGAAAGGCCAATCACGCTACTTGTTTGGTACAGGGTAGATTCCACAACACCTTCGTATACTTGGCCATCGACGACTTCGCCTTCGTAGACTTGACCATCATAGACGTCATCATTGAACGAGCTTTCATCAAACAAAACGTCTGAGTCGCCGTTGGTAGTGGTGCTACTTCCAACAACCGATCCGCTAGGAGTCGGCGAATCTAAAGTCGCACGCGTAGGCTCGTTGAGAATTGACTGCGAACGTTCGGTCAGCGCAGGAGCATCGTCAGGCGTTAGGGCCTTGATCACCTCGCCACGTAATGACGCTGGAGAAGAATTAAACTTCGGCAAGTCTGAAAGTGGACCGCCCGGAAGAGGATTCACCGGCAGGTCAATTTCTGCATTCAGATCACCGATGCCCGGTGCCTCGAAGTCTTGGGCATACAAAGAAGTTGTCGCACCTTGCATCCATAGTGCCACAACAGGGAAGGCGAGAGCAAGCAATAATTTTCGTTGATGATTCATAATTCTACCAGTTTTCGAACTTGCGAATTTGGTTTGCGGATTCGAAAGGGTTGCCGCGGTCAGAGGATGATCAAACGGCATGTTGATTGTTATCAAATGGACAGTTAGAACCCCGACGACAAGGTCAGACGTTCCAATACCTACGACTGAACATCGTCATCACATTCGGTGGGAACCAAACAATCTGTCTTATTGGTCGTTGATAGAAAAATTGGAACGGGCGTGGCTGGAGTTTTTGGAACAACACGAACCAGCGGTCAAGTTCCCCCAGTCCAAAGTGTCATCTCAGCCGGAAAACTTTACCGGCCAGTCGAACGTCATAAGAGCACTGATCGCCCGTAACAGCATGCGGGTGACGACAAATCCATGACTTTAATTCACATGGCGCAAACAAATGTTGTCTGTCGCTCGGTTAGAGATACATAACGAGCGCTACCTTCGCGCAGCGGAAGGTGGCTGTGGAAAAGATCACCGCCTCTACGCGTAAGTTAAGAAGTTGCACCTCTACAAGCCCGAAGCGCGAGCGAGCGGATATTTCCGAGGATTTGCGGATTCCTCGCTGGCGCGTTTTGAAGTTGCACCAATACAAGCCCGAAGCGCGAGCGAGCGGATATTTCCTAGGACTTCCGGATTCCTCGCTCGCGCGTCGGGCTTGTATTGAAACGCCTCGCGATTTCGGATCAACTTCCGTTTCGCCAAATAGAACGTGAAATTCGTTTTCTTATTTGCAACTTCAAAACGCGCGAGCAGAGTCCCCTTGGACTGCAACTGTGAGAATTGCCTCGACCACCAAAATATTTGCGTTGAAGGCTTACCTCCAGACAGCCCGCTAGCATCTGCTTGATTTCACGCTGGCGCTTATCGGTAAACTCAACGTTTTCCAAAAAGTCGGCCACTTTGAGCGTTTGAGTCGCAATTCGATCAGCCGACAGGCCGATTTTGAAGATAAGTCGATCCCATTATTTGGTAACCGCTACACGAGTTCGATCTACCGTTGTTAAGCTATCCCACCATTTCGTATGACCTTTGGCAATCGCTGGACGATCCTGCGGCGCGAATCGACCGCGTCTTGCGAGATCGCTCACATCGTTTGATCATTGGTTTGGTCGTCAATCGGAATGTCAGCAGTTTGCAGTGCGTTTTGATGATGACCGATGGTCATGGCAAATTCCTTCGCCTGAGACACGCTGTTGGCCAAGTAGTTCCTATTCCAGAAACCATCCAAAATAGCTGGCACGAGATTGGTGCGTCTCAGGAAAATCCAAGCCTCCAAGACACTCGGCAGTTCATGTCGGAACTGGCCGATTTTCAAAGTCAGGCGATTGAGTCGGTAAAACTTCACGCTGGCAAATACGTTGATCGCATTCTAGCCGTCGCACTGACCGATCCGGGGCTGTGGGTAGATGATTTTGATGGCAGGAAGATCTACTGTCCGTTGTCTGACAGCCAGCGTGTCGCCGATTTGACCGGTTTGACCGTGATTGATAATTTCCCTGTTAACGATGTGCTGTCCGGAGGTCGCGGAAGCCCATTGGAGCCTTTGCCGTTATGGCTGACTTTCGCCGATCGCCACGCGCGTGTCGCCAGCGAACATCGAATTGTGATTCTCGCCGAAAAACAAATCCGTGCTTTCCTGTTACCGGCGTCTGATGGCCTAGACGCAGACCTGCCAGCAATCCAAGCTCTAGCGGCCAACAAAGACGATTTTGCAGACACCCTTTGCGACGCGCTGGAAACCCTCCACTATCAAACGCGGCAACGAATGACGACCGGCACGATGCCTGTTGTCGGTCAAACGTTTATCTTTGGCCAAGAGCAACGTAAAGCGGAACTGAAAGCGATTCTGGCACAACGCGCGCTCGGGGGTAAAGTTATTACCGACCATTCAGGTTCGCCCAACAGCTTTGGGGTCAATGACGAATCGATTGACGCAACAATTACCGGGCTGCTGGGTATTCTGCACATCGATCAAATGCACGGTAACCTGCCATGGCTTACCGGTGCCAGCGACCAGCGCGTGCTGGGTCGCCTTACCCCGGGGACTCCCTCAAACTGGCGACAGCTGGTTAGAGAGATGTCCGACTTCAGCCCACCCGCAATGAAGCTCAAAGACGCGGTATAACTAGTACAATCCGAGGAAATCAAAGACAACCGCGTTTGGGCGAATCTGTACAACCGAGTGTCTCGTTTCTCGAATCAAAACAAAGCTCTCATTCTGAGACGGCCAAGTCGCTCGGGCTCAGACGAAACCGCTAAAAACACGGGTTCCACTATATTTTTTAATTGGCACGGCGGCTGCAACTAAAAATCGGAAGTGGACGAGCAATGCCCTCAGTGTGTTCTCATCACCGCCGTCTCCCAAGGGCGCTCGTCCATCCCGCCTTTTCAAGGGTGCGTTCGACTTCGTTGAATGCACCCTTTTTTCGTTTCGGCCGTTTCGGAATTGGCTTTTTGGTCAATAACCGCGTTGAAGCTCTAAAAACCGGTTACTGTGCGGTTATTCTCAAAGGCTACCGTGCCTCCATTCGCTAGCGTAGAATGGCTACCTGCGCTTCGGAGAATATAAACGGATTGAATATTTTGATCCGATATTGCCGATTTTGTATTCCATCGCGGTCGACAAACTAAGTCCTAGGTCAGGTTCAGCATGTACTACTCTTCTCTCCACAAACTATTTGTTTGCACGACACTATCCGCAGCAGCTGCGATGACGTCGAGCACATTGTGTTTTGGCCAAGGGTTCTCTCCTAGTCTACCCAATGCTAATTCCACCTTTGGAAGTACAAGCAAGCCAAGGTACTCTCTGCCGCGCACGACGCCAAAGCTAAAACAGCCCGTTTTGGGGGGTGGTGAAAATTCCGAATCGGTTTCCAGCTTCGGTGGTTCTGCCTTCGCTCTGCCTCGACGCTCTAACAGCGACACACCCAATAGCAAAACACCCCAAAGCCCTCCACTGGTCAGCAACGCTCCGGTTGCTCCGTCAAATCTTGTCTCCAGCGATGCTTTTGAAACTCTAAACGAATCGCCCAGTTCAACATCAACGGTTTCCGATGTCCGATCAACGTCCTCCGAAAGTGGTAGAGAGTTGTTCATTGACATCTGCAACGTCAAACTGATGCAGGACATCATGATCCCCGCCGAAGAGGAAGGGCTGCTAAGTGAGTTAAATGTCAAAGAGGGCGACGCAGTTCCAGCTGGAAAGATCGTTGGGAAAATTGATGCTGGGCTAATGGAACTTGCGGCCGAGGAAGCTCGAAAGACATACGAAATTCAACGGGACAAAGCCGAAAGTAAATCGGCGTACAACGTCGCCGTCAAGAAATACAAATTGGCCAAAGAAGAGTATGAAACGGCCGCCCGGCTGGGCAGGAAAGGTTCTAGGTCTGCCCATGAGGTCCGTCGAGCCAAATACTCGATGGAGGCGTCTTATGCGGAAGTCCAAGATGCAATGGACCAACGCAGCGAAGCCGCAGGATTGGCAGCGCGAGAAGAAATCAAAGTCAGGCAGATGGACTTCAGGATCGGCAAGATGCGAATCTCGACTCCGTTTGATGGCAATGTGCTTGAAATACTCAAACATCCTAATGAGTACGTTCAGAAGGGAGAGAACGTCATCCGATTTGTGCGCATGGACAAACTCTGGGTGGAAGGCACCGTTTCATCAGATACTTGTCGGCCCTCTGATGTTAAAGGTAAACGTGTTACCGTCACGCTCAAACAAGCTGGTGGCGAGGAGCTGGAGTTCTTGGGGCAGGTTGTCACGGGGCCTTTAGAGGTGGAAGGCGTTGGTAAGCGTTTTCGCGTTCGCGCTGAAGTCGACAACCGCTACGAAAACGGCCAGTGGGTGCTGCTGCCGGGAGCATCGCTAAGCATGTCGGTTGATCTGGGCCCCAATGCGAACACGCGTGCTGCCAATCGAGTGCGGTAACGTCGACAGACGACGCGCGTTGGAAACGCGGACCGAAATCTGGCCGCCCGGCTGCTCCTCCGGAGCGATGCTATTTGCGTTTTCTCCTCCGGGGACGATGGTATTGACCGATATCCTTCTGGCGTGCTGCTACTGGCGCGTGATCCAGAGAAAGAGCTTTCCGTTTTCGTCCCTCCGCAGTTCATGCCGCAACCTTGGCTTGGCCTGCAGCAGCAATTTACTCAGCGCTAATGCGTAACTGGTCTTGGACTTGTTGTACGATACCGACGCCTGCGAAAGATCAACAGCTTTATCATCCTTGTCTTTGGTCGCACCCGGGTCCACTAAAAACGGCAGTTTGAGACGACGCTCGATTGCTGTGAGCACACTTGCCAGTGGCGTCTCATTGATTTGTAGCGGAATGCGCTGAAACATTTTGGGAAATGCGCTCACAGGCGCTTCTTCGACGGGCCAGCCGGGCGGCCAGAATTCTTTCGCGTCTTTCTTGCGTACCACCTTTAACACAACGCCGCTGCCCTGCTTCGCCTGCGGATGGAACACCAGCCCTTGCTGCCGTAACAGAATTGACAACGCCGTACCCACCGATACACCGTTTAACTCAACGGCAATCTTGTCTTGGCCTTTCAATCTCATTTGCGCTGTTTGCGAGATTTGATAATTCATTGGCAAAGCACCCAATAGTTCAGTAACAACCGACGCCGCATTTGCTCCTTTGGTCTGACTTTCGATGGACACCGCTAACTGCCGATGAACATCCACCAATTGTTCCGACGTCAGGCCAAACGCTTTTTTTTTGGCAAGCGTTGTTTTCATCCCATCGTCACGTAGCCTCGAGAGAAAGGCCCTGACGCCAGAAGTATCCGATCGTGCGAAAGACTTCCCAGGAAACTTGATTCTACTGTTGGCAATGACTGCTCTAACCTGAACAACGACTTGGCCGCCAGAATCACTTTCGGTCACTTCTGGTTTGGGACGCACCGCTGTTTGTACTTTGACTCGATCGGCGCCGACTTCCGACATCGCCTGCATCCACTGCTGATGATCCAACGCCGAAGATCTTGAATCGCTCAGAAGCGTCAATTCAATCGCGCGCTGAGCGTACAATTGGGTACACACGCCGAATGCTAAGCACATAAGGCAGACTGCCGATAGAAGCACGAGGGTTCTTCGGCTAACGGCGAGAAGTTTGTTCGTCATTCGATTGTCGCTAGGTCAGATTGTGGACACTTTTGGTAGCAGTACTGACACGCCATTGAGCAAATAGAAAACGACCGAAACTCAACAGGGAATTTCGGTCGATCATTGTTTTCAACGTTCGCCAAACTCTTGCGAATTCGGCTACATCAAAGTCGTTTACTCGTCTGAAGCAGCATCGTCGCCGTTTCCGGCGTCGTCAACTTCTCCAGCACCGACGCCAACAGGTTCCTCTTCGGCCGGTGGCTCAGGCGGTTCGATGAACTCGCTTTTGAATTCCAATTTGGTTATCTTGCCGTCATCATTGCGTACTCCAACGACTTCGATCCTGTTCTTGCCCTCAAAGGTGCCCTTAAGCAATTCTTCGGACAGTGGATCTTCGACATAGTTCTCTAAAGCGCGACGCAACGGACGAGCACCGTAGTCGAGGTTGGTACCTTTTTTGATCAGATACTCTTTCGCGTCGGCGGAAAGTTCTAGGTCGAAACCCATCTCCTTCAAACGGCGGCGGATTTTCGAAAGTTCGAAATCGACAACAACTTTGAGGTCTGCTTTTTCCAAGTGACGGAAAATGACGGGCTCTTCGGAAAGACGATTCAAGAACTCTGGACGGAATGCTTTTTCAATCTCGCCGAACACGCGCTCTTTCATGTTTTCAAACGATTGGTCATCCCCAGCACCCGGCAATC
Source organism: uncultured Pirellulaceae bacterium (assembly GCA_938036435.1). Taxonomy (GTDB): domain Bacteria; phylum Planctomycetota; class Planctomycetia; order Pirellulales; family Pirellulaceae; genus Mariniblastus. The sequence goes on along the minus strand of CALHPU010000018.1, from coordinate 6,807 downwards.
CCATTCCAGATTCGTTCTTAATCTGGTGAGCACCGACGTTAGTCGTCATGATCAGAATCACGTTGCGGAAATCGATGTGGCGACCGAATGAATCGGTCAAACGCCCCTCTTCCATCACCTGCAACAACGTGTTGAAGATATCGGGGTGGGCTTTCTCGATTTCGTCCAACAACACCACGCTATAAGGGCGCCGACGAATCTTCTCGGTCAATTGACCGCCTTCTTCGTAGCCGACGTAGCCCGGAGGGGCACCGATCAAACGCGACAGATTGTGTTTCTCCATGTATTCGGACATGTCGATCGTAACGAGGGCTTCCTCGTCACCAAACATGAATTCGGCGAGCGCTTTAGCCAGCAAAGTCTTACCAACACCCGTTGGTCCGGCAAACATAAAACAGCCGATCGGACGACGAGGATCCTTCAGACCACTGCGGCTTCGTCGGACAGCCTTGGAGATTGACTTGACCGCAGCGTCTTGGCTGACGACGGTCTTGTGAAGCTCCTCTTCCATCTTCATCAGACGCAATGAGTCTTCGGTTGACAGTCGTGTCAGTGGAACACCCGTCATTTTCGAGATGACCTCTGCAACGACCTCTTCGTCGACCACGCCGTCGGTTTGTTGAGATTTCTCTCGCCATTCCTTTTTGATCTGGTCTTTCTTCTTGCGAAGTTTGTCGGCTTGGTCGCGAAGACTAGCAGCTTTCTCAAAATCTTGGTTGGCAACGGCGTCTTCTTTTTCCTTGTTCAGACGTTCGATGTCGACGTCAATTTCCTTGAGGTCTGGCGGACGGGTCATCGTACGCAGTCTTACGCGTGCACCGGCCTCATCGATCACGTCGATCGCTTTATCTGGCAGGCAACGCCCGGTGATGTACCGGCTAGACAGATCCACCGCAGAAACAACAGCGTCGTCGGTGATCTGTACGCGATGATGTTCCTCGTAACGTTTACGAAGTCCTTTGAGGATTTCGACGGTTTCGTCCTGCGACGTTGGCTCGACGATGATCTCTTGGAAGCGACGGGCGAGCGCGTTGTCTTTTTCGATGTACTTGCGATATTCATCCAGCGTCGTGGCACCAATACATTGGATCTCACCACGGGCCAGTGCCGGCTTAAGAACGTTTGCCGCATCGATTGCGCCTTCGGCACCACCGGCACCAACGAGCGTATGCAATTCGTCAATGAACAGAATCGTATTTTTGGCACGTCGCACTTCGTTCATCACGGCCTTGATGCGTTCTTCGAACTGACCGCGGTATTTGGTACCAGCAACCATCATCGCCAGATCGAGCACCACGATCCGTTTTTCCGATAGGATCTCGGGAACTTCACCTGAGACGACCAATTGTGCGAAACCTTCGACGATTGCCGTTTTTCCGACGCCCGCTTCGCCCAATAGAACTGGGTTGTTCTTGGTTCGACGGCAGAGAACCTGAATGGCGCGTTCGATTTCTTTGGAACGTCCAATGACAGGGTCTAACTTGTTTTGCTTGGCCAGTTCGGTCAGGTCACGACCAAAGCTATCAAGCGCTGGTGTTTTCGATTTGCCGGACTTCCCAGAAGACTCGCTGCCGCCACCGACGCCAGCGCCTTCACGTCCGCCGCGTTCGGATCCTTCCCCACCGTCGAGCCCGTTGCCCAACAGGTTCAGAACTTCCTCGCGGACGTCTTCTAGTTTCATACCAAGATTCATCAGCACTTGGGCAGCAACGCCTTCTTGCTCGCGCAACAATCCCAAGAGGATGTGTTCGGTACCAACGAAGTTGTGGGCCAGATTACGTGCCTCCTCCATCGAGTACTCGATAACTTTTTTGGCGCGAGGCGTCTGAGGCAGCTTGCCCATCGTGATCATTTCAGGACCACTTTGAACCAGTTTCTCAACTTCCAGACGAATCTTCCGCAGATCAACATCTAGATTCTTGAGGACGTTTGCAGCAACGCCAGTGCCTTCCTTCACCAGCCCCAGCAACATGTGCTCGGTGCCGATGTATTCATGGTTGAAGCGCTGAGCCTCTTGATTGGCCAGCTGCATTACCTTTCGGGCTCGGTCAGTAAACCGTTCGTACATTCAGATGTCCTCTAATAGACCCTATCAATAATTGTGGCGGTTAAATTAACTGCCCTGAATAAATTCTGTTGTTTGTCTTTGTTTAACGACCCGCACAATTCCATCATTGTTGGTCGGACGCTTCGACACATCATTGTCAACCGGAGAACGCTCGTGCTCCATCACCAACTCCAGCAACTTTCGCTCTCTTAAGAGTTCCGATCGCCAAGTGGCCGATTCGTCAAAATCACCAATCTTGTCCAGTTGAGCCGTCGCATTGTCGAACTGTCGAGTGTGCCGATACAAGGTCGCCAACATCAAACGAGCTTCGATGTCGCGCGGCGTCTGTATCAGACTCCGTAACAATAACGCTTCGGCCTGTTGCCAACGTCCCTTTAAGTATTCGCTTCTGGCGTCAATAAACAAGGTGTCAGGATGCTCGAAAACGGTTTGCTGTGTCCGGGATTTCACTGACATCACGTCAGGTAGATTCTGGAGGGCAAGCCACGCTGTCATTGCCCAAAACATCAACAATACCGGCCAAGCAACAGCAGGAAAGCCTCTGTCAAAAAAGACTTCGGTCCATATGAAGCTGGAAATGATCGCCAAATTCAGCAGAAGCGAAAAACCGATCGCCACCATTAAAGAAGACCATCTTCCTCGATACCACAGCCCGGGAAGGCCAGGCCAACAGCAGAGTGAAATTGAGCCCCAGTTCATTAGAATCTCCCACATCCTTGCGAAAAAATACCACCTGAAAAGGCTCCCGGCGCAACGAAAATCCTTGTTTGCCGAAGAAACCCTCAGGCAAATTATCAATGGCTCGCGTTTTCCCGTCAATCGCAATGTTCGCTTACAATAAGAACCCGCGTATTCGATAAACTGGTCTCTATCAAGCAAATCACTTGTTTTCGGTCGTCACATGGAATTAACGCCATGGAACGAATTCACCAAAGCACTGTCAAACTGTCACTCAAACACCTATTTAGGGTTGCCATCACATGCCTCAGAACGAAGAAAAAAATTCCATTTTTCGAATTCTGGACGCCGCCAACAATCGGACTGGCGAAGGATTACGGGTCGTAGAAGACTATGTCCGCATGGTTCTGGGGGATGCATTTCTGTCTAAACAGCTAAAGCAATTGCGACACGACCTTGCCGAAGCAATGAAACCGCTGGATCTTGGTTCCCAAATTCTTGCCCGTGATAGCGAGGGCGATGTCGGCAGGAACCTGCAAACGACCACCGAATACCAGCGCTCTTCCGATCAAGAAGTTCTCAAAGCCAACCTTACACGTGTCCAGCAATCCTTGCGAGCGATCGAAGAATTTACAAAAACGATCGATGCCGGTGTCTCCAAAAATGTCGAGCAACTGCGCTATCGAAGCTACACACTAGAAAAAGCCGTCATGGTGACGCGCTTGAGTCTGCAATCGCTCAAAGACGCACACCTGTATGTGCTGATCGATGGAACACACTGGAAGGAATCACCAGAAAAGTTCGAAGCCGCCGTGCAAACGTTGATCGACGCTAAGGTCGACCTAATTCAGTTCCGCGACAAAACGCTATCCGACAGAGATCATGTCACGATAGGTAAACGTCTAACCGAACTGACACGACCAACTTCCGCCCGCTGGATCATGAACGATCGCGCAGACCTTGCGCTGGCAACCGATGCCGATGGTGTTCATCTTGGTCAAGACGACATCAGCGTCTCTGATGGTCGGCGACTGGTCGGTGCCAGCAAACTGATCGGAGTTTCGACTCACAGTCTTGATCAGGCTCGCCAAGCCGTGATTGATGGCGCGAACTATATCGGCGTGGGGCCCGTGTTTCCTTCGACCACAAAAGCCTTTGATTCTCATGTCGGGCTTGAGCTTGTTTCCGAGGTCGCCGGCGAAATCAAATTACCGGCGTTTGCCATCGGCGGCATCAACGTCGACAACGTTTCGGATGTCGTCAAAGCCGGATTCAGCCGAGTTGCGGTATCGGCTGCCGTGTCGGGAGCGGACGACCCTCTATCGGCGGCCAAAGCTTTAAAGAGTATGCTGGTCTCATGACACCCAACAGCCAAACCACGATCGCAAAAAATCTGATCGGCGCGTCTGAGCAACAACTGCAAGAGGCGCTTGCGTCGATTGGCGTTGCTGAAAAACAACTTGCACTGCGGACCAAACAGATCTCCCATTGGATCTACATCCGCGGTGCGACGCAGTTTTCGCAGATGAGCTCGATCGGCAAAGACTTGCAACGCTCACTCGAGAAAAACTTCACGCTCGACCGCCCAGAAATTGTCACCGAGCAAATTTCAATTGACGGCACACGCAAGTGGTTGTTGCGTTTTCCCCAGCCCGACGCACCAGCGGTCGAAGTGGAAACCGTCTACATTCCCGAGTCCGACCGTGGCACTCTGTGCGTCAGCAGTCAAGTCGGTTGCTCTTTTAACTGCAGCTTTTGCTACACCGGCACGCAGCAAATGATGAGGAACCTAACGCCGGGTGAGATACTCGCCCAGATCATGGTTGCGCGCGATCGATTGGCTGACTACTCGGGCGATAATACGGAAGCTAAAGGCATTTTCCCCGCAACGGGCCGCAAGGTCTCCAACATCGTGATGATGGGCATGGGCGAGCCGCTGTTGAATTTCGAAAACGTCAAACAGGCTTTGCTGATCGCACTTCATGATGATGGTTTAGGTTTTTCTCGCCGTCGGATCACGTTATCAACCTCGGGTGTGGTTCCCGGAATTGCCCGCACCGGTGATGAACTGAAAGTCGCTCTTGCGATTTCTCTGCACGCGGTGCGCGATGAATTGCGTGACGAACTGGTTCCGATCAACCGCAAGTACCCCATTGCGGATCTTTTAGATGCTTGCCGGAAATATCCGGGATTGTCCAATGCGCGTCGGATCACTTTTGAGTACGTGATGCTCAAGGGCGTCAACGATTCACTGCAGGATGCACAGGAACTTGTCCGATTGCTTGCCGAAATCCCATCCAAGATCAACTTAATCCCGTTCAACCCGTGGCCGGGCACACACTATGAATGTTCAGACGAACAAACGATCGCGGCGTTTGCCCGCTATCTCCATCGGCACGGATACTCATCGCCAGTACGTGCAACACGCGGCCAAGATATCATGGCGGCATGTGGTCAGTTAAAATCCGAGACAGTCAAGCTCTCGTAACCCGGTGGTTCGTCGGAACCTCAGGCAAAGGCGCAAAGAATTAACTACGGAACTTTGCGCCTCCACGCCTTTGCGTGAGACCTTCATCCGAATGACTGGTTTTCGCAAATCACTAACGCATCACGCATCTTTACTTCTGAGCGTTCAGATTCCAATCGTACTCGAGGAACTTGATGTTGTAGCGACCGCTGGCGACAAGGGCTTGGGCCGGTTGAGGAAAGTACCGCTGAAGTACTTGCATCTGTGCCTGACTTGAACTTCCGAAGTCACCTCCGAACCAGTCTAGGATCTGGCTCAAGTAAAGGTTTCCTTGGCCATCTAATTTCAAGTTCTGCGGCCGCGAGAAAAAATCGACGGTATTGGTCGCAAGTTGATCTCCTAAACGATCTGGAACGTAAGCCTCGTTGAGCAACCGTGGGCATCCAATCGAAGCGCAGACGATTGCAAAGTGAACACGCGGTTCGCCCATGGGGCGGAGGATTTTATGCTCGATGTGATCGAGCGTCACCTGTTGATTTCCAACTTGCAAATGAAGCTTCTTCCAAATGTTATACCCAGCCAACTTCGCCGTGTGGTTGCGGATACTGGTCGTCGGATAGACTCGCAAGATCCCCTCCAACGTCAACGCGTTGTAGGCATTGATCCAGAACGCTAACTTCGCCTCTCGAGTTGCCGGCACCGTCGCGTCTGCACGACTCAAAAATTCTAGGTAGCTCGTTAATGCAGCTCGGTCCGCGGGACTGGCATGCCAAGCCTTGTAATTGACCATCCCGTCGTTATCGACGTACTTTTTCAGTAAACCGTCAAACGTGTCGTGACCGATTCGGTCAATCGAAACCAAGTCTGACGCTGGCCACTGTTTGCCGGCGTATTCGTCTGCGTCGACGGTTGGCGACATTGCAATCAAGATAGCAGCGCTGACTGTCAGGACGACTGTTAAAGAAAACATTATGCGGTAGAACATAGCCAACTTTCGGAAGTTAAAAAGATCGATTACTCGTTTGGTAAATACAACATGTTTGAAGTTGAGCTCAAATATCCCGTCAACTCTCATGACGACATTCGCCAGCAGTTGCTGACGATGGAATCTACTCAAACTTGCGTCTCCAAGCACTGTGACGAGTACTTCAACCAAACCTTACTTGACTTTGCTGGAAATGATATCGCATTGCGGATTCGCTCGACCGAAGATTCGCATACGCTTACTTTCAAGGGCCCAAATCTTGACACGCGCGCCAAGATTAGGGAAGAAATTGAGATAAAACTCAACACGCAAGACAAAGAAAAATTTCGCAACATGCTGCTGGGAATGGGGTTTCATTCAGTTCTGTGTGTTGAAAAACAACGTGATAGCATCGCCGTGCGTTGGGAGGACGAAGACGTCGAAATTTGCCTCGATACGATAGAGGGGATCGGTACGTTTGTTGAACTAGAATTGGTCGTCCAATCGAAGGAGCAGGTGCCTTCAGCAAAAGCAATCTTGGAATCTTTGGCGACAGCATTGTCGATCCGTTCGGAACCAACCACCGTCAGTTACCTTGAAATGTTGCTGGACAAACAGTGATGAAGCTGA
>CALHPU010000017.1 GCA_938036435.1 uncultured Pirellulaceae bacterium | reverse complement strand
ATCCAACTTTCAAATGCAAGGCAACCTAGATCTAGCTCGCCTAATGCAAATGTTGCCGGCGACCTTTCACACCCATCAAGATCTGCAGCTGCAATCTGGCGTAGCCAACTTCCAAATCGGATCGCAACAGCGCCAGTTGTTGATGAACGTCGACATGGCTGATCTCAAGGCGCGACGGGGCGGCCAAGAGATCATTTGGCAAGAACCGATTAATCTTTCGACAGTGCTCGCCAGTGACCAAACGGGATTGGCGCTAAAGAACGTACAATGCAAAACAGATTTCTTGACGATCTTGGGCAACGCCAACATGTTCGAAGGCGTGTTCGATTTCAAAGGTGACTTAGACCTCCTGACCAAGCGCGTTGGCCAGTTCGTCGATCTGCAACAGATGGCGTTCGGCGGCAGCCTAAACGGACGATTTGGCTGGCAACTGCGTGGCACCCCAAACGGCAACCATGCAGCGGGAGTAATTCACGACCGGCCAATCGATGTGATTGGCAGCTTTGTTGTTGCTAACCCGCGCGTAGCGATGCCGGGGCTGCCTGACTGGAAACAAAATCGTGCCACCATTCAATTAGAGGCAGTCCTCAACGCTCTTTCCAGCGGACAAGTGCGCGTCGATTCAGGAGTCGCCAACGCTGACCTTGGGAATGAGCGTGTTCTGGTTCAACTGGTTGAACCCATTGCTGACGTGGCGGCGCACACCGATTGGAAATTCAGCGCTCGGGCGCTCGGTGACGTCGGTGGATACTTAAGACACGTCCAGAATTTCGTTGACTTGGGTGAAATCGCTGCTGGAGGCGATCTAGATCTAAACACGGGTGTTGCTCTCAGCGGTAACAAACTGATTCTTTCTGGCCTAAACTTCACACTACAGCAACCTCAGTTTCAGGGCTACGGATTGGTTATTCGCGAACCACAAATCAACGGTACGGCCAACCTTCAATACGATCTGAACTCGGGTGTCATCGACATCGTCGATACTTCGTTTTCCTCGAGCGCCGTGTCGGCCAGTGGACAAAATTTGCAGGTCATCGCCAACGAAAACATTCAGGTCAACGGTGATGTCGCGCTGCGAGCCAACGTCAACCGGATCGCGGATTGGTTGCAATTGTCGCCGACGGACGATTCCGTATTTCTCTTTGGTGATGCCGAAGGCACCGTGCGACTGGCGTCCGATGCTAGTGGCATTGGCGGAGTGATCAACATGAAAATCAACGATCTTACCGTTGCCACGAAATCTACGCCCCAAGCAGGAGCGGGCTTCCAGACGGTCAGCCATCAATCTGGCATGACTCCGGTCTGGACGGAAAAACAAGTCGGCGTGACCGGCGCTGTTCGGTTGGCCAATGATTTTGATGCAATCGCACTTGAGCAGATGCAACTTTCATCCAACACGATTTCGGCCAATGCTTCGGGAACCATTGGCGAACTCTCGGGTCGTTTGCTGACCGATCTTAACGGCGTCTGGAACCCGAACTGGGAACTGGTCAATTCGCTGCTGGATGTTTACTCGGGGCGTACTGTCCGTCTGAGTGGAAACGGCGAGCAACCGTTTGTCGTGCGGGGGCCAATTTTTGAAACTCCAGCAGATGGCACACCGGCTCCATTCATTTCTCCAAATCTTCAAGCCAGCACGCGCGTGGGTTGGGCGGGAGGCCAAGTCTTGGATTTGCCAATTGGCCAGTCGACTACTGAGATCATCGTTGATCAAGGAGTCATTTCAACAGCGGTCAGTCCCACGGCATTTTCTGGAGGACAGATTCAAATCAGCCCTAAAATCGATCTGCGATCTAGCGAGCCGGTTTTATATTTAGCCCAGCAACGGATCTTGGACTCGGTGCAGATGACACCTGAGACCTGTGCGTCGGCTTTAAAATACATTAATCCATTGGCTGCGGGTGCAACAGCAGCAGAGGGGACCTTTTCGATTGACTCCGAAGGTTTGGAAATGCCTCTGTATGATCCAATGAAGCTTCGCGCCCGCGCGACGGTGACGCTGCAGAACGTTGTGGTCAGCGCTGGGCCGATGGCTCAGCAACTAATTGGAGCGGCGAAACAAGTTCAAGCGATTGTCAGACCTGACAAGGTGAATAACGACCGCGACTATAACACGTGGCTGAAAATGTCGGAGCAAACAATCCCTGTCACAGTTGAAAATGGCCGCGTCTATCACGAGGGAATCAAGTTCTCTCACGACGACATCCGAATTGAAACCTCTGGCAGCGTCGGACTGGATCAGACGGTCAACATGGTGGCTCGAATTCCGATCCCCGATGAATGGTTAGCCAGTTCACAGTATTTGGACGGACTTAAAGGGCAAGCGATCTCGATTCCGATCGCAGGTACCGTTTCCAAACCGATACTCGACCAACAAGCCATTCGAAATTTCTCTGGCCAGCTTGCTAAAGCGGCTGCAGGAAGTGCCCTCAATAAAGTACTGGCGGACAAAGTCAGTCCAAAACTTGGCGAGTTTCAAAATCAGCTTAATGAGAAACTAGGGGGCGAAATCAGTAAAGTTCAGGGTAAACTTCAATCAAAACTTCAAGAGAATCTTGGCAATAAACTCCAAGAGAATATTGGTGGAGCATTGCAGCAGCAAATCCAAGGACGCTTAGGGGGATTTCTCGGTGGAGGGACTCAAGCTCCAGCCGCAGCAGGGCAGGGCGTTCCGGCAACGCCTGCTGCCAGTGGATCAACAGGCCAACCGAACCTCGAAAACGAGCTGATTAAGGGCATCGGCAATCTTTTAGGGCGATAACTAAACTTGGCCCAATCGCTGTGCTAACATGGCGGTGACCAGTGGTATGTCAGACCTGATTTTATGCGAAATGGGATCCGCTAGGATTCCTTTTGTCCTTCAGAGAAATCGGACTTCTGGCGAAGTCCACTACAGATTTTAAAAAGCCCTCTAGTGGTCTGTCAACATTTAATTTTAGGGTAGCTGGATTCGCCAGAATTCAGTTCAGCAATATAAAACCGAAGTCTGGCGACTCCGGCTACGATGACACACTCTAACTTCCATCCCTGACAAACCACTAGCTGTTTAGACAAACGACGAGGTAACACCTACATTGAAATTTCACTTCTTGGGAACGACCGGCTATCACCCTAACGAACAGCGTCAGACCGCATGCATGATGATTCCTGAATTGGGAATCATTTTTGATGCCGGTACAGGCATGTTTCGCGTACGCGATTTGATCCAGACGAAAACGCTCGACATTTTCATGTCGCACGTGCATCTGGATCATTCAATCGGCCTAACGTTCCTCTATGATGTGCTGCACGAGAAGACGGTGGACCGAGTCACTGTCCATGTGGCCAAGGATAAGATCGAGACGATTGAGAAGCATCTATTTGCTAACGCTCTTTTTCCGGTGGGCCCGAATTTTGAATTGGTGCCGCTGGAGCCGTCGGTGAAAGTTGCAGATGCGACAGTCGATTCAATCGCGATAGAACATCCGGGCGGCAGCCACGGTTTTCGCATTTCAGGACTGCAGAAAACGCTGGCCTATATTACTGACACCACCGCCGCGCCCGATGCGGATTACGTCGACTTTATTCGAGATGTCGATGTGTTGGTCCACGAATGCTACTTCGCTGATGGCTTCGAGGATCACGCCAAATTGACGGGGCACAGTTGCCTTACGCCCGTTGCTCAAGTCGCCGCCGCCGCAAACGCCGGAGCGATGTACTTGGTTCACATCAACCCGCTAAACGGTGATGATCAACCGCTGGATTTAGATTCGGTAAAAGAGATCTACGCGCCTATCACCGTGGCCACCGACAAAATGGTGATTGAGGTAAGTTGAGAGTTTACAGGGTACAGTTTACAGGCGGCAGCACCGAAGCTTTTCCTAAGCTGTCGCGTGAGTTTTGAAGTTGCACTAATACAAGCCCGAAGCGCAAGCGAGCGGATATTCCGGAGGATTTCGACATTCCTCGCTTGCGCGTCGGGCTTGTATTGAAACGCTTCGCGATTTGGGAATAACGCGCGTTTTGCAAAGTCGAGTGGGAAATTCTCTTTCAAATGTGCAACTTCAAAACGCGCGAGCGAGGGAACTGTACTCTGCAAACTGTATACTTCAAACTCGTTACTAACTCACCGC
>CALHPU010000016.1 GCA_938036435.1 uncultured Pirellulaceae bacterium | reverse complement strand
GGCTCTTCCTTGATGCGTGGCCGGTAATGGGTCTCGTTGACCGTCGAGTAAACAGTGTACCACTCGGGCACGAGAATGGTTTTGGTCAAACATAGTGGCTGGCAGGTGGTTGTGCATGTCGTGCATTTCGAACAGTGTCCGCAGGCGCAATCGCCCGGATGCACTGCGACAGCGCCACCAGAGAGTAGCGGTTCAGCACGGAACAGATCGCCTTGATTCGAAAACAGCCCCAGCGGATCGCGCGAGCGCGTGATCATTGGCTGTGGCAAGGGGACCGGAACAGATCCTATCGAAGGCGCTGGCAGTGTATCGGTGGTGATGATCTGTGAGGGCAAGATTCCTGAATTGATCGTCGCGCCGTTATACTCGCCAGAAGTACTGCCGTCCAAGTTAAGGCTGGGTTGGTCGTAGGCGCTGACAGGAGGAGTGACTGGCGTGTCGTCTGACAGCGACCCATCGTAACGCTCGGCGTTGTCCTCGTTGCCGTTCGCTTGCGAGTTGGGTGGAAGAAACGGATCGTTTCCACGCGCTCTTGAGGTGTCGCCACGTGAATCCTCCGGATAGTAGTCCTGCCCACCTGCGGAGGCCCCATCGCCCGACCATCGATTGTCAGATTGTTCCAATGGAGATTCCGACTCGTATTGCCGGCGTAAGTCATCCTGTCGGTTGGAGCCAAATTGCGTGCGGTCATTTGGGCTGGGTTGCCGTCCGAACCCTCCGTCATTGGGATAGGGAGGAGGATTGGAATCGACCGGCGGACGATCGAACTGTGTAGAACTGTTGTCTTGGCTGCGGTTCAAAGGCTGGCCGTTGAAGGCTTGTCCACGATAGAACGAACGTTGGGTTGGCCCCACGTTCAAGCCGGTTTGGTTGACAGGTTGTTCGGGAAGAAAAAACGAAGGCCCGGAAGAATTCAGGGTGGGCGACGGCAGGCTTCCTTCTTCGAATACGCTCGACCGAAGCGATTGGTTTTCCCCAGACAGTCGTTGTCTTATCTGCTCATTGACCAAGCGACTGGAAACGTCACGAGGTGAGGTTGGGATCTGAGTTTTGGCCGAAGGCCGAAGGAGAGGTGCTGAACCCATAAATTCAGGCGGAGTCTCTGGATCCGAAGCGTCTGCAATGAAGGTGTGGACGCGATTTGCCGCAGCAGAATTCTCGCCGGTTGACTCACCGTCGGCCGACATCAACATGGAAATGATGCAGAACAGAGCGGAGCCTGCGATCATGACTGGTTGGGAGAACTTCATTGACGAGCTGACAGCGGCAAAGGTGTGAAAATAGGCGCTTTAAGATTAATTCAACGCCCTTGAGCCTTCAAGCGTTCAAAAGTAGCTATTTGCCGGTTAAATCCAAAGTATGGAGCAAATCGGGAGGGTCATAAGGGCATCCGTTGCAGGTTCTGCTCCTGCATGCCCACTCGCCATCGAGCGCGCAAAAGCCACAATATGTGACGAATTCGCGAAGCAATCATCAACGAAGGCTCTTTAACTCTATGGACGATTCAAAACTGAAGGAAGTGGTGAATCTTCACCAAGACCGAAACCGTCAATCGGCCCAGATGTACGAAGATTTTTCGCTGCATCGAGAAATGATTTCTGGGGTGATGCAGCAATGTTTAACGGCCTTGGCAGCGGCCCCAAATCGAGGCACCGCAGAATCGGACGGCTTGCCAACATTGACCGTTTGGGGGGCCGGCAATACCAACGATCTTGATTTGCCGGCGATTTGTGCACGTTTCAAGATGGTGCAACTAATCGATTTGGACTTGGAAAGCCTTCAACGGGCCAAGCAGCGCGATGACCTATCGGATGCAGACCGCGAAAAATTGCGGCTGGTGGGAAATTGTGATTCGACCGGTCTGTTGCCGCAACTTGCCGCCTTGGCCGAGAGGGCAGAACAAGCGGCCAATGATCAGACAGCCAGCTTCATCGCTGACGCCGTCAAGGCGCGACCGCGCTGCTTGTCGCCCGGAGAAGCAGAAATCCTCAAGACGGACGTTGTCGTATCAGCTTGCATGTTGTCGCAGTTGATCGATTCGGTGTTCAAGACTTTGGGCGACGATTTCGAGCGCATCAATGATGTGGTGCTGGCCGTGCGAGACAATCACCTGCGGATGCTGCTCGATGCGGTGGACTCAGGATCGGTAGTAGCATTAGTGACAGATTTTGTTTCCAGCGACACACTGCCGGAGCTAAACAATGAAATGTCATCGCAAGAATTTGTGGACTTGGTCGTCGGAGCAATCAACGCAAAGAACTTTTTTACTGGGACCAATCCTGCGGCGCTTCAGCAGCGTTTGACTGCTCTCCGCGAAGACCGACAAGGCTTCGCCGGTGCGGAAAGCGGCAAACTAAAGATCGTCACGACGCAGCCGTGGCGATGGAAGTTCGGCGGCCGCAGTTTTGCAGCCATCGCGTTGGTGTTTGGGTAAGTGAACTGTAACCGTCCAATGCGTCGCAGTAAGCGGGACGCTTGCCTAGTTCGCAGTAAGCGGGACGCTTGCACTACGTTTTGCGCGGTTCGTTGATCCCTCGGTTCAACGAAGAGTCCCCCGACCTTGAGTTTCCGCTGCAGAGCTCGTTTTTCCGGTCTGTAGGCCGTTTGAGGTGATTGTCCTCTTGCAGCGTTTCTTTCCTGCGTACCTGCGGATAAGATTGTTTCGTCAATGTGCAACAGCACTGCGTTGCTGTTCTCGTCTCGCGGTCGGCGCGTTGATCGACCGGGCTTAAAGAAATGGAATCGATGAATACACTTTTACTGCGCTCTTTGACGGTTGTCTGCGGACTGGCGGTGATCCTGTCGCTGTTTTGCGACGGATCAATCACTCAATCTCCCGCAAGCCGTCTGAATCAAGTTAGCCTCGTCCAAGACGCTGACCAATCGCCTGACGTGGCGGCAGCGATGATCCCGGCTCAAATGGTGCCGTATTCGCCTCAGATTACTGTTCCGGATCTGATGGACAATCCACTGACTAACTCAGACATGAGCAAGGCAAATTCATTGGCCGGTTCAGTCAGAGCCAGCGAGTGGCTGGGGCCGCTGGCACCGATCGCCATTTCGCCATTCTTTGGAGTCACATTGTTGGCGGGCCTAGCACAGTTCGGTGCTGACTGGATGCCGGTCAACGAGTTTCTCAGCAATAATGTGGTCTTGAAGAATCCTGCAGTGTTCTGGGTGTTTTTGATCCTGACGCTTTTGACTTCCATCCCTCGATTTACCAAAGTCAGCAAACCGGCCGCTCAAGCGATTGATCAGCTCGAAGCCTACGCAGGAATTATCACCATCATTCTGTTACGTGTCATGATGATGCCGGATGACGCTCCGATGACCGAAGCCCCCATTGCGATGCAGGCTGGAATATTTTCAATGACGGCCGATACATTGATGTGCGTGGCGGCCATCATCAACATTGTGGTGATCAACACGGTCAAGTTTTTCTTTGAAGTTTCGGTGTGGTTGATTCCGTTTCCCTTCGTAGATGCGATGCTGGAAGTCGCCAACAAATCAGCCTGCGTCGCCCTGATGGCGGTCTACGCCCACAGCCCGTTCATCGCCACGATCTTGAACTTGATCATATTCACTGCATGTTTGATTGCATTTCGCTGGATTCATCGCAGAACGGTTTATCTGCGAACCATGTTGCTTGACCCAGTGTTGGCGTTGGCGTGGCCCGGATACGGGATTCCTAAACAGCAACGGATTACCGTTTTTAATAAAGAGCCGCTCGGGCCATTCACAGCCAAATCAAAATTGCTGCTGATGCGGCAGGAGACGAATTGGAAACTGATCGAGCAGCGGTTGCTCTTGCCAGGCAAATCGATGGAAATCGATCCGTCTTCGAAACTGATGATTCACCGTGGCGTGTTGGGGAACAAGTTCCAGTTTTCCACGCTAGGGGATACGGAGGGTGACGAGAACGAACTGGTGTTTTCTCGCCGCTATTCGGGTAACCTCGAAGAACTGGCAAAAATGATTGGCGTTGAAATTCATTTGCCGGCAGACCAACCTAAGGTGACTTCAGTCGACTTGCAGGCGATCTAGTGCACGCACTACGGCAGCGTGCTGGTAGAAGTTTGGCTGTAAATGTTTGCGTCAAAATCTGGTATGAATTGACCAACGCCTTGGTTGTTGGCTAGGATTCGCAACACTCTTTCAAAATAGACGAAAGAGTTTTTGACGTTGGGGCGTTTGTTACGGACCCATTTGAAGCTGGTGTTGATTAATCGAGTCGAGACGTTTTCTGCTCTAACTTGATCGACAAGCTCTCTTACAAACTCCTTCTCCTCATTTAGCCGCGTTTTCAATATCGCATTGAGCTGTGTCTCGTACTGGACGAAAAAGGCGTCGTCAACTAGCTCTGTTGTGCCAGTAGTTGCATCGTCGGATTCCAAACTGCTTCCCGCAAATCTTGCGAAAGGGCGTGTAAGGAAACTGGGTATCTGCCGTTTCGCGTTGACCTCACGCACCGAAGATTGTCCCATCACCTCGACTGATGAAATGCACTGTAAAAGCACAATCAAGGCGGCGACCACTAACACGCGCGAGCGCTGGATTTGAAGTCGCACATTGGAGATGTGATTTCGCGTTCTATTGGCCAAAATGCACGTTAATTTGGAATCGTGAAGAGTTTCAATACAAGCCCGACGCGCAAGCGAGGAATCCGCAAATCCTTGGAAATATCCGCTCGCTTGCGCTTCGGGCTTGTATTGGTGCAACTTCAAAACTTGCGCTTCGGGCTTGTGTTTGCGCGACTTCAAAAAGCGCTGGCGAGAAAATCGGAACGTGGTTTCAAGCATCGATCAATCCTTCTGTGGCGGAATTCCGACGCGATGGATATATGGTTATGACGCCTTCGTCGATGGTAATTTTTACAAACTGACTCTTGACCTTAAGCGTCGCGAAGCCGTGACAGCATTCTGGCGAATCCGAGTGTCGAGGGAAAACGGCCGTTTTCACACAAGACGCGACTGTAACCTTTGCAGGTTCGTTGCTGCGGTTCCGGTTGGAACGATTATCGACGGTTTTCTACCTTTGCCGGTTTCGCCTGCTTGATCGGCTTTTTTCATTTGCCCGCATCGTTCCGACGAAGAATGGTTGTGCAGGATGTACTACGTTTAAGGTGAGTGTCTCAGTGGCAGCTCTTGCTAGAGAAATCTCCTAAGTAAGCCACAACCGCCTGCGTTCAATGAATCTTGAGGTAGTTATGAAGCGAAGAAATATTGCCCTGACTTTAATGGCCAGTTTTTGTCTTTCGGGAGCAGTGGGTGTTAGTGAATCCCAAGCAGACAATCCGTTTGAGAAACTGATTCCCCGCGGCAAGCTGCTAAAAAAACTGAAGGACGAGTTCACGGGTGAAGACGAAAAAGTCAAATCTCTCGATCCTCGCCGCAGTTTACAACAACGACCTACTGCTGCTCCAACGCCAGCCAACCCAATCGGATACGCTCCGAGATCAACTCAGCAGCGTGAACCAAATCTAGCGATGGCGCGACCTCAGCCTCCCACACGCACTCGACCTCTTCCGCCAATTGCGGCCAGCGCGAGAGGGGTGAAGGGAAAAATTGCCAGCGGCTCTTCAAATCGCGGACCGGGGTTCGGGATGATGGTTCAGAAGTCACAGGAAGCCCAATTGGTTGTGACTGGAGTTCAGCGTGGTGGCAATGCGGCGTACGCCGGAATACGTGCGGGCGACCGGTTGCTGAGTGTCGGCGGCGGTAAGCTTTCAGGGATGGAAGAACTTAAGCAGATCGCGAAAACACTTAACCAAGGCGATCAAGTGGAGGTTGTGTTTTCTCGGCAAGGTAAAAAGCAAAAGTCGTTGCTGCAGTTTGGCACGGCTCCCGAGCAAGACAAAATCGATTTGGCCAGCAAAACAAATTCATCCGTCATTGAATCCGCGGACATCGATAGCGGCATGGCCTCTGTCCTAGATTCTCCTGTCGAGCACATAAGTCGACTTGAGCCTATGGCTAGTGGTGCCCGTGGTCCCGCCGTCCCCACGACAGCGTCCAACGGAAAGATTTCTTCTTTGAACGAGACCATCGAACAGCAACAAATCAAGATGCAAGCGATGGCCGAAGAGTTGGAGCTGCTTCGCAAAGCTCATCAACCTGCTGTTGAGCCGACCGAGAACAACTGGAGTTTCCCCGACCTTGCTGGACCCGAAGCAAACTAAACCATCGGAGCCTGTCTTCCCTTACAAAGCCCTAGAAAGTGGAATGACATCGAAGTGGAATGACATCGACGATAGTGAGAAAGCCGACCAGAGATGGTCGGCATTTTTTTTGATTGCACTCAATGAAACACGACTTTCCCGGGCGGAAAGTCGTTCATTCTCCGCGTGTCGGCAACGTTAATTCCTAGAGATCGATTGGAGATTTATTTCTCTAGCGACTAATGAGGCTTACTCTCGGGAGCCTCATCTGCCGCCTGTTCTGGATCGGTCAGCGAAAAACTGATCGATTCTGCGTGATCATTCTTCACTTCAAGGATCTCCGCCTTTGCACCATGAAATTCGACGGTATCTCCGACTTCGGGCATCTTACCGGATCTCGCCATCAATACGCCAGCAACGGTGTCGACGTCAGCTTGGTCAAGATCCACTCCCAGCGTTCGTTCCAAATCTGTGATGTGCGTTGAACCCTCGACGATGAACTTTCGATTGGCCGCATTGCCTACGGGGCGAATTTTTGGCTGATGTAAAGCGTCAAATTCATCGTCTACCGGCCCGATGATTTTCTCCAGCACGTTTTCAAGAGTCACGATGCCGATGATTGCTCCGTATTCATCCACGACAAACGTCAGTAGTTGATGCGTGTTTTGGAAGTGTTTCAGCAGGTTACTGATCGGCATGTTTTCGGGCACCTTGGTCGGTTCGCGCATCACCGAGCGAATATCGAAAGAGGTGTCATCTCCAGCGATGCCCAATAGGTCCTTCATGTGAACCACACCTAAAAGTGAATCCAGCGATCCGTCGCAGACGGGGTAACGGGTAAATCTAGATTCTTTCGTTTCGGCCAACAGGTTTGGAAACGGTTGATTGACGTCTAAGATTTTGACTTCGTTTCGCGGCACCATGACGTAACGACAGATCATGTCGTCGAATTCGAATACCGCGTTGATCAGACTGTGTTCACTCTTGGTCAGATGCCCAAACACATGCGATTCGGTCAAGATCGCGCGAATGTCTTCTTCACTGTGTGGAGCGCCATGTCCGGTTTCGCCGTGCAGTCCCAACTTCGCCAAAATAATGTTGGTAATCCAGCTCAGCACAAACATGAATGGAAACAAGATGATGTAGAAGAACTTCATCGGCAGCGCGCACCAGCGGATCATCTTCGCCGGTTCGCGAATGGCAAAAATTTTCGGTGCTTGTTCGCCCACGACCAAGTGCAGCGCTGTGATTACGGAAAATGCAAACACAAACGACACCGCATGCAGTACCCAGTCGCTCAACTGAAAGTAGTTGAACAAAGGCGAAATCAAGCTTGCGAACGCTGGTTCACCGACCCAACCCAATGCCAGTGACGCCATCGTGATGCCCAGCTGACACGCCGCCAGCGAGTTGTCCATACGCTTGGCCAACCACTGAGCGGTGCCGGCGAACATCTTTCGCTCGCGTACCATTTTTGTAATTGCCGTCGGGCGCACTTTCACCAGCGCGAATTCGGCCGCGACGAAAAAACCGTTCAGCACGACCAGCACCATGGCGATGCCCAGCATGGTGAGGTTCTTCTGCCAGTTGCCTCCTCCATGTCCGCCGCCACTTTCATGATCGGCAGCAGCATGTTCCGCATCGGCGATTGCTTGCCCAGCATCGCCAAGAATGGCAAAAGAGCCAGAGAGGAGATCTGCGCTGGCAACTTGAGCTAGTGCACAGCATCGTTCGATTACGGAAATTGTGATTGATGTGATCCACTGACCATCACCAAGCAACATGGAAGAGTTCGCAAAAATAGAGAGCGCGTCGATCACGCAGTTCATCGGCGTTTATCCTGAAAGTTATGGAGAGACCAAAATTGTAGGTCTTTCCCCATCACAGATAAACAGGGGTTTGAGCTTGGCATGACCGAAGTTAACGGCGTGACGCACTCGGATCGTAGTTTTTTTCCAATCTCTCGCGAGATTGGCTGCGAAAAAGTGTGAATGCTCTACCGCTGGAGGCCTTGTAGAACATTAGGCGGAAGGTCCTTGATCAAGCCTTCGATATATACTTTGCGATTGGCCGGGCGCGGGTGACTTGACATGAATTCGGGCGTTCCACCGCCTCCAGAGCTTTTCTCCAAAACATCCATGACCTCCATCATCGCGCCGGGATGGTAGCCAGCCATTGCCATCAACAGAACTCCCCATTTATCCGATTCCAGTTCGTCTTGTCTGCCGTACTTCATGTTGACCACATTACCAACATAGCTGGCGATTCGAGAACTGTCATATCCTCCGCCGGCAACACCGGCAGCACTTACGAGTCCTTGAATCAAGTTCCCTTTGGCCATTCTTTCGGAGCTATGTCGTTCAACCACGTGGCCGATCTCATGGCCAAGCACGCCCGCAACCTGCGAATCGCCCAATTGGCGGTAAAGTGCTTCGGTCAAAAATACTTGACCGCCGGGCAAGGCGAACGCGTTAACCGTTCGTTGGTCGTTCAACAAAGTGAACTCAAAGCGAAAGGGGTTACTGATACCACGATGAGTCAAATCCATATTCAACGCACTGACCAATTGTTCGCCGATTCGCGCCACGCGATTCTGAGCATCTCGATCGCGCGAGGGTGTTCCCATCTGAGGCGCGCTCTGCAGCCCCATCATGATTTCTTCTTTGACGGTCATATCCACGCGTTGGACTTTTCCCGTCACCGGATTGGTCTGTCCTTTATTCCAGAATGAAATCAAGGAGAAAAGGACGATGCCCCCGGCAAGCAATAATCTCAGCTTCAATCCAGAAGAGAATGAACTGCGTCGGCGCTGGCGAGGTTGATTGGAGTAGCTCATGAGTGTGTCTATCGGTAAACGGTTGGGGGCGATTTCAGATGTGGGATTATTTCAAAAACTCTCGGACAAACAAACCCGACTTGCGGTCAAAATTATTTCCAGCGACCCAAAAAACCATTGCCCACAGGCTAAAATTGATCAATGCCGATCTCCGCGAGCCAGCTTTCGGCGGCCGCACGTTTGTTGGCCAGTTTGCCGGGAACTCGTTCGGGGGCCACTTTAGTTGGTTTGGATGCATCGCCCTGCCCTGCCCCGTCGCTCAGGAAATCGACGAAAACCGCTGCCAAGACACTTCCCGCTTCCTCGAGGCCAATCCTCTGCTTCATCGCATCGGTGCGGAACTGACCGCCGCTGGACCAGTAGGTTCCCATATTGCTGGCCGTCAACAACAGCAGCAAATTCTGTACGTAAGCCGATGTCGCTGCGAGATGTTCATGGTCGATTTGAATTTGCTTATCCTTGGCCGGTAACGCCTGCCCCGAAACCGAAACGTCTTCTGTCGAGCAGCCTGAAAACTGCGGCAGCCAACTGACGATCACACAAGCTCCACAGGCTGAAAGCATTCCGGGAAGCTTATTGCCCGGTTTGACGTCGTCGAACCACTGATGGAAGTTGGCCGCGATCTTCTGACACGAATCGTGCCACAAAATGTCGACGCGCCATGGTTGAGCCACGCCGCCAAAATTTCGATCATAGTGAAATGGCGCCGCATCAGCAGCCCGCACCGCAGAACGCACCAATGCGCGACAGCGCTGGTCAAACTGATCGTCAAAAGAGACCGGATCCACCGTGTCGCCGATGACTTTAAAGGTCCGGCGAGCGGCGACCGTTTTCTCAACGGCGGCCAATTCGTCTTGTGTAAAAGCCATAATTGATATCTAAATCTCTCAGTGTTAACTCAGTGTTAAATAACGCGCAAAAACCGCCAAACGCTCATGGGTCAGCCATCTGATCGAAGGTAGCCCCTGAATCGGAACTCACGTATCATGGTGCAGGTTCTCAGAAAGATAAAGCATAACTTAATGAGTAACTAAGCCCAATCAGTAAGAACATCTGTAAACAGTTTGAATCGTCATGATAGAAACCACTAAGCCATACGCCGTCTCGAAACTACCGCTATACGCAATGCTGGTCGGCTTCTGCTTGCTTCTGGCGACAGCTCACGCTCAAGAGTCAGCTCAAGAGAAATCGGCTGCCCTACCCGCGGGCATTGAGAAGGTTACCACGATCGAAGGCATCGAAGAATTTAAGCTCGACAACGGAATCAAGTTGCTGCTCCTGCAAGACGGCTCCAAACCGCAGTTCACGATCAACGTGACCATCAACGTTGGATCTCGCCACGAGGGCTACGGAGAATCTGGCATGGCTCACCTGCTGGAACACATGCTGTTCAAAGGCACTGATAAATATCTGGACACACCCAAACATCTCAAGGATCGAGGTGTGCTGAACATGAATGGTACGACTTGGTATGACCGCACCAACTATTTTGAAACGCTGCCTGCTTCAGACGAGAATCTGGAATTCGCGATCGACATGGAATCCGATCGCTTGGTCAACAGTCTGATCAAGGGGGAAGATTTAGCGTCCGAAATGACGGTCGTACGCAGCGAATTCGAACGAGGCGAAAACAGTCCGCAGCGCGTGCTCATGCAGCGCATCATGGCCAACGCTTACGAGTGGCACAATTACGGAAAATCAACCATCGGCAACCGCAGCGACATTGAGCGCGTGCCCGTCGATCGGTTGCGCGAGTTCTATCGCAAGTACTATCAGCCGGACAACATCATGGTTGTCCTTGCCGGGAAGTTTGATCGCGCCAAAGCGCTGTCGCTGGTGGCGAAGTATTTTGGCGTCTTGAAGAATCCTGATCGCCAATTGCCCAAAACCTACACTCAAGAACCGGCGCAGGATGGCGAACGTCGAGTTGTCCTTCGCCGAAATGGCGATGTGCGCGTGGTGGGTGTGGGCTATCATGTTCCCGCGGCCTCCAACGAAGACTACGCGGCGGTGGAAGTCCTTGTGTCTCTGTTGGACAACAAACCAGACGGCCCGCTGTATCAGAATCTTGTTAAAGCCGAACTGGTTTCTGATGTTTCTGCGTTCGCCTTCAAAACTCACGACCCGGGCGTGATGCTGGTGATGGGTGAGCTGTCCGAAGACGCCGACATCGAAGAGGCCGAAAAGACGATGCTGGAAACGATCCAGAACCTCGCCGATGAAATTACTCCCGAACGCGTCAAACGCGAGATCCAGTCACTGTTAGAAAAACGCGAACGCCTGTTCGCCAACAGCGAGTCTTTTGCCATCCAACTGTCCGAGTGGCAAGCATACGGTGATTGGCGATTGTTCTTCCTCCATCGCGATCGCATTGAAAAAGTGACCGTCGAGGACGTTGTCGCAGCGGCGAAAAAGTATCTGGTGACCGATAATCGCACCGTTGGCGTGTTTCTGCCGACCAAAGAAACGCAGCGTGCTCCAGTACCCGAGTCAGTTGATTTGGACGAATTATTGGCCGACTACAAGGGACGTGCAGCAATCGCATCTGGGGAGGATTTTGATCCCACACCAGAAAACATCGAAGCACGCACGGTTAAAGGAAAGTTTGATTCTGGCGTCCAGTACGCTTTGTTGTCCAAGAAAACGCGTGGTGCCAAAGTCTTTGTCAACGGTCGAGTCAATTTTGGCACTCCCGATTCGCTTTCCGGGCAGGTGGAGGCCTGCGACTTGATCGGGCCGCTGATGACAAAGGGAACTCAGTCCATCGAATATCAGACCTTTCGTGATCGATTGAGCGAATTGGGTGCAACACTGTCGATCACGTCAAGCGTTGGAGAAATCAATTACTCGATTGAGGCCAAAAACGAAACGCTGGTCGATGTTTTAACGCTATTGAAATCTGCGTTGCGTGAACCGCTGTTCGACGAAGGCGAATTTGACGTTCGTCGAGAGCAAGAAGTCACTCAGATCAAGACAGGGTTGTCCGATCCTACGCAATTGGCCGTACGCAAGATCAGCCGCAAGTTGTCGCCTTACGAGAAAACCGACGCGCGTTACGTGGCGACGATGGAAGAAGAGATTAAAAATTTAGAAGCGTTGACCGTTGATGATATCAAATCACTTTACCAACAGGTGGGCGGCTCCAATGGCCAAGTTGGTGTAGTGGGCGATTTCGAGGTTGAACCGATCAAGGCAGCACTTGGCCAGATCTTCGATGGTTGGGATGCGTCGGTTACCTACGAGCGTGTGTCCGAACCAGCGCCAGACGGTATCAAGGGCGAGCGGATTGTCATCAACACGCCAGACAAGAAAAACGCGATTTACTATGGTGCATTGCTGCGGCGGATGACCGATGCCAGTCCGGACTACGAAGCGTTACTGATCGGCAACTATGTTCTCGGCGGTGGGCCGCTGTCCTCTCGTTTGGCCGATCGCGTCAGGAAGAAAGACGGACTCTCTTACACCGTCGGATCCCAATTTCGCGCCGAATCGATCGACCAGCAGGCCATGTTCAGCATCTACGCGATTTCCAATCCTGACAATACGGAGAAAGTTGCCGCGACGATTGACGAAGTGATTCAGAAATACTTCAATGATGGTATCGAAGACGAAGAACTGGCCAAAGCGATGGACAGCTATCTGACCAAACGCAAAGGTGGCCGAGCTGATGACCGGCGTTTGGCCAGTTTGCTGCGTAAGAATCTTGAGGTTGGACGCGACATGTCGTTCTTTAGTAAGAGCGACCAAACGATGGCGGATTTGACCAAAGATAAAGTCGAAGCTGCCATGAAGTCGTTCTTGAACATGAAAGAGATGGTGATCGTGACCGCAGGCGATTTCAAAAAAGAGACTGACTCGGACGAATCGGCCTCGGAATAGCGCGGGCTGACTGTCTATGAAAACGAGCTTCGACTTAGTCATCATCGGTGCCGGCGCCGCTGGGCTGATGGCGGCGGCCAGTGCTGGTTCGCGCGGCCTGAAAGTACTTCTTTTGGAGAAGAATCGAAAACTGGGCGTCAAGATTTTGATGTCCGGCGGGACGCGCTGCAATATTACCCACAATTGCCCGTCACGTGAAATCGTCCGCGCCTTCGGCCAAAA
The DNA here is from genome assembly GCA_938036435.1 of uncultured Pirellulaceae bacterium. Lineage (GTDB taxonomy): Bacteria > Planctomycetota > Planctomycetia > Pirellulales > Pirellulaceae > Mariniblastus. The sequence continues at coordinate 17,201 of CALHPU010000016.1, read as the reverse complement.
GGGTAACTTTCTCTACTCGGCACTCGCCTCTCTTCCTCCCGAAACGGTAATTGAGAAAATTGAGGCCCAAGGCGTCGCGACCAAAATTGAATCCACTGGGAAAATCTTTCCTGTTAGCAACCGAGCGATCGATGTGCGAGATGCCTTGGTCGCAATGGCCGAAGACGCAGGCGTCGAGATCCGTAATCTATCGCCAGTCGATGCGGTCACACGACAGGGAGACAGATTTTTGGTGGCCGTCGGCGGAAATTGTGCCGAGCAAATCGATTGCAACAATGTTCTGATTACAACCGGCGGGAAATCCTATCCGGGCTGCGGCACCACCGGCGATGGTTACGCTTGGGCGGAAACTTTTGGGCATTCGATCGAGCGTGCGGTGCCAGCGCTGGTTCCCATCTTGAGTCGATGCCAGTGGGCAAATGAGCTTAAGGGAATCACGATCGAGCACACGGGCGTCGAAGTCTGGGTGAAGGAAAAAAATGGAAACGCTAACACGCACTTACCCGTACCTCCGGCCAAGAAGAAACCGAAGAAGCCCAAACCGCTGTCGCGTGCCAAAGGAAGTTTTCTGTTTACTCATTTTGGGTTTTCTGGCCCAACGGCTTTGGATGTCAGTCGCGCCGTCGCTCTTTCTGACAGCGCTAGGGATCTCGAATTAAGGTGCGACTTCTTGCCGGATTTTAAATCTACAAAATTGTTGAACCATCTAACTGAAAAACGATCTGAGCACGGCAAACAATCCGTCGGCAATCTCCTGAACGACCTCTTCCCCAAAAGACTGGCTGAAGGGTTGTTGTCTGCATCGGGGGTGCCTCTTGATTCTCCCAACGCAGAACTGTCCAATGAGGCCGTCGAGCGTATTGTGCGGCAGGTGAAGGAGAACCGATTTGAAATCAATGGCACGTTAGGGTTTGAGAAGGCTGAGGTGACTGCTGGCGGCGTTTGTTTGGACGAGGTCGATAGTAGTTCGATGCAGTCGAAGTTTGTCGAGGGGCTCTACTTCGCCGGTGAAGTGCTCGACTTGGATGGACCGATCGGAGGTTTCAATTTCCAGTCCGCCTTCAGTACGGGATGGCTGGCAGGACAGTCGGTGCCGCAAACAACGGAATGACTAAAGTTAATTCATTTATGGGAACAACCATTTGTCAGACCAAGCGCTGAAGCCGTGGAGGTTAGATGACCTTCAAAACGTTGGCCACGTCATTACCGAGGCGGCGGCGCGGATGCCTGATGCGCTGGCCGTTGCGGCTGCAAAAAAGAAACGACAGCCCAACGGTAGCATTGCCTATGATGAAGTGACCTTCGGCGAACTTGAACAGCGCACTAATCGGATGGCGCGAGGGTTCCTTCAATCGGGCATCGACACCGGCGACCGCATCGCTTTGCTGGTGCCGCCGGGAATTGATTTTGTCGCTTGCGTGTTTGCCCTGTTCAAATGCGGTGCAACGGTCGTGCTGATCGATCCGGGTATGGGACGCAAAAATATGGTGCGCTGTTTGGCCGATTCAGCCCCCGTTGGTATGGTGGGCGTGCCATTGGCTCATGTGGCACGTATGCTCAATCGCCGTAAGTTCCGAAAATGTGTGAAGAATTTTGTGGTGGGGAGTTTTGCGGGGACTAAAAAAGTCTCCGCCTTTGATTCAATCGATGGCGATTCTTTTTCCCCAGTAGCGATTAAACGTGTAGATCCAGCAGCGATCATTTTCACCACCGGCAGTACGGGACCGCCCAAAGGTGTGCTGTACCGGCACCGAATCTTTATCGAACAAGCTCAACAGATTCGGGACTACTTCAATATCCAGCCGGGCACGGTTGATGTTTCAGGGTTTCCGCTGTTTGCTTTGTTCAACGCTGGAATGGGAACAACGACGGTGTTCCCTGACATGGATCCTACTCGTCCAGCCAATGTTCACCCGCCAAACATCCTCGACGCGGTCAATCGTTATCAAGCAGACCAATCTTTTGGATCTCCAGCATTGTGGAACACGGTATCACGTTGGTGTATCGCTAATGAAGTAACACTACCGACCATCAAACGCATTCTGTCTGCTGGGGCACCCGTGCCAGCCAGCGTGCTCAAACGGATCACCAGCGTGATCGCTGCCGACGGAGATGCCTATACGCCTTATGGTGCAACCGAAGCACTGCCGGTGGCCTGCAATTCGGCCAGCGTTATTTTGGGGGAAACGGCCAAACTGACCGATCGCGGGATGGGTACGTGCGTGGGGCCAGCGTTTGAGACGATGGAACTCAAGGTCATACAAATCTCCGATCAGCCGCTGAAATCGATCAAGGATTGCCAAGAAGTCGCGCGGTATGAAGTGGGCGAATTGATGGTCAAAGGCGTGACGGTTACCGATTGTTACGTTACGTCGACTGATGCTAATGACTTCCACAAAGTCCGCGATGGAAATTCGTTTTGGCACCGGATGGGCGACGTCGGGTACATCGATTCCAACGATCGCTTTTGGTTCTGCGGTCGCAAGTCGCATCGGATCAATACTAAAGCCGGGACGATGTTCACCGTGCCGTGTGAGTCGATCATCAACACGCATCCAAACGTCTATCGAAGCGCGCTGGTCGGCGTTGGCAGCGGCGATGTAAAAACGCCAGTGATGGTCGTGGAACCTGAGAAAGGTCATTGGCCGGGGGGAGCCCAAAAGCAACAGGCGTTGACTGATCAGTTGTCCGAATTGGCATCACGCTATTGGCAGACTGACACGATTAAGCACTTCTTGTTTCACAAGAGCTTGCCAGTGGACATCCGCCACAACTCCAAAATCTTCCGAGAGAAACTGACTCCATGGGCCGCCAAGCGGGTTAAGGTTTAAGGAGAGGGGTTTTTCGTTGCCGTAAGCTTTTAGCGCACTAAGTGGGGCAAGCTTCCAGCTTGCCAATTCAACGAAATTGTATGATGGCAAGCAGGATGCTTGCCCCACGTTCAAGCCGCGACAGCGCAATCGTCTAAAGCGTAAGGATTAAGAACCTCGAGAACTCCGAAAAAGAAGACGCATGATTTTTCGCGTGGCTCGCGTGGCTCGCGTCTTTCGCGGTTAAGACCTGTGCGTTTCTAAGAACTGTTTTTCGAACCGCTGTACGACAGGTCGATCGACCAAATGCTTGTTGATGTGAGAACGCTTCTCTAGCAAAATGGCTTGGGCCGCCTCTTTTGAGATTTGCCGCGTCTTCATCAACCAACAGATCGCCACCGTCGCACTTCGGGCGCGTCCCGCCTTGCAGTGCACGTAAACTTTCTTGCCTCGATCGACGTGATGCTGGATGAACTCAACCGCTTTGACCACGTCCTCGAAAGCGGGATGTGTAAAATCGATCGTCGGCATCCGAAATTGCTCGATATCATACTTTTTGTATTCATCCACCGGGCCGCAGTATTCCTCGCACGTATTGACCACGCCACCGACGCCTTGGTCGGCCATCTTGCTGACATCAGAATCGAAAGGGAACGCTCCAACGATCACATGGTCGTCGATCGCGTCCCACCAGTTACGAACCTTCAGCCAGCGCCCCAAAGCCATATTCCACCAGAGCGTCGGATAGAAAATGGTGCGAGCGGAGATCCATTGCAGCGTTTTGTTCATGGCAAATGAGGATGAGGTGTGCGAGTTGTGCTGAATCGTTGTGGCGATTGGCCGAATTGAAGTTTGCACGATTTTAGCTGCTTTGCAGTAACTCAGGTAGCTGTTAGCATGCGGCAGCAAAACCTCACCGAGTTCCCAGATTATTCATGTTCGCCGAAAACCCACCGCCACTCGAACCAGCTGATTTCATCTTTGTTTGCTGCCAACATGGATCTGAGAAAGCCGTCAAAAGCGAAATCGCGGACGGCTACTCAGGGCTGAATTTTGCTTTCTCGCGCCCCGGTTTTTTGACTTTCAAGCTTACCGAGGACGCCTCTTTACCGCTGAAATTCTCATTGACTTCCACGTTCGCCAGAACCAGCGGCTGGTCCTGCGGCAAAGTCTCCGGTGACGATGCGGCGGCGCTTGTCGGGGAAGTCCTCAAATCGCCAGCGGCCAAGTTATGCGATCACGTTCACGTTTGGCAGCGCGACACGCACGTGCCGGGGAAGAAAGGTTTTGAGCCGGGGCAAAGTATCCTTGCCGATGAGATGGCGAGCTTAATTGCGGCATCTCCCTCAATGGCGGATCGAAAAGTTGCCGCCAATCAAATTGCTCAAGCCAATGAATTGGTTCTGGATGTGGTGATGGTCGAGCCCAACGAGTGGTGGTTTGGATTTCATTACGCGACCACGACAGCCGGGCGTTGGCCGGGCGGAGTTCCAAAAATTGATGCCAGCCAAGAAGTCATCAGCCGCGCCTATTTCAAGTTGGATGAAGCGTTGCGATGGTCGGGGATCAAGATCAAACCGGGCGACGTTTGCGCCGAAATTGGTTCTGCGCCCGGTGGAGCATGTCAGTTGCTGTTGGAGCAAGAGGCGATCGTCATTGGTGTTGATCCGGCCGAGATGGAAACAGAAATCCTCGAGAACCCGAACTTCACGCACATTCGCCGCCGTGGCAACGAGGTTCGCAAGAAGGATTTGCGGAGCGTGCGTTGGTTGATGGCGGACGTCAATGCAGCGCCCACTTATACACTTGATATCGTTGAGGAAATGGTGACCAGCAGCTCGGTCGACGTGACCGGTGTCGTGTTGACGTTGAAGTTGGTTGACATGAAATTTGCCGATCAGATCGCCGAATTTCGCAAGCGGGTCAAAGGGCTTGGTTTTTCGGTTGTGAAGAGTCGTCAGCTTGCATTTAATCGCGGCGAGATCTGTTTGGTGGGTGTGAAGGATCGCTTTGCCTTACGCTCCTCCCGCCAGAGGGTGAAAACGTCGAAGAAACCAGCTTCTAAGGAAGCTTCATCTGCGGCGACTGATAAAGAGAGTTCGTGAGGGAAAACCCGGAAGCTCGGTAAAAAATAAGGAAAACGGGGTAAGGTTGCGGTGGTTTTCGGCCGATCTTTTGTTTAGAATTCGCGACCTGATTTGAGTGGGAATTCCTCTTAAATCGAGTTTTGGCGGTGTAGCTCAGTTGGTTAGAGCAGCGGAATCATAATCCGCGTGTCGGGGGTTCGAATCCCTCCACCGCTACTTCAAAAAAGCCCGTTGATGTCGGTATTCACGGCATGAACGGGCTTTTTTTGGTGCGCCGCGGGCCATTTGCGGCTTTCAGCAAAGAAGGAGATTAACTCTCGTTCTCACTTGCTGGCTTTTGAAAAGGTTGTGGTAACAGCTTTGCTTCACTGGTGATCCAGCGGCCGCTCACGACGGAGGCCTTTCCAATAACACTCTCTATATTACTCAAGCGGATCAGTGCCAGCGACTACGTGGCGTGGGTGTTTGGCCAGATGATAAGCTAATCAAATCGCTGATGACTTCCTCGACGCGGTTGGCCCTCGTCTCGCGCCGTTTGGCCGAATTAACTCGGTAGGCGAAACCGCGGCGCTTACCCGGTGTAAGATCTGACCATACGGCTGACGCAACGTCGTTTACCTCTAATGCGAATCGAAGTTCTTCTGGTACTTCGACAGCATCTTGATCGGCGATGTCAAACTGGATAAACACTCTGTCGCCCAGCGTCACCTCGCACTTTTTCTGCATCCGGCGCGGCACCAGTAAGTACCACTTGCCATTGGCAGGATGGAGGGCGTTAGCGAATCGCACCCCGTTCAATTCTCCGTCAATTCGAAGACGCGGATACTGTTGCAACGGCAAGGTCTTGATCAGTTTGACCGGTAGGTAGGCGACGGTGTAATTTGATCGGCCAAACTGGTGGTGTTTTAGCTTGGCAGTGAATTCAAACGCGTATTGGTACATGGCAGGTTGATTTCCAGCTATCGTAAAAACCGAGCCCAAACAGCATCGATTAGTTCTTCAGGCGAGATCGACCCGTTATCGTTTTGATCAAAATTTGAGACTTCATGCCGCTTAATTCGTGGAAGTTCGCTGACAGCGACTTGGCCATCGCGATTGACGTCAAAACGCTCAAAATATTTGGTGACAAACTGATCCAACCGTGACCGCTGACTTTCACTCAGAGATGCTCCCGTCCTTAGATCAGGCAAGGTCTTTTGGTTGCCTTTGACAGACGATTTCGCTGCATGCTCACGTGGACGCTCGATATCGAAAAATGCTACCGCCATTTCCTCAAAAGTTTGGTCACCCCACATCACCCAAGCCGATGGATCAGGATTAAAAGGGTTCTCCTCTGAATTGTCGAACTCAACTTCTACCTCGATCGACTTGACATCATCCAACGTACGTTCGTCAGAAAACTGGTAGGCATGTTGCCAGTTGAAGTCGTAGTTGGGGACGCTGATGATTAACTCGCGCTGCGGCTGGTCAGAACCCGCCTTCTCACCGCGGTTAACCCAAGCCTTAAAGGACTTGCCTCGGAAATGCATGTGTGGAGCGACGCTGACCAACCTTCTGCCATCTCCGAATCCCGAGATGCTGGCGGTTACTCGGTGGCTCGCCTCGTGTGGCTTAATCTCAAAATTTTGATTGATCGCCATCTCCGTTATCAACTCGGTGTCGATTTTATCTTCCTCGGCAAACACGATCCCGACTTCGGTGATGTCATCTTCTTTCTTCCCTGTTGTGGTGTAGTGTTGTTGGAAAACAAGTCGAGAACCGGCAGGAACAAATCGCGCTCGATTGGGTTGGAACTCCAACGCGCGTTGACCCGGCACATAGGCCCCCAACCAACCGACACCCGCTGGAGCGGTCCCGTCTGGAGGCCTGATAAAAACGATGCTGTGGTGAACCACCGAGCGATTTCCGGGACGCACTTGTACCGCTGAAATCCAGCGGTCGGTTTTGAATTCAAGATTGACGACGAAGTACTGATACTCCACGACGCCATTGGCGGGAACCGAAAACGGTGTGGCAGACATAGGAATCACTAGGTCGGGTTCAGTGGGAAGGTCCCAGTCAGCGACAGTTGGACGCGTCGGTGGTAAGTCTGCACGATCTCCAAAAGGCATTCCTTGTTCGATCCACTGCTCGAGGGTGCTGATGTCTGATTGAGACATCGACCGTTCGTTAAGAAAACTGCCGACGGTTGGATCGGCGTGCCATGGCGGCATGCGTTTGTCGTGGATGGTTTCCATCATCATGTCCGCCCATCCCACGACCTCGTCGTATTGCTCCATCGAAAACGGACCGATCTCGCCCGCGCGATGGCACTGAAGACAGTTCTTGGCCACGATTCTGGAGACTTGATTGGCCCAAGTGACCGTTGGGTTTTTCACGATCTTCTTCTGTGAGCGACCGATTAAACAGCCCTCGGGCGCTGTCTGGGAGACGGACACGGGTTTGCCGGCAAGTGTCTGATTGATGGCGATCTGCAAGTCGTTCTTGGTGGGTGCGGTTCGCGCGATGCCGGGCGAATACTGATCATCGATTCGACCTCGATAAAGAATCTGTCGATCGGAACTTGAGACCAGAAACACCTCCGGCGTCCGTTTAACGGCTAGGGCATCAGAAAGTGTTTGGTCGTCGTCTTTACCGATAGGAAAATTGATGTCGTACTCACTAGCGAACTTTAAAAGGTCATCGGGCGAATCTTGAACATTGGGAAAGATGCCAAGGAACCGTACGTTCTCTGAACTGTACTCGCGTTCCAGATCGACCAACCGTGCCGCATACAGCTTCGCCAGTGGGCATTCGGTTCCAAGAAAGCAAACAACGGTAAGCCTCTCGTGTTGCTCGGCGTCAGTCGCGTCGCCAGAGTGAACGAGCGTGACGAGTGCCGCGTTTACCACTTCAGCGTTGGTGGCCTGAATTTTGAAATGGGGAAACGTGGCCGCAACGTTTGCGTCTGCTTCGCCGGAAGCCGCGCGAACCGGCGTGCAGTTGGCTACCAATAAGACGGCAGATGCCAACATTAGCAATCCGACGTGAAAAACGATATGGGTGATGGTCTTTTCGCCGTTCATCGTTTGCCGTTCATCGCTCGCCGCTTCCACGCAGGAAATTGATCAAAATTCGCTCATGCTTCTGAACGCCGAAACGACAGCTTCTTTATCCAGCAACATCCATATTAGGGTAACCGCAGCGAGGACGGCTGAGGTAACCAACAGTGGAAACGAGAACAGGTTGGGGCCGACTTCGATTTCGGCCACGGACTTTTTCAGATGCCGCTCTAGTTTCCTCCAGCCCTCAAAACTCTGTTTGTTACCGCTTGCGACCAGTTGTACATTTCTGCACCAGTTAACTGTTTCGAGGTGCAGGTGAATCTGTTTTGATGGAATCAGCAGGCTGTCACCCGACCAGCGCGATGAACTATCGAATCTTTTCGCCACGTCTGTTAGCAGCGGCCGCAATTGCTCGGGAGTAATATTGTAGATCACGATGCGGGCTCTCATCAGCAGCACGATCAATGAAACCAATAACCCGTAAAAGGCCAGCATCATCAGCCAGACCATCGCGCCATAGTGGGACGCGGCGGCTTGCGGCATAAACAGCTCCATGGGGCCTGCGATGACCAAGCCCGAAATGCCGATGCCGACCGCTGCCGCATCGCGCGCGCCCGAAGTGACAAATGGCGTTCGCCTCAGATTCAGCAAGCCCAGCATCAGCAAGTAGACTGCCAGTGGAACCATTGCGATGCAAAAGTGAAGTGGATCCATGATGGGAACAGTTGGGAGATTGAGAAAGATTTCAAACCGACAGGAGACGCTCAGAGAATACACCTGACCATGCGGTTGAGCCGCATAAGATTGTTTGCCCCCAATGCCCGCGCGTCAATGCTCAGTCCCCGCAGCCTCAAATTTAAGAACCAGAGCAGTCCTATCCGTGGCCGAAATCCAACGATATCGGCAAGCAGACTGCATAACCGAACCATCCGGTAGAGTTTAGCGACTTGATTTCTCAACAATTGCCATGGAAATGAACGTAATTCTAGCGGCGGGTCCAAAAAACTTACGATAAAACCCTTAGGTGAACTTTTAGGCAACTATAATCTCACCCTGTCCAAATTCATTCTTGCAACAGTTACTCTTTGGTTTTGATATGGCCCCTCAGTGTCGGCGAACTGCTTTTTCAAAGGCGAGCATTTTGAAAACGGCTTCGGCTCTCGGTTTCTTGGTTGCAATTTGCTCAACCGCGTTTGCTCAAGTTGATCCGGGCAGCGGCGGTCGGCGGTTGGCCGCTGGCGTATTGCACGTCGTTCCATCGGCACTCAATGCGCGTGACACGTTCTCTCTTCCGACTTCGATGCCGGAATTGGTGACCAAACCCTACGAGCCCAAACTTCGATCGACCAAGGAAACGCTGCACGGGTTGGCTCAGCGCGTGGTTTTCTTTCGCGATGTCTGGGAATACGAATTTGCGTTCACTGGACTGCGGCAAGCAAACATTGCCGTCGGTGGTGGCACGCCTCAAAACGTTTGGTATATGGTTTACCGCGTGCGTAACCTAGGCAAAAGCCTGAGCTTCGAAGAAGTAAAAAAGAACCCCGAATTCGATCACCTGACCAAGGACCTGCGAAAAGACCAGTCTACGGTCGAGCGTAATTTTCTGCCTAGGTTGACGCTTGAGGGGTGGACGTTTGATGATCTTGATCGTCGGTATTCTAAAGAGGCCTATTCCGATGAGGTCAATCCCGCCATCGCGATGGAGATTCAGCAACGCGAGGATCCTCGCGTGCCATTGCTTGATCCGGTTCAGCTTTCAACCGCTCCGATCCAACCCATCACTGACGGCCCCAATTCGGGTGTCTGGGGTGTTGCCATTTGGACGGGCGTTAATCCCAAAATTGACTTCGTGAGCGTGTTCGTCGAAGGGTTTACTAACGCGTATCGCATCGAGCGAAACGGTGACGAAATTACTCTCAAACGAAAAAACATTCAGCTGAACTTTTGGCGGCCGGGCGATGCAGTTGATGAAGTTGCCGACAGAATCGATTTCGGAATTCCTCTGGTTGAAGACGCCAAACAACAGGTTCTGATCACTCGCCGGTATGACCTGCCCGGCCCGGTTCTGACAATCTTGGAAGACGATCCAGATTCCAATCGAGACCTGCTGCGAGCCGAAATTGATGCCATGTTCAATTTGCAAGATTTCACTTCGCCGCTGATTCCAATTATGGATAAGGGACGTTTGCCGGAGACAGTCGCCAAATCGCTCAAAGAGGCTCTCATTAATGTCGATGCGGCAACCGCCGTTGAAGCATTGATTAAGGGCCGCAAGTGGACGTTCCAGATCGAGGGAGCAACCTTCATTATTGACCTGAATTATCGGTTCTGGGAGCCGCAGGAAGAGGGAATTCGCTTCATTAAGAGTCTTGATTCCTTCTGGATCTATCGCTAAAATCTGCGACTCTCATTGAGGAAACTTCAGTCGAGCGGCCACGCTGCCGATCTACAAGAAATCATTCACTGGCCATCGTTTGCTGGCCGTCACGCTTAAGAAGATAAAACGAGGATACAATGGCTCATAAAAAGGGACAGGGTTCAAGCCGCAACGGTCGCGATTCAAACGCCCAGCGACGTGGAGTCAAGAAATTTGGTGGCGAGAAAGTCGTTGCCGGTAACATCCTAGTCCGCCAAGTTGGTAACCGCTGGCATCCGGGCAAAGGCGTTGGCCAAGGCAAAGATTACACTTTGTTCGCACTGGTTGACGGTCACATCATGTTCGACCGCAAAGGACGCCGCATCAACGTGGTTCCAGCTGAGGCTGCTGGAGCGTAGCGTCCTAAGCCTAAGTTAAAGCTCAACAACCGCCCTGCACTGCCTCGTTGCTGCACGGCGGTTTTTTTATTGATATTCCTCATACCGGTCCTTCGATCATGTTTGTTGATCGCGTCAAAATTGAAGCTATCGCTGGTCGCGGCGGACACGGTTGCATGAGTTTCCGACGCGAGAAATATGTCTCACGCGGCGGACCCGACGGTGGTGATGGTGGCCACGGCGGCAGCGTGATCATCGTTGCCAAAAAAGGCGTCAACAGTCTGGCCGAGTTTGCTCATCGTCATCACATTCGTGGTGCCAACGGAGCCAACGGGCAGGGGTCAAAAAAACACGGCGCTTGCGCGGACGACACGATCGTTCACGTTCCCCCGGGAACGGTCATCATCGATGCCGCCAACAAGATCGTGATTAAAGATTTGTCCAAAGATGGCGATTCGGTGATCGCCGCCAAAGGTGGAAAACGCGGGCGAGGAAACACGCGTTTCAAATCGTCTACCAATCAGGCGCCGCGCAAGGCCACCCAAGGCGAACCGGGTGAGATGAAGGTTTTGATCTTGGAACTTAAGGTGATCGCCGATGTGGGCGTGATCGGATTGCCCAACGCGGGGAAAAGCACACTGCTTTCGCGGCTGTCGGCGGCGCGTCCTGAAATCGCCGATTACCCGTTTACGACCAAGTATCCGAATCTTGGGCAGGTCGACATCGACCTAGACCGCTCGTTTATTATGGCCGACATTCCCGGCTTGATCGAAGGTGCTGCCGACGGAGTCGGATTGGGCCACGACTTTCTCAAACACATCGAACGCGCTGGCGTGCTGGTCCACTTGGTCGAACCGATGCCGATGGACCAAAGCGATCCCATTGAGAATTATCGATCGATCAGAAAAGAGCTGGTGCAGTACAACGAGGCGCTGGGCGTTCGCCCGGAACTGATTGTCGTCAGCAAAGCAGAACTTCCGGGCGCAGACGAAATTGTGTCGCAATTAAAAGAGGAAACGGGCGGCGAGGTAATGTTGATTTCCGCCGTCACCGGGCAAGGATTGCCTCCTCTGGTCAACCGAATTGACCAGATGATTACCGAACACCGCAAGGTTTTGGAAGAAGAGGAGTCCAAAGCCAAAGCGGACGCCATCGCCGAGGCTCAAGCAAGCGAGTAACCGATGCAGATCATCGCCGTGGATATTGGCAATAGCGCGACAAAAATCTTGGCCGGAGAAGACCATTTTCGGATTCCGTATCGATCTGACGGGTCGCCGACGGATTTTGATGCTGCTGTGGCCGATTGTTCCGCACTGGCCGATGGTTCGGACGCCGCCTTCTGGTCGGTCGTCAGTGTCAACGAGCCACAGTGTCGACAGCTTGAGGACTGGGTGAAGCAAAAACGTCCGAGTGATCGATTCGAGGTGATTGGGCGAGCTCAAGTTCCGCTGGAGATCATCGACAGCTATCGAAGTTCGGTTGGAGTCGATCGTTTAGTCGCCGGTTACGCGGCCGCTTTGCAACAGGAAAATACCCCACTGATCATTGTCGATGCGGGAACTGCGGTGACGATCGATGTGGTTTCAATTGGCGCGGCGACGGGCCAACGCCGATTTGAGGGCGGTGTGATTTTCCCGGGGGCGGAGCCCAGTTTAAACGTTCTAAATTCTTCGACCGCCAATCTGCCGGATGTGTCTCTTTCGGCGGCTCGGCTGGGTGATACAGACTCGATCGATGGAATCGTAGGAACTCAGACCAAGATGGCGATCGCCAACGGAGTACGTCTTTCGCAAGCTCATGCTGTCGCGGGAATCGTCGGCGAGCTACGGAGTCAGCTGCCGGATGCGGATGTTTGGATTACTGGTGGAGGGGCCGAGGGTATTCTTCAGCTCCTAGACGATGAGACCGCCATTGATTGGATTGACGACAGCCAATTGGTATTGCATGGTGCGGCGTTGATTGGAAAACAGATCTTGGCTAGCGAACAGGCTAGTTAATCGCACATGAGTCAGAGCCCTTTCTTCTCCGTGCTGACCCCCAAAGGACGCGGTGCTATAGCAGTAATCGCGGTCCGTGGCCCGAACGCCGATCAAGTAATCGACGCCTGTTTTTTGCCTGCCGCCAACAAAGCCGTCGGTGCGATCAAACGCGACATCATTTACGGCATTTGGAATTCGACGGGCGAGGATTTGCTAGTCGTTCGGTCAGGAGCTGATCGGTATGAGATTCAGTGCCATGGCTCTCAGGCGATCATCGATGCCATCACGGGCGATCTACAGAATCAAGGCGTTTTGCCATTGGAGACCGCTGTCAAAGATGAGAGTTTTGTCAGCAGCTTTCGATGTGAAATCGAAGACTTGATGAACCAAGCCAAAACGGAGCGCACGGCAATGTTGCTGCTTGAGCAATGGAAGTTGTTTCCTGTGGCGGTAGAGCAACTGAACGCGTTTGAACCTGATCAGCGGAGGAAGTCGATCGAGACGATGCTGAGTCACGCGTCGTTTGGTCTCAATTTTCACCGGACAAGGTCGGTCGTGTTTTGCGGACGGCCCAACGCGGGGAAAAGCAGTTTGATCAATCGAGTGCTTGGTTTTGAACGTGCGATCGTCAATCCAACGGCCGGTACGACGCGCGATGTCGTGACAGAGGGATCCGCCGTTGATGGATGGCCGGTTGAATTCAGTGACACGGCTGGGCTCCGGCAGACCGATGGTCAAATCGAAAAAATGGGAATTGAAAAAGCACAGCAGGTGATTGAATCGGCGGATGTCGTCATTGCGGTTGTGGACGGTTTGGTATCAGAAGATTCAATTAACGTCGTACCTGATATTGTTGTGATCAATAAATCAGACCTCATTGATGCTGGAAGCTTAGAGACCATCATCGAAAACATCAGTGCTCGTTTCCCCAACACACTATGTTTGAAAACTTCCGCCACGACGGGGGCCGGTTTAGAAGAGCTTTTGGCCGCGATTGGAAAGAAACTTTGTCCTGCGCTTCCATCGGTCGGTCAAGCGTATCCAGTGACGCAGAGACAAGTTGACTGGCTTAAACGGCAACTTCAGTCGCCGTAAAGTTTCTTCTAAGATGTACTGAATCGGTCTCCACAGAGTATCTTCTAGGGCGTACGAGGCCAAAGACTAAAACCTCGCGCAAAGGCGCAGAGGCGCAAAGTTCTCATTGGGACCATTTCTTTGCGACTTCGCGCCTTTGCGTGAGTCTTATTTCCCTGCCATTTTCATTGTGATTAGCCTGTTTGAGGACGGCTACTCTCTGACTTCGATCGCCACCGAGTTTGAATGGCTGTTGAATTCAGGAGCGTACATGCTTTGAACTTCAGCGATGCCAGTCTGGTATTTTCCCTGATGCTGTACTCGCACCGAATATTCGAACACGTATGTTCCGCGCGGCAGGTAGTCGATAAAGAAATGTGAGGCAGTGTCACGCGTCGATTCGTAGTACCAGAGCCCGTCTTGGTTCTTATAGCGGGATAGCACGTTGACCGGTTCGGTGCCGCTGCCGCGATAGTCTTTGAGATGAACATACTCCATGTCACGATCAACACGAATTTCGACCCGAGTCACCAGTTCGTCGCCGACGTGAGCAGCACCCTCCAGCGGTGATATTTCCGGGCCGTCATCAGTGTTCTTCTTCAAGAACAATCCTTTCTTGATCGTCAGCGGCGTGCCTTCGTAGGGTTTGATCTTGCCGACGTCCTCTAAGTACTGCCAGTGAACACTACCCCAAGCGATGCCGTCGTCTGACTTAGCCACTTCGATCTTTCGCATACTTGATTTGATGTCGGTGCCGTCAAAACGCTGTTGGTAAAACCCCGTGCCGGCTTCGACTTGGTCAGGTTTGATCGTGTTGCCATCGAGTTTGACGGTGACCAACTGCGAGGAGGATAGCGGATTCTTGCCTTTCAAGAGCAAAGCGTAAACAGCGTCAGCGGTAGACTTGGTCGTCTTCCAAGCTTGCGTTTGTTTCTGTTTCAGCAACCAAATCTTCAGCTCTTCGACTGAGGCTTGATCGTCCAGCACTTCATCGTAGGCTTCGATCATTAAGGCTTGCGATTCGATGGGAGCGCGATACCAAAACCAGCTGTTGCCTTCCTCACGCCAGAATTGCCCCATCTCATCATCGGTCAACGAGCGTTCGGTCAGCGATTTCATGATGGCGGTTGCGGTGGCCGCATCGCCAAGCCGTTTCATTGCGATTGCGACGTGGCCTTGAGATTGGCGGCCGCCAAGATCGTTCCAATGTTGCCGATGTTTGTCGACGAAATAATCAAACGCCGTTTTGTATTTTGCCGCAACAGGTTTGTCTTGGAGGAAAAACGTTCGGCTGTAAAGGTACAAGGCCATCGTGGAGCTGACATTTTCATTGCCGAGAAGATTGTTGTCTTTAAGGCGTTCGTATCGTTTCGTGATCCACCAGTCCAAACGATCAATCGCGTTGAAGGCCATCTGCATATCAACTTCGACGCCCATCTTCCGCAATCGCCCGAATCCGGTCGTGATGTACAGCGTCAGATAATCGTTGGCGCGACCGCCGGGAAACCATGGCCACGCTCCATCGGACATTTGCATTTCCTGCAAGCGATTGAACGCGTTCTGAATCTCATTGGTCATCCGATTGGTGTCAAACAGATTTCCCACGTTGCGACGCGATTGACTTTCGTCTTTGCCATCGGCCAACCAAGGAGACTCGGCGATCATCACATTTCGCAAATCGTCATTCTTCTCCAGAGGACTGAGCAGTGCGTCGGTTCCACGCCACTGCTGAAAAATTGTTCCAATGCGGTCATTACTTTTGACAATGTGAGAACCCAAGGCGTTGGCGTAAAGTCGGTTGAACGTTTGTTCGCTGCATTGATGCGGATACTCCATCAGATACGGAAGCGCCATCACTGCGTACCAAGACGGGTTGGAGGTCATTTGGACTGTCAGTTTTTGGTTCTTTAGCGTGTCACTGGCGTCCATTTTTTCTAGCGCCGCAAAATCAAAAGTACGCGTTTGGTTGCCGCGAATTGGTAGTGGCAGCGATTCGTTGACCAAAATTCGTTTCGATAGAACCGGCAGGAAGCCTTCCTCACCATCAGAAACGGTGGCGTTGCCAGCGACCGCTTTGTAGACGAGGACGCCGACAAAATCTGGCACTTTCAGTTCAAAGGTGTAAGTACGCGATTCCTTCGCTGAGACTTCGAATGTTTGCTCAAAGGTGGTGTTGCCGAAGGTTTTGTTCAGATCGTTTTCGTTGAATCCGTTTGTGAGCTGAAGCTGGACGGTTCCAGTTTGAGGTTTGTCGGACTGATTGACGACTTTCACTGGGAACAGGATTTGATCGCCCTCACGCAGAAAGCGTGGCGGGTTCGGCTGCACCATCAGGTCTTTGCTTGTGGTCATTTCGTCGACCAGCATTCCGGTTCTCAGTTGTGCATCATGAGCCAATCCCATGAACTTCCATGTGGTAAGAGCTTCAGGAACTTCGAACTCGATGTGTACCTTGCCGTCTTCGTCGGACCTCAAGTTAGGAAAGAAGAACGCTGTTTCGTTTAAGTTCTTTCGGATGGAGACCTTGGATAGATCGGCCGGTGGTTCACCGTCTGCAGCCAATTTAGATACGGATTTGTCTGCGGACTCAAGTCCCTCGTCCGCCAAAGAAAAGTTCGAGGCTCTAAGACTGACCGATGAGTCTGCCTCCATGGCTGGAGCCATTCCAGACATCGCAATTTCGTTCCCTGGGAAAAACCTTCCCCCTTTGGCCATCATGCGACGGTCACGACGTCGAACAGACGATATCGCATGTTCAAATCGTCGGTAGTATCTAGATCCTGCAGTGTTACTAGGTGACCGGACATAGGCCAGTGCGTTGAAGTGGCCGATTGCGTTGGCGAATTGAGGTATGCGGTGGTAGTAGTCGGAGTAAAAACTGCCTAACGTTTGCTGCCACGCGTGCGGTGAAAACTGGTCCAGAGAACTGTCGTACATTGCCGCGACCATTTCTATTGCCGCAAGCTCCGCAGAACCGCTTGGGTCTTCAGCCTTTGGGGGCGTTACAATGGCCGTCCAAGTTTCGCGCCCGCCGGGCTGTAGCTTCGAGACAAAATGCTCCCATTTGACGGTCAACTTTTTGTTTTCCCAAGGGACTGCGATTCTGTGCTGGTGGGTGTATAGGCGATTGTCTCGCACGTACGTTACGCTCAAGCTCAACCCACCCCGATGTTTTTCCTCAATTGGAATCTTGATGTGGTGCGCCGTTGCATCTGGTGAAGTCCAATAGGATTCTACCCGTTCCTTTTTGTGAAAAATTTCCACCCATGCCCTGCCCTTTTCGTATCCGGTTCCCCAAATCGCTTCAAAGGTTTCGCCCGGTTGCCATGAGGATTTGCGGGCAGCGAAGTGATCGGGGATTTTGACGCCGAACGTTTTTGCGGTGGGGGCAACTACCAATAGGTTTTTTTCCGCGGTGACAGTATTACCATTAGGATCGGCTGTCGTGAAGAC
>CALHPU010000015.1 GCA_938036435.1 uncultured Pirellulaceae bacterium | reverse complement strand
TACGCTGCGTTAGCAGGGCGTGCGCGGCGGCGCGCACCGCGATTTGAAGTTGCACAATTGAAAGCGAAATTCACAATCTATTGGACGAAACGCTCGTTGATTTAAAATCGCGAAGCGTTTCAATACAAGCCCGAAGCGCTAGCGAGGAATCCGGAAATCCTCGGAAATATCCGCTCGCTCGCGCTTCGAGCTTGTATTAGTGCAACCTCAAAACCTACGTGTCTAGTTAGAAAACGTATGAGGCTTACTCATTGTCGTTCCCGGATGACTTCTTCCAAAATTTCTCCAAACTGAACGTTATTGAAATCCATTTTGGCCGATGCCCGCGCGCAAAGTCTTTTTTCCATTTCTGCCATCTCGCCATCGGCGGCCATCAGACGAATCATCTCTTTAAGAAGCAATATCTTTTGGTCGTACTCTTCGGGCAACTCAACTTGAATTTCGCCAGCGTCGAGACCGACCAATGCCGTCTCAAATTCATCGCTGGAGATACCCCACTTATTAGCGCGATTAATGAGGAACGCAATTTCCTCTTCGGTGAACTTCTGATCGGCGGCCGCTAGATTAACCAAATTGTGAAACAGTTGCGTCTGATCATGCGTCATGGAAGACTCCGTGGTGATTGTTTTGCCTGCAACGTTATTCTATCAGGGTCAGCCCTGTTGAGTAACCGATCTTTGAAGGTCCTTTGCGGCGAATGTCGACCCAGAGAGTCGTGCTACACGATGCTACGTTGCTTCTTAAGATCTTCGAATGAAGTCAGCGGCATGGCTGCGGATCTCCTTGCCATTGAGCACGTGGACCATGCGAAGATTCTGGATCGTGGAGTCGCTAAATTTTCCCAACGGCAAATGCACCCACGACTTTTTGAAAATTTTGGCGATCTGACGCCAAGCTTGCCCCGGCGGAGCCGAACTCAGCAGGGCTATATGTTTGCATTGGCTGTGAAGGCACGCGGCGCCAAGTAACCGCTCTTCCAATGTCGTCGCAAAATCCAATCGCGGATCTTGCCAGATATCCACGACGGCCACCGGTGGATAAAGGAATAACGCTCCGCCGTAATTGGCCAAACAAATCCCCGGGCCGACTGGCTCTTGCGTAAAATCAGTCGCGAAGAAAGCTAACGTCGACTCGTTGGCGTGTTCGGCAAACCACGTCGTGCGCCAAGGATACTCGCGCGGGTCGGCAGGCGAATCAAACAGCATCACCGCCGCGTCCATCTTGCCGCGGCTCGGCGGCAACACTTTGACGTGAATTTCATTGTCATACCAGTGACGAACTGTTTCGCGCATGTCGATGCCGTCTTTGACGCTGGTCGTAAATTTTTCAGTCTGCACGAGATCAGCGCCCATCGCTTCTTTGGCCCGATCAAAAACAGTACGGCGAAAGCTCTCAATCAAATCATCCTCTGGCGGCCAGCTGCACTGAGAGTAGGGATTCCATTTCTGTTGCCAGTCTCGCTGTTGGCGTTTGTCCGGACGCGGGATCAGTTTCAATTCGGTCCACACCATCGGCGGCCCGGGCAAACGACTGCGCGCCGATAAAGTTTCATCGTCGGGCAACGCGATTTGGTCGATCCCCATACGCGCTGAATTTAGACCAAGGTCCCGACAGTAGTCAAATTGTTTGGCCAACTCCAGCACATTGATCGCGTACCCATCACCAGCGACTTGTTGAGCAGCGGTGACGATGGTTGGAAGTTGCGGCGTAAAACGGTGCTCGATCAATGTCAGGTTGCGTGTGTATTTCAAACATTTCGCCAGCAAGCTGGGAGTGATCTTTCGGGCACGGCTTTTGTATTGATCAATATATCTGTCTCGCGCCGCAATCAATAATTCTTTGACACCATCGATCGCCAGATGCTCGTCATCGGATAATTCCTCACGCGCTCGTTCGTAAAGATTTGTGATGAAAGGCAACTCGCCCAACAAAAAATACAGCGTTTCGGCCGTTACTTGGTATCGCTCGGTTTCTTGGGTGGGTTCGTTATCAGGGCAGACCAATTTTTTGTCATTGAAGGCTGCGCGGACCCAAGGCCAGTCCAAAACGCTGGTAACAAAAAGTATTCTCTTAAAGTCAACCGACAGCTCTCGCAACTGCCACGCCATGTGTTCGATACGGGCCTGCCACTGCGGTTCTTCGCCGGGTTCGATAAACGGTAATACAGCTGCCGCATATTTTTCGAGGCTCATTTTCTTTAGTGCAAAAGCGTCGGGCAGCACGCGCGAGTGGGGCTCAAATCGGCTAGTCTCCATATCAATGAAGCGGCGTGGAACTCGATCGCCCATCGCGGTGCGGATCGCAGCAATGACGCCTTGGCAGGGATCGACAGGAACGTAGCTGACGCCCAATTCACGATCCTCATCCGATGGATTGAAGTTTTGAGCATCATCGTCTTCAGAGAATTCGCTGCTGGGCGCGAAATCTGTCGCTGGCAAATATTGCAGGTCGCGTTGGACAACGATGCTGGGTGTGGGCAGTTTTAAAATCGCTTCTTCGGTTGCCGATTGAAACGATGGAGGTAGTGCCACCGCCAGACAGTCATACGAATGCTTCATCATCAAGCGGCGGACCTCCCACGCAAAATCGCCGCTGCCGTGCACGATGGGCAGCACCGTCACATGCGGCCCAATCTCTAAGAGCTTGTCGATCAAAACGGGTCCCCCTCGTCGTCGTCATCAGGATCGATGTCATAGGGGCCAATCTCGGGTGAACCGGGATGCAGCGAGTCGTTGCTGTCAAAAAAGAAATCGCCAAAGCCAAGTGGCAGACTTTGACCGCCCAGCGATTGATTTCGTTTCTTCGCCAGAGAGTGGAGATCAGCCGCCTCGGGTCCCAAGCACTGGATCAGCGCTTCCTGCCAAGCAATGTCTTTGGCCAGTGGGTGATCCGTTTCTTGCTTCATCCGTTTGGTCGCATACCGAAGAAGATTGATGCCATCGCGTGGTGAGAAATCAAGCTTTAACCCATGAGCGGTCTGAAGGAAATCGACTGTCATCGAGAGCATTTCAGATTCGCAAAATGGCAAATGGTATTCAAGGATAGCCTTTTCATCCTCGCGCGAGGGGAACTGGATGTTGAGTGTTGGTTGGAGACGACTGAGGATGTAGTCGGGGATTTCGAACGTTGATTCATCCACGTTCATTGTCACGGCGCAGCGAAAGTCGGGATGCGCTTCAATGGAAACGCCAGCGACAATCGATTCGATGTACCGTCGGTGATCCAGCAGCGGCGCGAGGCTGGCCCACGATTTTTCATTCATCCGGTTGCCCTCATCCAGCACACATACACCGCCCTGAATCATGGCCGTAACCAATGGCGATGCGTGGTAAGCGATCTTGCCACTTTCGGCCAGCACTGGCGTGATCAGCAAATCCTCTGGCCGCGTGTCGGCAGTGCACTGGTAAATGTACAGGTCCTGCTCGCGCGTTGCGGCGGCCGCCATGGCAAGTTGTGTCTTGCCGATGCCCGGCGGGCCGACCAATCTGGGCGACAGCGGAAGGTCGTCTTCGTCAACGACCAACCAACAGGCGAGCACCTGTTTGAGGATTTCTCTCTGGCCGATCCAGTTGCTGTTGAGCTTATGGGGTTCGCTCAGGTGCAAGTTGATATTTTTTACTTCGAATGTCTCAGACATAAATCAATTGGCGTTTGAGTGTTGGTCGAGCGTATATCAGCACATGCCACGGCACACGGCGATAGGTTCTATCTTATTTGCGCCAGTCCAAGATCGCCACCACCTGCGGATACCACCAAAACTAGCTAATTCATGCGGATTTGGTGTTGGCGACAAAGTTCACAAAGTTTCTTGACCGCGATAGGCTGCCTTACCAACGGAGGGCACAAACAAAAAAGCACTGAATGTCTCACAGGACAGACAGTGCTTGTCGATCGAAGTTGGGAGCTTGGATTGAGAACAATCCTTGAACGTCGCAACTAACGGTGCATTGCCATGCTGGTCAGATGAACCTTTAGGCTGTCGATCCCACTTCGTAGTGCCCACGCACGATCGGTGTCGTTTGCCGTTCGATTGGCGTGAGACAGTGCATTGGAAATGATTGACGTCGTTTGTGCGTCGGCACCGTCGATGCCCATGTCCATCAAATTCTTCATGGTTGATTCGTAGACATTGCAGCAACCATGGTGATCCCCTGAATTGAATGCTGGAACTCCCTGATGAATCGCAGTGGTTAACATTCCAACAGCATGAGCCGGGGTAATACTGCTATTACTATTGCCGTTGTTGTTTTCAGGGATCAAAACGGCATCGATCGCGTGCACAACGCCATTAGATGTTTCAATGTTTTTGCTGACAACGGTTGCGTCATTGACGGAAATCCCCTTTGCCGAAAATCCTATCTTCACGCCGCGCCCAAGTAACGTTTGGGCTGAACCAGCTTTCACCGCCTGATCATCGTAGACACGCCCTGATACCACGTGGTATTTCAGAATGTCGACAAGCTTCTGTTTGTTTCCCGGCTCTAACAGCGAATCGACAGTACCTTCAGGAAGTTTTGCGAAGGCGTCGTCCGTTGGCGCGAAAACAGTAAACGGTCCTTCGCCACTCAACACGCCGCCGAGATCTGCTGCGTTAACCGCTGCGAGCAAAGTGTTGAAGATGCCGGCCTCGGTTGCGGTGACGGGGATCGATTTATCGGCTGGCAATAGCACTTCATCGATTACATGGATTACTCCATTGGTACACAGAATATCAGTTGTGGTGAGGGTCGCGTTGTTGATCTTTGGAGAATCGTCTCGCAGGTCGAGCTCTAACTTTTGGCCGTTTAACGCGGTCGCGGAATCAAGACCGTAGGCATCTGCCGCCAGCACCCGGCCGGGGACGACATGGTAGGTGAGAACGGCCGCTAGTTTGGATTTGTTTTCCGGCAGCAGCAGGCTCTCAACGGTTCCCGCAGGCAATTTTGCAAACGCCTCATCAGTAGGAGCGAACACGGTTAGCTCCTGTCCTCCACTGAGTACCCCCACGAGGTCGGCGGCCTTTGCGGCTGCGACGAGCGTGTTGAAATTACCGGCTCCAATTGCGGTTTCTGCAATGCTCTTCCGTTGTGCGATTGTTTGGGAAGTTAACGTGCACAGGTAAACAAGCGAAAATAAACAAACGCTTAGCTTTCGGATCTTCATCGGGACCTCCAAGTGTGTTGTGATGGAAGTAGAAGAACCGGAACAATCGAACCCGCATAACACGTAAGTTTGATCACGGAAGTTTCATGGTGTGTGTTGAAGCCCATCGCAGCGTTATCTACCGCAGCATTATCTACCGCAGCATTATCTACTGCAGCATTGTAGAAGCGAATAAAAAAGGCCGGAGAAAAATCTCCGACCTTTGTAGGGCGTCAATGAGTAATGCCTATCACGACCGACGACGTCGGCCTGCAAGAATCGAAAGCCCAAGCCCCATCAGTCCAAGGACCGAAGGCTCTGGAACCGACGAAAGACTCGTGCCGAGTGTCTGCTCGAGCGCGAGTGATTGAGCATGAACCTGACCCGGCGGAGCAAATATCGTGTATACCGAATCGCTGGCTTCAATTTCAGGGTTCGCAGACGATAGCTGCCACTCCAAGAAGTAAATTGATCCCGATGCTTCTGGTGCGAGATCCAGAATATAGTCAGGATCAAGGTCGATTCGGTTGAGAGGGTTGGACCAATCGGTGACCAAATCGAATACTAGAGCGCTGCCTGTTCCAATGTCGTCTGTATCCAGAGTTGCAGCCAAGTAATCGATTTCAATCGACTCGTTGGCAGCAAAAGGAGAAGCAACAAAGGCGCTGGTCGTGGGAGACGTCCACTTCCCGGACCCGATCAGTTCAATACTCAAATCGTGCCCAGCCAATTGGCTGGCATCGTTTTGATATCCATACTGCTGGGTATTTCCGTTTTCGTCGATGAACGAGTTGGCAAACGTAACGTCAAAACCGGGGAGGGTTGTCACCGACGATCCGGGTGCCCAATGATTGTGAATCGCGTTGGTGAAAGGCCTCAGGTAGTCCGTGCCATCAAAAGTGCCCGAGTTGTAGCCTTGAGCATGCAGTTGGCCGTCGATGACGACGACGTCCAATCTTCGACCGCCGTGAGCCAACAATAGCTGTGAGCACGCGAGCGTCACCGTTAAAGTGAGTGTAAGTGTCTTCAGTAAATTCATTTGTAATTGCTTTCAATTTATATTTTGATTGTCTGGATTTCTTCGATTTACTTTCAGAACGATTGTCCTCGCCAATCCTCATTAGGTCTGGCGAAATTCGTTCCGTGGGCAATGTCAGAATCGACCCAGCTTCTTAATTCGTTTGAGCTAACGGACGTCACGTGTCCGTCGGCATAAAGATAGTTTGCCGTCCCAAGGTGTCGTGACGGATCAATCTCCAGAGTCATAAAATCCCAGACTGTGTCACGACGGACACGCGAAGGTTTGTAAAAATCAGAACAGTGGACGTGATCGTCTATCGCCTCGCGCTGTTCAGATCCCTCAAACAAGACCACTTGGTCATGCGTTGAGCGCAGCTGGTTGAAATTTACGACCGCACCTTCAACGTTGGCGTTGGTCAAAAATTCGTTGATGACGTACGAGGTTCCTTGGCGACCATCAGTCAGCCAATCTTCGGCTTTGGGATCTTCAGGGCAGATGCGAATTGAATCCACGCTCTCGGTATAGGGTTTGAGCGTCTGGACCCATGATTCGGTCAACCCATTGTGGACCGTCCACGGCATACGGCCGCCTTGCGTATCCATAAACAAGTGAATTCCGAGTCCAATCTGACGCATGTTGTTTTTGCAAACCGTGCTTCTGGCGGCTGCTCTTACCATCTGAACGGCAGGAAGCAGCATCCCGATCAAAATGCCAATGATGGCAATCACGACCAGCAACTCAACAAGCGTGAACCCGGAACCACGAGAAACTTTGTTCATCGTTCGTTCCAATATCGATTTAAGTTGTAGTAACGACCGATTAACCGGCCGCGCGACAAATCGACGTTTACGCAGGGGGAACAGGCGGTGCTGCTGCGACATCAGCGGGGCGACCGGCGGTAGAGGGAAGCCACGAGTTCGACTTCGGCCAAGAGAATTTGGGCAAAGGTTCTGCGATGGCGATCAAATCCAAATGCAGATAGCCATCATGTTGTCCACCACAGTGCTTTTGTTGCTTAATCGAAAGAAATACTGTTTGCGAATCGGGCGTTGAACAATCGCGTGTGTCGGTTTGAGAGCAACAACACTTTGGTTCTTGTGCTGTGGTGCCCGAGCAACAGGACTTCACCACTGGTTTGCTTGAGCAACATGTTGAACTGCAGCAACCGCAGTCGGAATCAGATTCAAGGCCCTCACTGCTCAACTGGTTGATAAACCATTCGGGCGGCCTGACATTGTTTGCTTTAGCCCATTCGATTTTCTGCTGGTCGGAGTGACAGCAACAATCGGCCCAGCATTGTTTCGCGTTTTGACACCCGCAGCCCATATTCTGACAGGGAAAGGGCGTGGACAAATTTTTCAATATCGGAATCGGCAGCGGTACATACCCACTGCCAACGAACAGGCATAAGGCCACCAATGTCAAAATACTTTTTTGGAACACGTCGTGGCGGAAATCGGGGGCAACATTGATCATCAACTAGTCGCTCATAATACAAAAGCGTCCTGATGCTGCAACGTGACAAAACGCCTCGAATGACGAATTATGGCAATAGGAAGGCAACGGTGGAGCAAACAACCGCAGGCATCTCCAATGGTGATTTGGGTTTTATTGTCTTGCTACCAATAGATCTACATGATGAGAGTCGCTGCAGCATAATGTAGCACGACTCTCCGAGGGGTTACGCGCCTTACCATAACGACTCGGAGAGTCGTGCTACTAAAATTTGAAATGCCATTAACGAAAAAACCTGCCGTTGCAAGACAACGGCAGGCGAGCACTAATTCCAATCAAACCAATCGGTTTACTCAAAACCTTTTCCAGCAACGCCTTCATTGAGAAAGGTGCCTGAGAACAATTCCCATGGATTGACCTCGGTCTCGGAGTCTTGGTAACCAACGGTTGCTGATTGAGCGGCAGCGATCGATTCGAATCCACTGGCACTAGTGACCAAACCTGTAGCCCGGAAGCCGGGGTTGATGTAGCCGTCTCCGTTGACGTCTTCAAGAGAGCGAACACTGCCGTCGGCAAATACAACATTAACCGCGTTAGTGTGCCAAGCGTACCAATCACGCGTATCCTGCAGAACGAGATCCTCTGTCGCGACGCCTCCTTTCATTGGGAGATTTGGCGCTTTGAAGACCGATTCAGCAACGGCGCTGCCCATTGCTTTTGCGATCGTCTTAATTTTTCCGCCACTAATGATAGACGGACCATCGTTGAAACTTTCGCAAACCGGCGAACCGTCGGTCAACCCAAGGCCGGGAAGATCAATTCCAGCATTCAGAATACCGTCGCTTTTGCCGACTGTATCGCCCTGTGCGGCGTCACCAAGTAGAGCAATGGAAGATGCGTTGACATTGCCTGCATCCAGATCACGCAACGAAAGCGCTCCCGCAGTTACCTGTGTCGCTCCTCCAGATGAATACCAGTTCTTAAGGTCACCACGAGTGGCACCATTGGTAAAAATGGGGCGCGTGCGAACCATGTGCCATCCAGAGGCATAATTGGTGTTATAGCCCTCTTGTACAACTCCAGTCAGCGTGCCGTCTGCTTTGGAAAACGGAACCCCACGACGAGCAGGTGAAGCTTTTCCCCCAAACTCTGATGTATCGGACGAGTTGATGTTTAGTTTTTCCGAACCTAAGCAAATGGAAGACGGGCAAAGTAGTTGTCCTGGAAAAACATCCTGAGAGACGCAGTCGGCGACCCATGAATACTTATCAAAAGCTCCATCGCGTCCACTATCAAAAGCACCGCTGCAGAATTTTCCGCTGGGAGAATCAGATGCTTTGGCTAACAGGCAAATTGCGAATTGACGCAAATTACTTTTACATTGAGTTGATCGGGCTGCAGAACGAACAGCCGTCAGCGCCGGAAAAAGCATCGCAACCAAAATACCGATGATCGCAATAACAACGAGCAGTTCCACCAATGTGAAACCTTTTCTTTTTAACATTTGGCATCCCTTACTGAAAAATGTGAAAATGTAGATGAACATCAAGCCTTTAAATTTCTTGCTTTGTTCAAAGTGGCCGAAAGCTAACACTCGATCATTAAGTTGTGATGAACGTATTGTTTAGTTTCTGTTTTTCTTTCCGCAGAGATCAGATTTCATTTAGGTAGGGTTGTTTGTTCGTTAAAGGGCAGCTGTTTTTGAATTTTAATCTCGTTCACATAAAGTCTTCACATAGTTTTCCTAAGCTTCGCTGGTCACTGTTACATTCTTCAGTAGGGAAAATTTATGTTCAGCTTTCAAGTCCGCGCTTCCGCTTTGTTTGCCCGCAATCAACGGGCTTCAGCTAGGCGAGGCTTTACGCTTGTCGAGTTGCTGGTCGTGGTTGCAATTATCGGTATCTTGGTCTCAATGCTATTTCCGGCGCTGCAAGTCGTTCGCCAATCCGCTCGCAAGACCAAGTGTTCAGCAAATCTGCGCCAAGTAATACTTGCCACGCTAAATTTTGAATCTGGCAAATTGCAGTTTCCCGCCGGAGACGACGGCCGCGGCGGTGGTTACGTCGTCCCGCTTTTGGCGCATCTGAAACAAGAATATCTGCACGAGGAAACTCAACGCGCTCTCCAACCGGGTGAAACTTGGAGAGATCGAATGATCGAACTTTCTGAGATTGAAGTTGAGCCTCTCATTTGTCCAGCGGCGTCTGCTATCGCCCGAGAGTCTTCATTCGAGGATCTCGGAGACTTCACGACTCATTATCATGGCGTGCTTGGACCGCTTGGAGAGGCGACGACATCCGATGGAGACAGACAATATTCCTACGATACCCTTGGCGGCAGTGAACCAGAGGGCGGGCCGATTGGTCTACAGGGATTCTTTTCTCCAAACAAACAAGGAAAATTCGTCGGAAAGAAAATGAGAGATATTCGCGACGGGACTTCATACACGTTTGGCTTTGGTGAGATCTCTGGGACGGACCTGAGCGACGACCGTGAGAGGATTCCTCGCGCAGGTTGGGCGATTGGAGCTGACTACGCCTCCAATGGCAGACCCGCAAAGGTTTACAGTTTAAAATCAGTCGCCCACGGAATTAACTTTTCCGACGATGCCGATTTCAATGCGACCCCCTTTAGCAGCAACCACCCCCAAGGCGCGCAATTTGCATTTCTTGACGGCGCGATCAGGTTTGTTGATCAGAACGTCTCTCTTGATGTTTTCAAGTTCCATTGCAGCATCGACGCAGTTGAAAAACCCGAAGACCTCGACGCGTTCTAGTTGAACCACGGAGGAGCGCAGAGTTTGCGCTGCTCGTGCAAGACTTGCACTCCGTGATCTCTGCGGTAGGTCGTTTGATGCATGGTCAGACAATAACTAGGCGTCAGATACCTACCGAAAGCGCGAACCGCCAGCACGGCTCACCTTGCGTGGTATTGCGGCCTACGCTAGCTTCGTAGATTATGCGTCAGAATGGCCAGCCAGAAAATTTAAAAGCGCTGACGGGGTTGCGATTTGTTGCCGCGCTGTTGGTGTTCGTAAGCCATACGTTTTTCTGGTTTCCGCAGATTGATGACCAACAGGTACCGCTTGGATGGGCAGGCGTTGGGTTCTTCTATGTGCTGTCGGGATTCATTTTGACGTGGGTTTACGCGCCGCGGTTGGAAAGTTTCACTAGCGGCGAGTTTTACCGGCGACGCTTGGCGCGAATTTGGCCGCTCCACTTGGTCACGATGTTGATCGTTATCTTTTTCGTCAAAGGCATGGGGGATTTTATCGCTCAGCCCAGCCATTGGGCAAAATTCATTGCCAACGTTTTCCTAGTTCAGGCATGGGTTCCCAACGTCAAGTGGGTATTCTCGCTCAACGCGCCTGCTTGGAGTCTCTCGGTCGAGGCTTTCTTTTACTTAGTGTTCCCGCTGTTGATACGCGGCGGCATGAAATGGCTGTGGCGGGCGCTTGTTGGCGTCGTCGTGATTACGGCGATCACAATCGTGGCGGTAGATCTGTATTCTGGCCAAATGCTAAGCGTTAATCGGGAGGCACTGATTTGTGCTAATCCGTTTTTTCGCTTGTTCGATTTTGTTATCGGAATGTTGTGCGGTTTGTTTTATTTCAGGCGCGACAAGTCTAATTTGAACTCTGGTTTTGGACTGCCAGCGCACTTGTTGGCTATCGGCCTGTGTGTAGGGTATTTCGCCATAGTCATGGTGCTGATCGGAGAGGCCGGCACTGATTGCAGTACGTTGTTGATGTGGCTGCGATCGACTGCGGCGGCGCCATTATTTGCGTTTCTGATTTATACGTTTGCGAATTCTAAGGGCGTTTTGGCAGCGTTCTTATCCAGCCCTCCTATGGTCTATCTGGGCGAGATCAGTTTCGCTTTCTATTTGATTCACCAATCGATCTTGTTGACGCTGCGTAAGCTGCCGTTGGATCATGGTCAGTTCGCTGGATATTTTATGGCAGCGGCCGGGCTGTTACTGTCGCTAGTTGCGGCAATGGTTTTGCATCACACAATCGAGACAACGGCCAGAATCGCCTTGATCAAGACGCGGCAATCGGGAGTGTTTTCTGCGGCCGTCAAGGATTTTTTCGGATCGGTCGGACAAATCTTTGCCTTGCGTCGAATCGCTGTGGTGTTTGCCATGATTGGCGTGGCGTTGGGGTTGTTACAGCAAGGTCGGTTGACCGGGTTCAGCGACGCGGCCATTGAGCAAGTCGTTCAAGCATCTGCCGAAGAGTTTCGTGGAGTACGATTCGACCAAGACGCGCTGCTGTTGGGAGTCACAACGGAAGAGGTTGGCGGCGGCATGCATCAAATAACTATGGCGTGGGATCTAAGGGAGAATCGTCGGCCGACGCGTTTTATGCATATCTGCGATGGGAAGGGGAAGATCCTCAAAGTGGCCGACAGCAATCGAGCACTCTTCAGCCAATTTGTGGGAAACGATCGAGTAGTCGACATAGTTAGGTTACCGGCCAAAGATTTAAATGGAGCGGATCACGTCGCCGTCGGATTTTTTGAACCGAAGAGAAAGCAAGCCCCAATCTTTATTGACCAACAGAAGATTCGGGCCACCCGTCTTAAGGTGCTGGAACTCCGATAGCTAGAGAGCCGTTTGTCACGGCGCATATAAAAAAGCGAGCTAAAACTATGGTGTTCTAGCTCGCTTTTTCGTGTCTGAGTGGGGGTGACAGGAATTGAACCTGCACGCCCAAAGGGCACTAGATCCTAAATCTAGCGCGTCTGCCAGTTCCGCCACACCCCCAAACTCGTAAATCTGAAAACCGATCTCGGTTTGGATTTACCTCTTCGAATTGAGCAGATTTTAAATCATTGCCCGCTCGGCTGGAAGGTTTGTTCCCCCTGAATATTGTTGGATTTTGCGAATTTTTATTGCCAGCAACGCTGTTGGCCAAATTGCCCGTCTGCACTGGATGCGGCCATTGTTGCGAGGGAAATGGATTCTCGGTTCTATGAAAAACGGATAGTCATACTGATGGAATTTGCCGATGGCAGCCAACGAACTCTATTGCACCGCTGAAGACCGGATTTGGGGTCCCCCTAATCGCGGTCCCTTTATGCGCATGAGTTGGTTCGATTTGCTTTTTATGCATTACAAAGTAGATGCCGCTTTGCTGCGGGATCTGCTGCCCGACTCTGTTGAGCTGGACACGTTCGATGGAGAAGCGTGGATCGGCATCGTTCCATTCCAAATGGCGGACGTATCCCCGAGGTGGGTTCCGAATTTGCCGCTGGTTTCTCGGTTTCCCGAACTGAACGTGCGAACCTATGTTACCGTTGAAGGCAAACCCGGTGTTTGGTTCTTTTCGCTCGACGCGACCAGCAAAATTGCAGTCCGCGCAGCGCGTTGGTTGTTTCACTTGAACTACGTAGATGCCAAAATTGAAGTCAAAAAAGCTGCCAACCATTGCCCCGGTAAGTGGATTCAATATCACAGCGTGCGTACTGATGCCAGCGCCGCCGCAGCCGAATTGCACTGTGAGTATCGGCCCGTTGGAGATTGGTATTTCGCCAAACCCAATACGCTGGTCCACTGGTTGACGGCACGATACTGTCTCTACACAACCAATTCACAAGGACAACTGTTCCGCGGTGAGATCAATCATCAACCGTGGCGACTTCGAGATGCGCAGGCAATCGTGCACGCTAATTCGATGACTGACGGGCTCGGGTTGGACCTTGGCGATCAGAAACCACTACTGCACTTTTCAGCCGTGACAAACGTTGTTGCTTGGTCGTTGGATAAAGTCAACTCGCCTTACACTTAATCGCTAACCGCCTGAACTGAATTGAATATTGAGTTCCGTTGAGTATTGGGGCAAGCGCTTATTTCTGTTGACGATGGTGGTTGGACTGACTACTCTCAAGAGCTTTGGTGGTCCTCCAAGCCAACGGCGGGCCTGCGTATCATCCGAAGACCGCCCATGAATTCTGGCTCCCAATCACTGTCTGCACTGACTGGTTTGCGATGGTTGGCGGCTCTGGCCGTGTTCGTCCATCACCTGACCCGTGATTTCGAGCTGCCTCGTCCAAAAATTTGGCTGGGATGCTTGGCGGTTTCTTTTTTCTTCGTGCTGTCTGGTTTTATTCTGACGTACGTCTACCACGATCGGCTGAAAACGTGGCGTGATGGAGTCGGCAAATTTTGGTTTGCGCGTTGGGCGCGAATATGGCCACTGCACGTAGTTTGCCTTGGGATACTCTTGGTCTTGGCTTTTTGTTGTGACTACATACATGTGATTGGTACTAGCGAACAAGCTCCTAGAATATTGGCTACCAATTTGCTGCTTTTGCAAAGTTGGGTACCGCATGGTCCGTGGGCGTTTTCATTCAATGCTGTGTCTTGGAGTATCTCTACCGAGGCGTTTTTTTACTTTGTATTTCCCCTGCTATTGATCGGTGGCGAGCGTCAGTTTTGGTGGAAGTGCGCGGGTTTTATATCCGTCGTAATTGGGTTGGTGTTCATGCTGGGGTATCTTGCTCGGCTTCCCGAGTACGGAGAGAAGCACGACTTCAAAATGATATTCTTGACAAATCCACTTCTTCGTTTGCCAGAGTTTTGCATCGGTATGGCGACGGGGTTTCTTTTTATAAGACGTAGCCAACGGGTTAGGGTAATTGGTTTCTGGCGTGATACGGCGATCGAAATATTCGTCATTGTCTGCTTCTTCGGATACGTCTGGACTATAACGTCGCATGTTTGTAGCAGACTAGCTGGGATCGAGGATGCCAACCAAGGATTTAGCATCTGGGTGACCACCAATCTTTTCGGTTGGCTGTTCGCTTTGATGATCTATGTTTTTAGTTCGACCAGCGGTGCCATCGGACGCGCGTTGGGTTGCCGACTGATGGTGTTTTTGGGAGAAATCAGTTTTGCGTTCTATTTGATACACCAGATCGTGCTGCGATATTTCACGCACTATTTATTACCTGATACAACGTTATCACCGCTGGGGCTGAGCATCTGTGCCTGTTCGGTTTCTATCGCACTTTCGATACTGCTATATAGACTGGTGGAAATGCCAGCCAAAAGAGCTCTGCTGGTAATCTGGCAACGAAAGTGGACTAAAGCGACTGCGATGACTGCTGCGAGCATCCGAGATTTTGTGTTTACGTCTAACGCTGCGGTTGCAGCGCTGCTGATAGTCGTTCCAACGGTCGTGGTCGCGCAGAATCAGTGGACCAGCAGTCTGACGCCCGAGCAAACTCAGATCGTCGAAAGCACTTCAGTTCATGAACGCAACATCCAGTTCGGAGACGAAATTCGCTTGCTTGGCTATCGAGCAGCTTTGTCAGAACAAGGGCTAACGATCGAGAATGTTTGGGTGAAAACGAAAGGTGAATTTACGTTCACCCGCTACCTGCATGTCTGTAATACCGAAGGCAAGATTGTGGGGCACGGGAACCCAAACCTAAACGCGTTTTCAGGGGCAAAACTATATGAGCCATTTACGGATGTGATTTTTGTGGACAACACGCGTCTGGTCGATGCTGACATGGTAGGCGTCGGATTTTACAGAGACTCTACGATGCTTCGTGTGAACAAAGGTGAACGAAGCTTTGGAGATTATCGGTTGAACTTGATTGTTCCCAAACGATGGGCCATGTTACAGCAGGCTCTCGGGCATCATGACCCAACGACACTACCACCGAAGTGATCCAGTGCTTGAGCCAAATGAGTCAACGGGCAAATTCATTTCCTGCATCATCGAAACAAACAGATTGCACAATGGCGTGTTGGCCTTTGTGTCGTAGGCAACGTGCTGACCGTGTTGGTAGTCCCCGCCAGCAACCAAGATTGGTAAATTTTTGGTGTCGTGGGCGTTCGCATTGCCAAGGTTGCTGCCAAACATCACCATCGTGTTGTCCAACAGACTCGTTTCGCCTGTGGCATGGGCCTCCTGTTTTGACTTGAGTTGCCCAACCAGTCCGCCAAACGATTTCATTAACTCGTTCTCGATTTTGGTCAGTTGCTTTAGCTTGGCTTCGTCTTGTCCGTGATGGGAGAGGTTGTGGTGGTCCATCGTCACGCCATCGATTGGCGGAACGTCGCTGCGGCCGTTGATTAGGATCGTAATCACACGCGAAGAATCGGTTTGCACGATCAGCGGCAACAGGTCGAACAGCAACTTTGTCTGGCCGATCACATCGCTGGCTTCTTTGATGTCTTCAGGTTTTTCCGCGTCGATGGCAGGCTTTGGTTTGTCGATCCATTGCCGCGCCTCGTTGAAGTGGTTCTCAGCCGAGCGAAGCGATGAGAAATACTCATCCAATCGTTCGCGATCGGCACGACTGATGCGGCGCTTTAACCGGTTGGCCTGACCGCCGAGTGAATCTAGGATGCTGCGACCGTCATCTAACCGTTGCTTCTGGCGCTCAATTTCCCATGGCTTCCCTGCGAGAAACAATTTCTCAAACAGTACCGAGGGACGGTACTCCGCTGGCACCATTACGCCTCCGCTAGTGTAGGACTGGCTGTTCTGCCCGCCTGTGGCCAGCGCGATAGACGGGTACCTCGTCACATAGCCCAACTTCTCCCGCACAAATTGATCGACGGAGATGGAATTACGAAATCCTCCTAAGCCCGGATGCCGCGCTGAGGTCAGCCATGTCATCTGCGACGAGTGGCCATCGGCACCGGATTGATCGGGGTGTGAGAGCCCGGAGAAGATCGTGAAATCATCACGGTGATCTTCCAAGTGAGACAAATAGGGCGTCAGCTTATAGTCTTTGCCCGTAGCATCAGGGAACAAAGATTTTCCATGCAGACCCAACGAGGCGCAAATCATGATCATGCGTTTTGCCGGCGCGTCGGGCTTGATACCGAAGTGCGCCAAGGTCGCAGCGTAAGCCGGATCGGGGACCATGGCATCAAGCGCCGGCAGCGCGACGGCCACTCCGGCAGCGCGAAGAAAAGTGCGGCGATTGAGTTGGCGTTTCATGGTTTAGGTCCGAGCTAAATGGTCGACGTGTGAGTTTTGGAAGATACTCGGCAAATAAGTTTTCCAATATTAGGGAAACTGGAAGCGGAAAGACGCGAGCCTTCCGGTCCGTGATTGTCCGGACGGCTCGTGCCGTGCCGTTTGCCCTTTGGGAAAAAGGCTTTCATTTGTTTAAGAATAGCCTTGACGCAATCACTTTGTGCAAAATTGTTCTTATTCCGTAATCCTTTTTCTTGCAGGCAGCCAATATCTGTTCAATCTCTTCTCGATCGGCGAACTGAATTTCTGCACCGGTGCCATAAACGGCAAGTTGCGAAATCAGGTTGCGGGCAATTTGCTCTTCCCGTTCCAGCAAGAGTCGCTTGAATTGTATGATGTCTGAGAAACTGCCTCCAGAGGAAGACTCGTTGGCCGCCAGTTCTCCACTGGCATCAACGCGCAATCCAATCTTGTACTCCCAAATATTTCGGCCCATGAGTTTTCCCTTGGGCTGCTCACCTATCTCGCGCGAGCGATAATTCTCTCGAAATCCGCCGATGACGTCAAAACTTTCTAACGCGAATCCGGGTGCATCAATTTTGCGATGACAGCCGGCACAAGATGGATCACTTCGGTGTTTATCTAGCAGCTGACGAATGGTCTCAGCGCCGCGCGTATCGGGTTCGACTGCCGGAATGTTCGGCGGAGGAGGGGAGGGCGGTTGGCCCAGCAAATGGGTCAGTACCCACGCGCCGCGGCGGACGGGTGAGGTTGTTGTCCCGTTGGCCGTAACCTTCATGATACTGGCCTGAGTCAGCAATCCGCCGCGTACCGAATTGGATGGCAAAGACACGCGCTTGACTGTTTGTCCTCTTACGCCGGGAATCTGATAGTGATCAGCCAATCGACGATTGAGAAAAGCAAATTTTGAATCGACTAAATTTGCAACGCTAAGGTCTTTTTCGATTAAATACGAAACGAAAGCTTCGGTCTCTTCGATCATCGAACTGCGTAGTATTTCATCGTATTCCGGATAGAGTCGTTTGTCGGGCGACGTTGCGTCAATTTCAGACAGTCGCAACCACTGCTGACAGAAGTCGGTAACAAATCGTTCTGCCCGGTCGTCATCAAGCATGCGATTGACTTGTTGTCGTAGCACGGAGGGATCATTGAGTTTTCCTTTGCCAGCGACTGCGTACAATTCCTCGTCGGGGACACTTTTCCAAAGGAACAGCGATAACCGAGCGGCAAGCGCGAACTGATCCAGCTCGCCGGGGGCCGGCGTCAGGAACAAAAATTCGGGCGATGTTAAAATCGACTTACAAGTCAACCGAATCGCCTCATCAAACGAACGTCCTTCCTTCAAGGCCGTCATTCCCATGTTAAGAAACGGTTGGCCTTCTCCGTCTCGTAACGAGCGACGAAACGCGCGTGGGGCCAACCACTTGATAATCTTGCGCAGTTGATCCTTTGGATCAGCACCGGCGACGATCTCGTATCCGATGTGGGTCTGTCGCGAGGGATCCCATTTTTTGTTTTCAAAAGGTCTCGTCTCCACACCTTGCAGCAGTAATCGCGTCGATCGAGGAGGCCATTTCTCGTGCAGAGGTCCTTCGACCGTCATGCGCTCCATCGCAATACCGCTGCCGCTATATTCGGTCGGCGATACATTCCAAACCGTTTTCCCGTCAGTTTGAAGCTTCAAACCTATCGCGCCGGGAAAGATGTAGTTTCCTTTTCGCAAGACCGTTTCTACTGAGACGGTGCGTGACTTTCCCAATTTTGATGAAGCTGGATACTCCGACTTCTTCTTTCGACTCCGTTTGGAACTTGGAGGCAGGTCAAACTGCGCGATCGAGCGCGTGTACCCCTTTTCGTAGTGCCCGACGTTGATTGTCATCGTCACCGGTTCGTCGGCCTGAAATGAAGCACCCGTCGCAGAAATTTTATACCTGCCATCGCCGTCGACAAAGAAGTCCTCAAGTTTAAAAAGATAGGATGCGGTGTTGAACATGACCACCGCATCATCGAGTTCCCTTAAGATCACGCGCTCTTGATTCTGATGCTTTTTCGCGAGGTGTTTTTTGATGGCTTCAAGTTCGGTGAAATTGAATTCTCGTTTTTCAGTATCCGGTTTGGGCCTTAGCTCAATCGCCTGTTCGATTGCCGCGTCGGCGGCTCTTAGGTAGGCGCGAACGTGAATTTCAGAAAGCCCCTGCTTCTCTGCGACCGTGTCGAATTCGCTGGAGTTATTTTCTGGAGGCAGCACTTCGCTCAAATCGATATCGATCGACAAAAGATCGTTGAGCGTGTGTTGCAGTTCGGATCGGGTCAGTCTACGAAGCACTGTGCGGCCGAATTGCCTTTGGTGGGATAGATTCGCACGGGTCAGATTTTCGCTGATTGCGTCAAGTGATTGTTTGATTAGCGCTGGTTCTGGTTGGTCGGCGTCTGGCGGTGGCATTTCTCCCGAGGCCACTCGATCGTGGACCTTTTCCCACAAATCAAAATTCACCCGGTCCGAAAGGTCACTGGTCAGATTACTAGCGTCAAATCCATTGGCCTCGCTGCCGTCATGGCAGGCAATGCAAGACGCCTTCGAAAGTTTACCGAAAGTCTTCAGCATCTCTTCGGCCGTTGTAGCGTCCGGCGGAGCTGCTTGCGCGTGTCCAATAGCGATCAGCAAAATGGCTAAGGTAGCCAGAGACAGAAATATGCGCTGTTTGCGTTTCATCGTTCTCTGATTAAACCATTGAAGATTGCGTGATTGACCGGCGGCAGCGAATTATAGCTGCTGAACGAGCTTGTGAATGTTTCGCGCCCAATTTGTTGCTGGAGAGATTGCCGTTATGATCGACATTTTGTCGCGGGTTGCCCTGTGACCATTTTAGTTTCTTAGCCATCCACACGAGCCCCAAGATGCAGTACTTTCAACACAAATTCGAAAACGTAGAGGATTATCTGCATCACCGCCGACCGTATTTGATGATTGATCGGTTGGTTTCGGTTGATGATCAGACCGTCGTGACGGAAACGGATCTGACAGGGGAAGAGTTTTTCATTACCGGGCATTTCCCCGGTGCGCCGATTCTCCCCGGAGCCATGATGCAGGAGACCTCCACTCAAGCGGCCGGAATCTTGATCGCGGCGCGCTACAATCCGATGGAGGTCTACAACACTCACGATCCGTTTTTCAACGAGTACGCATTGGGCGTGTTGGTCAAAATAAAATCATCGCGCTTTCGCGGATTCGCTCGACCGGGCGACAAGCTACAAGCGACGATCACATTGGACGAAAAACTGGATTCGGTGTTTGATTTTTCTGGAAAGATCACAGCCAATGGGAAAACGATTATGCAGAACCGGTTTCAGCTGACTAACATTCCGTCAAAGACATTGCAGGGAATAGAGGTGTGATTGTCCTATTGTTCCTTTGGCATGATGAATGCGTTCACATATCGCATTCGAATCTCAAGCTTCTCTTTCCAACGTTGAATCTCAACGGGATCATCCCAAGCCCTGCTAGGCCTAAGAGAGTGCAGCAAGTCAAATAGATGAGCGTAACACTGTAGTTTTTCTGTTGGCGTCTGCTCCTGAAGCTTGGCCAGTTCATGCCGTGATACCGCAGCGTCGTACGCGTCCCAGTCGTGTTTTGGTGCAAAAGCCATTTTGAAAGTATAGCATTCAGAGGGAGAAATGGCGGAGAATTTGTCTTGGGATAAAGAGGTAAGGCTCGCCTACATTCGGACACTTTCGAAAGAAATCGTTTCGAATGTAAGATTCAGAATTTTTTCTCTGGCCAGTTGTTGCTCAAACCCGGCGTGAATTGATCGGTAGGCCGATTTGCTGATCGGCTTTCGGCTTACCGTCGCGTTACTTGCGCCCAGTTTTCGGATCGATGCAAACATTTCTTTTACGCTACCAAACGACTGACTTACAAGTCTGGTTTCGATCTGGTTGAGCCGCAGCCCCGCTGCTTCAAACTGGGCTGTCAATTGAGCGGGTGATTCGAATCGATGCACACTTGAATGCCCGTGTGACTCAAACACACTTCTCCATTGCTCGAGCGTTTGCGGTCCAAATGTCGAGATGAATCCATGGCCGCCCGGACGGAGCACGCGCTGGATTTCGGTCGCCGCCCGCGCTGTATCGCACCACTGAATCGCGGCGTTGGAGAATACGACGTCGAATTGCTGATCAGGTACCGGCAACGCCTGTAAGTCCGCTTCGGTGAGTCGCGATGATGGGATGTTTGTGGATGATTCGACAACCGCGAGCATTTCGCCTGCGATGTCAAAACCATGCAGTTCATCAAAACCGAGCTGCAGAAGTTGTTCCAGCAAGTACCCCGTTCCGCAGCCCAAATCAGCGATGCGAATCGTGTCATTGAGTAAGCTGGACTTAAAGCGACTCAGCAACCCATCGGCCATCTCTCGCTGCAGCGCAGAGACTCCATTGTAGGTCGATGCAGCGCGATTGAAGCGCGTGATGATTTGTTGAGATGAAAGTGTCAAAGCGTTTTCGGTGCTCAGTTTTCAGGCGGCGGAGATTGCTTGAACGAATTGGCGAGGAATCTCGATCATCGGAGCATGGCCCGACGGTAACTCCAACAGTGTACTTTGCGGAATCATTTGATGAAGTGCTTGTCCAGCGGCCGCAGGAATCACTCGGTCTTCTTGACAAGTAATGATTCGGGTGGGAACGTTGATGCCTTGGACTTTTCGACGCAGGTCGGTGGTTTTGAGAATCTCCAGTCCTGCATCGAGGGTGCCCGTAGATGGAGTAGGAGATTGCGTCAATCGCTGCCACGTCGCTTTGGCGTTGGTCCGAGCGACCTGATCCGTACCGGCTTGCATCAGCAAAAATCGTTTCAATGCGGTGGCGTAGTCGCTATGGAATCGCGACTGGAGATTTTCTAGTGCGGGTAAGGTGATGCCATGTTTCCAGTCTTCGGCCTGCATGAACATCGGAGTTGGGCTGACAAGGATCAGAGAGTCAATTCGGTCTGATTGGCGTAACGCCGCCGACATTGCAATCATCGTTCCAAGCGACCAACCCACCCAGTGAGCATTTTCAGGAGCCATAGTCAGTACATCGTCGGTCAGTTGATCGAGACCAAGGTTTCCATCTTCGGCTTGGCGATCTCCATAGCCCGGCAGGTCGATCGGGTGTAGATCGAAATGGATCGACAAATCTTTTTGGACGCTGTGCCAGATCGCTGAGTGAACGGCCCAGCCATGAAGGAGGACTAGTTTTGGTTTGGGCATGGTGTGGTCGGAATTAGCAAGTAGCAATTAGGAATCAAGCATCGACGCTATGTCACGCTCCCTCTGGGAGCGTTGGAGGCTTGCCGACGGGTAGGACTGCTTTGATCGCAGCGACAAGCTGATTGATGTCGGCGTTTGTGTGATCGGTCATCAAGGTAACACGAATACGCGCTTGTCCAACTGGGACGGTGGGCGGACGAATGGCGATGGCTATGATTCCCCGTTCCTTTAAACGCTGGCTGATGGTCAGCGCTGTGGCGCTGTCTCCAACGAGGATGGGCTGGATGGCCGTCGTAGAGTCGGTTGTCTCAATGCCAGCCTCATCAGCCAATTTTCGAAAGTGCTGAATGTTGTCATTCAGTTTTTCTCGCCGCCAGCTTTCAGATTCAAACAGCTCGATCGCGGACAGCGAAGCCGCAGCGGCAGAGCAGGGCAGGGCGGTGGTATAGATAAATGGCCGAGCATGTTGAATCAGCGCATCGATATAGACGGCGTCGCCAGCGACGAAAGCGCCGAACGAACCAACGGCTTTAGACAGTGTGCCCAGCATTAAGGTGTTATCCGTTGGCCTAAGATCGTAACGCGATAGACTGCCACGTCCGCTTGTCCCAACCACGCCAAACCCATGCGCATCATCGACAACCAAGACAGTTTGGTGGTCCTTGCATGATTGATGTAGCGCGTCCAACGGAGCAACATCGCCGTCCATGCTGAACACGCCATCGGTGACAAGCATTTTTCGCTGGGCCGCGTCGTTGAATTGAGTGTCGGCAAGAATCTTGCTGGCGGCTACGGCATCGGCATGATGATAGCGGCGCAGCTTCGCGTCACTCATTTTCGCTGCGTCAATAATTGATGCGTGATTCAAGCGGTCTTGGACCAGTAAATCATGACGACCCAAAAACGTGGTTGGCACTGCCAGATTGGCCATGTAGCCGGTGGAGAACAAAACCGCTTTCTCCGCGCCAACAAAGAGAGCCACTTTTTCTTCGAGTCGTTGATGAATCTCAGTGTGGCCAACAATTAGATGCGACGCCGTCGTACTGGTGCCATATTTTTGCGTGGCGGCTTGAGCGGCGGCAGTAAGATTTCGGTGGCTGGCTAGGCTCAGGTAGTTGTTGCTGCAAAAGTTGAGCAATGACTTTCCGTCGACGTCGATCGTTCGACCGGGCGATGACTCAATCGAGTGCAGATTCCGCCACAGTTTGTCCGCTTTGCGGAGGTTGTGACTTTTGGAGATTTCGTTTCGCCATGGCATGGAAATTGGCTTCGTAGTACAAGCGTCTCGCTTGTTTGTAATGATGGCAAGCGGGACGCTTGCACTACGCTAAAATTGTGGCAAGCGGGACGCTTGAGCTACGAGGCGTTGATTCCCAGTTTCGCAAACAGCTCTCGGTCGTGTTCTACAGAGGCGTTGTTACACGTTAGCAACTGGTCGCCGTAGAAAACAGAATTTGCCCCCGCCATAAAACACATTGTCTGCAATTGGTCGTTCATCTCCTCACGCCCGGCCGACAGGCGAACGTAAGACTTGGGCATCGTGATTCGAGCCACCGCAACCATGCGGACGAAATCAAACGGGTCGATGTCCTCCAATTCCCCCAACGGCGTGCCAGCGACCTTGACCAGATTATTGATCGGAACGCTTTCCGGATAAGGTTCCAGATTCGCCAGCGCCTCGATCAGACCTACTCGATCAGTCTTCGTTTCTCCCATGCCGACGATGCCGCCGCAGCAAACCTTCATGCCGGCTTCGCGCACGTTTTCCAGTGTCTCTAAACGATCATCGTAAGTGCGCGTCGAAATGATCTCGCCATAAAATTCAGGCGACGTATCCAAGTTGTGGTTGTAGTACTCCAGTCCTGCGTCGGCCAGTTTTTCGGCTTGTTCGGGTTTGAGCATGCCTAGCGTTGCACATGTTTCGAGCCCCAACGCTTTGACTGCCGCGATCGCCTCAGACACTTCCTCGATGTCCGAATCCTTGGGAGTTCGCCAAGCAGCACCCATACAAAAACGTTCCGCACCGTTTGCTTTGGCTTCTGTGGCGGCAGCGACGATCTTATCTAGCGGCATCAAACGTTCGGTCTTGAGCCCGGTCTTGTACCGCGCACTTTGTGGGCAGTACTTACAATCCTCAGGACAAGCACCGGTCTTGATGCTAAGAAGACTGCTCAACTGCACCGTGTTTGGTTTGTGGTTGGCGCGATGGACCGTTTGCGCCTGGTAGATCAAATCCATCAACGGCAAATCAAACAGCGCTTGGATCGAATCACGATCCCATGGTTTGGTCTGGGTGTCTGTCGATTGTTCAGATGTAGATTGAATCATGATGTAAACCTTTCCTGAAGTGCCTGCACCTCCATCGGTTGCTTCCGCAGCGATTGGAGCGCTTCGACCGCTGCTTCGGCAGCCTGAATCGTGGTGATGCAAGGGATGCCGGCCTGTACAGAGGCGGCTCGAATTTTTCCTTCGTCTGTTCGCGCCCCTTTGCCGTTGGGCGTATTGATAATTAAATCGACGGCTTCATTTTTCATGTGATCGATCAGGTTTGGCGAACCCTCGCTCAGCTTCTTCACGCTTTCGACGGGAATGCCGGCTTCTTCAATGACACGGGCCGTTCCAGCGGTGGCAATAATATCGTAACCCATTTCATGCAATTGACGGGCGACTTGGACGGCGCGGTCTTTATGAGGACCACGAACGCTGACAAAAATGCGTCCCTTTTCCGGCAGGATAACACCAGCGGCAAGTTGGCTTTTGGCGAAAGCCGTTGGGAAATCGGGGCTGATGCCCATGACCTCGCCAGTGGATCGCATCTCGGGCCCCAACACAATATCGACGCCGGCAAACTTTCGAAATGGAAACACGCTTTCTTTGACCGAAACCTGAGCCGGTACCAGTTCTTCGGTAATTCCCTGTTCCTTCAACGACACGCCGGCCATGACTTTAGCGGCAATTTTAGCTACAGGAACGCCGGTTGCTTTGGCGACAAAGGGCACCGTCCGACTACCGCGCGGATTAACTTCCAAGACGTAGACGTTGGTCACGTCGGCTTCTTTTTTGATAGCGAACTGAACATTCATCAAACCGACCACGTTCAGGTACTTGGCCATGGCCACGGTGGCCGCGCGAATTTCGTCTAGAGTTTCATCGCTGAGGCTATACGGTGGAATCGAGCAAGCTGAATCACCAGAGTGAACGCCCGCCTCTTCGATGTGTTCCATGATACCGGCAATCACGACATCGGTGCCGTCGGCGATGCAGTCAACATCGACCTCGATGGCCTCTTCGAGAAATTTGTCGACCAGTACCGGTTGGCCAGCAGAAACGATAAATGCTTCAAGCACGAAACGTTCGAACTGAGCTTTGTCGTAGCAAATCTCCATCGCGCGTCCGCCCAGCACAAAACTAGGCCGGACAAGCACAGGGTATCCCACCTCAGCGACGACCTTGCGAGCCTCTTCCATGTTTTGGGCGATGCCGTTGGGCGGCTGTTTTAGATCAAGCGTGTTGAGCAGTTGTTGGAACTGTTCGCGATCTTCGGCGGCATCGATGGTGTCCACGCTAGTGCCAATGATAGGCACGCCAGCGTCTGAAAGTGCACGCGCCAAATTCAGCGGAGTCTGTCCACCGAATTGAACGATGACCCCGTCCGGTTGGACCCGGTCGCAAATATTCAGCACATCCTCGACCGTCAGGGGTTCGAAGAACAACAGGTCGCTGGTGTCATAATCCGTCGAAACGGTTTCCGGATTCGAATTAACCATGATCGATTCGATGCCCATTTCACGCAGTGCGAAACTGGCGTGGCAGCAGCAGTAATCGAACTCGATTCCTTGGCCGATTCGGTTTGGGCCGCCACCAAGGATGATGATTCGTTTTTTGTCACCCTTGGGTGGCGTTTCGTCTTCGTGTTCGTAAGTCGAATAGAAGTACGGAGTGTAGGCTTCGAATTCAGCGGCACACGTGTCGACCGACTTAAACGTCGGAATGATTGCGTGGGTTTCTTTCCGCGCCTTGCGGACATCCATTACGTCGGCGCCCCAAATATGAGCCAACTGGCGATCGGCAAAACCGGCTCGCTTGGCTTTTCGCAGCAGCGCCGTTGAAACGTCGGCCAGCGTGGTGGCACGCAATTGTTCTTCCAATTCGACAATGCCTTGCAGGTGCGTTAGAAACCAGCGATCGATGTGCGTCAATTCAAACACTTCATCGATCGTCATGCCTAACTTAAACGCATACCGCACATACCAAGGTCGGGCCGCATTGGGAACGGAAAGCTTAGAACGGATTTCATCGCGATCGGGCTGTTCGTCAGTTCCCCAAAGATCTTTGTCGTCACAGCCGAAGCCAGAACTGCCTACTTCAAGGCCGCGGAGCGCTTTTTGAAAGGACTCTTTAAATGTCCGTCCGATCGCCATCGTCTCGCCAACGCTTTTCATCTGAGTCGTCAGCGTGTCGTCGGCTTCGGGGAATTTTTCGAAAGTAAAGCGTGGAAATTTGGTGACCACATAATCAATTGTGGGCTCAAAACAGGCTTGAGTCTTCTGCGTGATGTCGTTTTTCAGTTCCCACAGTCGAAACCCGACAGCAAGTTTTGCCGCGATCTTCGCGATCGGGTAGCCAGTGGCCTTGGACGCCAGAGCG
This sequence comes from uncultured Pirellulaceae bacterium, assembly GCA_938036435.1. GTDB lineage: Bacteria > Planctomycetota > Planctomycetia > Pirellulales > Pirellulaceae > Mariniblastus. Next base: position 12,188 of record CALHPU010000015.1, on the reverse strand, counting down.
CTTGACCGACTGACGCGCGGGTTCATCTCGATGACGATCATTCGGTCGCTGTTTGGATCGACGGAGAACTGGATGTTAGATCCGCCCGTTTCAACGCCAATCTCGCGAATGATATCGATACTCGCATCGCGCATACGCTGGTATTCGGCATCGGAGAGCGTTTGAGCGGGAGCAACCGTAATGGAGTCACCGGTGTGAACTCCCATTGGATCAAGGTTTTCGATCGCACAAACGATGATCACATTGTCGTCCATATCACGGACGACTTCCATCTCGTACTCTTTCCAACCGATGATGGATTCTTCGATGAGGACTTCGGTAGTGGGCGACTGATCGAGACCGCGCTGGACGAGCGTATTGAATTCGTCACGGTTGTAGGCGATTCCTGAACCGCTTCCGCCCATCGTGAAACTGGGGCGAATCAACGTTGGCAGGCCTACCTCTTCGAGGACCTCACGAGCTTCTGCAACGGTGTTGACGGTGCGGCCCTTGCACACGGAGAGCCCACATTTCTCCATCGCGATCGAGAACCGTTCGCGGTTTTCAGCTTTGTCAATAACGTCGGCTTTTGCACCGATCATTTCCACGCCGTATTTTTCAAGAACGCCGTTCTTGTCCAAATCTAAAGCAAGGTTCAGCGCCGTTTGGCCACCAAGAGTAGGAAGCACTGCATCCGGTTTCTCTTTGGCAATGATTTTTTCGACGATCTTCCAGTCGAGTGGTTCAATGTAAGTGCGCTCGGCGGTGCCCGGATCGGTCATGATCGTGGCGGGATTGGAATTTACCAATACCACCTCGTATCCTTCTTCGCGGAGAGCCTTGCACGCTTGTGTGCCAGAGTAATCGAATTCGCAGGCTTGGCCGATAACGATGGGACCAGAACCAATCAACAGAATTTTGTGAATGTCGTCGCGACGTGGCACTCGAGAGACCTTAAAAAATGATTTGTTGGACGGGTACCCTCAGAACTTGCCAGATTTCTTCCGATTAGCCTGCTATTTTGGGGCTAACGAAAGACGCCCAAGCAGCCTCTCGGCCGGAGAACTCAGGAAGGCGAAATTCCTTAAGGGTGCAAAATTTCCCAAGGGTACCAACAGCCCAGTACTTCCTTCAAGGTGCTAAAGCCCGAATCGACAAATTCGCCAGGAAACCGCTATGGTAAAGACGTTTGGACGCTGATTTTAGAGCGTAATTCCAATTGCCGGAAAATTCTTCCTAGTTAGCTAATGCCCAAGGCTACGCAAAGAAATGCGCTGCCTATTTCAGCTGAACGGGCTCTTCGCCCGACGGAAGGGTTAGTCCGTCGAAGCCAGTGCCCTGAGCATCGCTATTGGGATCGCTTGCGCCGTCTGCGACCAGCGTGGCGTCCTCGGGGTCGAAGGGATTGAAGGTCTCAAAATACTTCTTCGACAGCTCAGGCTGATAATTCGTCGATTTGAAGATTGTGCTGAGCATATACTGACGTTTGCCGATCAGATAGACCTCCGCGTCCGACTTCAACGCTTGGTCTCCCAGCTGAAATTCGTAGGAGAATTTGCGACCCGGATAGGTTCGAACCTTGACGTTCTCAACAGCGCCGCTGATATTGCCGACGACCTGTGCGACGGTACCTCTGACGGCGCCATCGAGAGTTTTGTCGATTTTTTTGCGGGTCTGGGGTTGCTGATGCAGATCATGGTAAGACATCGTGAACATGATTTGTTTGCCATTGGCCGAACACAGCCATGTTTTCACTTTAATGAAAGGCTCGCTAGCGACCGGGCGAAACGTTCGTTCGCTCAACCGTGGCTTGGCTGGCATCATGATTTCCGCATTGGATCCGTCTGCTGCGTGTTTGATCCATGGGCCGTCGGTGGTTTGGGCGTCATTGGATGCCGGCTTGGCGTCGGATTGTGGACTGGCCAGCAAAGTCCCCGATGCGGGAGCTACCGTCCAAAAAAGAGCGGTAGCAATTGCAATTAGAGCCGGATGTTTCATCAGTGGTTTGGTCAAGAAATTCATAGTTGAAAACCGGTTCCTCAATCGAAGTTGGTGAAGTTAAAGGAGTCTTTCGTGGGCTGCGACACCATCAGCAGAATCGGCAATTGGGCCACGTTTGGGTTACCGAATCCAAAAGGTAGCAGAAAAGGTAGCTGTTTTGAGCGTATTGTCGACCGGTTTTCCCAAAGTCAACGGCGTTTGACAGCGTTTTGGTACGCGTTTAGTCTTTGACTCACACATTATTCTAATAGAGGTTTTTCTTGTCCAGTTCTAGCCCAAGCCGCAGTGGTGCATTTGATGCTGCCGTCGACAAACGAGTCGAAAAATTTACTGAAAGCATTAGTTTCGACCATCGCATGTACCAACAGGACATTCGAGGCAGCATTGCCCATGCTCAAATGCTGGCAGATCAGAAAATACTAACTGCCGACGAAGCCCAGCAGATCGAGGCGACGTTAACGGATATCAAGGGCGAGATCGAGAGTGGCAAATTCCAATTCCGCCAAGAGTTGGAAGACATCCATATGAACATCGAGCAGGTTCTGATCGATCGTTTGGGTGATGTCGGCAGAAAATTGCACACAGGCCGCAGCCGCAACGATCAGTGCTCGACCGATGCTCGTCTGTGGGTGCGCGACGCGATCGATCGATTGGACGGTTTGCTTGCTGATCTTCAAGCCGCTTTTCTCAGCCGCTGCGAGCTGGACGCTGGCGTCATCATTCCCGCCTACACTCACTTGCAGCGCGCTCAACCGGTACTGGCGCCGCATTACTGGCTGGCGTACTGCGAGAAATATCAGCGCGACCGAGACCGCTTGGCTGACTGCCGCCGACGAGTAAATCTATGCTCGTTGGGGACTGCCGCATTGGCCGGTACGACGCTACCGATCGACCGCGAAAATTCAGCAAAACGTCTTGGTTTTGAGGGATTGGTCGCCAACAGTTTGGATTCCTCCAGCGACCGAGACTATCTATTGGAGACCGTTTTCTGCCTGTCAACGATTGCGATTCACTTGAGCGGTTGGGCCGAAGAGTGGATTTTATGGTCCACGGTAGAGTTCGATTTCATTCAATTACCGCACGAGTTCTGCACTGGATCGTCGATCATGCCGCAAAAGATCAACCCTGACGTGCTGGAATTGACGCGCGGAAAAACGGCGCGCGTTGTCGGCAGCCTTCAGACATTGTTGATGCTGACCAAGGGCCTGCCGCTGGCTTACAACCGCGATTTGCAAGAAGACAAACCGCCGCTGTTTGATGCAGTCGATACGGTCGAGAGCTGCCTAGAAGTGGCGGCGCCTTTGGTCGAGGGAGCGCGGCTGAAGTTGGATTCGATCGCCGCTCGACTGGATCGCGGATTCCTCGATGCCACAACGCTGATGGAGTACCTGATCAAGCGTGGCTTGCCCCAACGCACGGCCCATCATTTGATCGGAGGGCTTGTGAAGCTTGCAACCGAAAAATCCGTTACCCTTTCTCAGCTCCCGTTGGAAGATTTCCAGTCTTTCGATTCGTCGCTGGACGAGTCCGTCTATGATATTCTGGGCGTGGACAAAGCGGTCGAAGCGTTCCAAAGCGTCGGCTCAACCGCGCCGGCAATGGTCGCCAGCCAAGTCGATTTGTGGAAGAAACGGCTTTCTTAGCGGGTTTTGAGGACATCGTGCCGCAGGTTGTAGCCGAATTCGTCTTACGTCAAGCTACGCTAAGCGAATGTCCAAGCAGAAACGTTAGTTGCTCGTAGTGGATTTCGCCAGAAATCCTTGGCTGACTAGGAATTCTGGCGAATCCCACTACATGCTAACCTTGGAAAGAACACTAGCCACGCTGGCTCATGCGACTGCCTTGGACTGGTGAAACAGAATTACAGGCTGTTTATTCGGGTTGTAGCGGCAGGATTTAGTGAATTGCCAATTACAATCGTCCCTACATATCCAACCCTGTTGCTACTGCTCCGATCGAGACGATTATCCTACCACTATGCTTAAGAAGTGCTCCAACGTGAAATTTAGGTTTGCTGTTCCCATGTTGGCGGCGTTTGCGGTCGCGGTCGTCATCCAGATTTCGGCAAATCCAACCACTCACGGAGCCATCTTTCAAGATAATCCATTTGATGTCGCCGACGACGAAGAATCATTTTCCGTTCGTAGGACCGATGCTGCCGAGCCGGATGTGGCAGAGAAAGTCTTTGAACTAACGGCCGACAACGAGGGTTCAACTATTGGACTGGTCGTGCGTTCGATTCGCCGCCAAGATCCACAAACTCCAGCCGAATTGGCTCAGGCGCTTTCAACTCTCATCAATGTGCAAGCGTGGGCTGATGCAAGAGTCTATTTGCAACAGCTGTCTAAAGTGGCGATGAATGATAAAGAGTTGTACGATCTGTTCACCGATCGCGGGGCTGAGTTTTTTTACATTCTGCATTCGGTAGAGCAATTATCTCCCGATAGCCAACGTTTTGCAAAACGCGTTTTGGGCGCGGCCAAAAACTATGCTAACTCCGATGCTCGGATTCGCGCGATCGTAAAGACGCTGGCTGACCCAAACATCAATGTTCGCAGCACGGCCTTCGGAAAGATCAAACAAGTTGGACCCCAAGCCTATGCGGCGATGCTGGAAGTGTTTGGCAATGAGGAGCTCAAAGAATTGTGGCCGGGCGTTCGCGGAGCCGTTCGGCTGCTGGAAGACGACGCGACCGAGATACTCGTTGCCGGCGCGACCTGCGGTAATCCGCAGATCGAGGTGGAGTCGTATTACGGGTTGGCAAATCTAGGTACCAACGAAGCGATCGATTTAATCAGCTTCCTATACCTCTCGCCCCAAACTCCTCAGAACGTAAAAACGTTTGCCGAAAGACGATTGCGTGAGTATTTCGGCGGCTCGATTGATCGATCGTCTTTAATCGCAAACCTCAGTCGCAAAGCAAATCAAAATCTTCGCGGGCAGCGGAAAAGTGTCACCTCCAACGCCAAAGTTAGCGTTTGGCAATATCAAGCGGAGACCAACAGGTTTGTGTCCGATCGCGTTTCTCTGGTTGTGTCCAGCCGTATTCGAGCGGCTAAAATGGCTCAACTTTTGTTCGAGATAGATCCTCACAACATTCAGAACCGCGAGCTGTTTTTGTTGGCATCTATCGAGTCTGCCAAAAAACTCGCTGGCCCCGACACTCCGATCGATGCCAAAGCAGTCCTAAAGAAGTTGGGTAATCCGGGAGCAGCAGAATTGAATCGGTTGCTCAGCGTGTCACTGGGCAGAGAAATTATTCCCGCATCGATCGGGATTTGTGAATTGTTGAAGGCGATCAACGATTCGAACGTTTTGTACTCGGGGCAAGGTGGCAACTGTCCTCTGGTCAAATGCATTCTCTCAGGCGAGCGGTATTTGCAATTTGCTGCATTGGATGCGATTGCGGGCCTTGATCCAAAGATGCCCTACGCAGGTAGTTCTTATGTCGTCGATTTGGCGGCGTTTATCAGCAATACAAGTGGACAACAGAAAGTCCTAGTCGGGCATTATGGCAGCAACGATTCGCGAACGTTTGAAGGAGTCGTTTCCACGACCGGAGCCAAAGTTGAATCTGTGCGCAACGGCCTTGAGTTCTACAAAGCGGCCACCGGCAGCCCTGACTGGAAGCTGTTGTTGTTGACTGACAACATGTTGCGTCCGCGTTTCAATCAAGTGATTCAGCAACTGCGGGCCGATTGGCGAACGCGGTACTTGCCGATCGGCGTCGTGGTCAGCAATGAGCAGAATCGACTGATCGTCCAGCGTTTGGCTAAATCAGATCCGCTGATCCGGATTATAGATTTGAACTTTGATACCCAGATCGTCAATTCTCAGTTAGCTCTGTTTGAGGGGCTGAGTTCTTCTTGGGAATCGACAGACTCCAGCCGTGTGGTCCAAGCAGCGGTTGCCTCGCAGTGGTTGGCCAAACTGGCCAGTGATCGGCAGCAGTACGGATTTTACAATTTGCACAAGCACGAGGATGCGGTCTATAAGATGCTGTATGTGGCGGGAAAAACGCGTCAGGCAACCGACATTGCAGCAAAGCTTGGTACGGCGCGTGCTCAGCGCGAGTTGGTGAACTACGCCAGCCAGAATGGTCTTGATTTGGCCAGCCGACAAGCAGCCGTGGACGCGTTCACAGCGGCCGTGAAGCAATATGGCGTGCTGCTGACCACCGACGAGATTCGTTTGCAGTACGGTCGCTACAACAGTAGCGCTACCCAGAGCAAAGACGTTCAAGCCATCTTTGGTGCGATGCTCGATGCGATCGAGAAAAAGCCAACTCACATGGCGAAGGCCGATCAGAAGTAGGTCAACGAAGTCATTGATATAGCTGATTAGAACAGCTTGAAATCTTCAGTGTGGACTCTACCCGATTGATGCATCAAAACAGCATTGGCCAGTTCGATGGCCATTCGAGATTCTAACGCTACTCCAGCTCGGATCGCGACGCAGGGGTCGTGCCGACCTTTCTCAAGCTGGAAATCGATCTCTGATAGGTCTTTGCGAACCGATTGCTGAGCCTTGGTGATGGTCGAGGTTGGTTTGAAAGACACTCGCGCCACCAACGGGCTGCCGGTTGTCATCCCCCCCAACATTCCTCCGTGGTGGTTGCTCTGATAGCCAGCGCTGCGAATCGGGTCGTTGTTCTCGCTGCCTAGACGCGTCACAACATCGTGGCCTGCTCCGACCTCGACAGCCCGTACCGCGTGCAACCCGCCCAGCGATCCCATCAGCCGCAATTTCAAACTGTTGTACAGCGGTTCGCCCGCGAGTGCGGGAACATTGACGGCGACTACTTCGACCACGCCGCCCAATGAGTCGCCTTGTTTGCGAGTCTCCATGATCAATTTTGCGGCTTCGGCTGCGAAGGCCGAATCGATCGTGTAAATCTCAGCGCCCGCAAGCTGCTGTTCTATAGCATCGACTTCTACAGCGTCAACGATTCCCGAAGTAAATTTCTCTGCGAGAGATGCGGTCGATTTTACGTTGCCTACCTGAACGATGTTGCTGATGAAGCGTGTCTCAAACGCACCGCCCAAAAACGCGCGGGCGATTGAACCGCCAACAACGTCGGTGATCGCGCTGCGGTAGCTAGAACGGCCGCCGCCTCGGTAATCGACAAAGCCTTTTGATTTGTGATGCTTGACCAAATCTGTATGGCCGGGGCGCACTTCGCCTTGGCTACCGGAGAACTGTTTGTAGTGACCGCTTTTGGAGGACGCTGAAGCCACAAAAGCCGCGATCGGCTCGCCAGTTGAATAGCCAACGGAGTAAGTCGGCACCCGTGTTGGAGTATCTCCGGCGACTTCGATCTCTGGGCCCTGCAGCATTGCGTCGTGATCGGCGTCGTCAAAGACTCCTGCTGTCAAGACAACACGGTCCGCTTCATTGCGAGGTGTACCGTGTTTGTTGGATCCCGGCCGGCGTCGATTGAGAAAGTGCTGGATTCGAGCGCGGTCGATTCTGACCCCCGCCGGGCAACCGAAGACGATTGTCGAAATGCCCGGACCGTGAGATTCTCCGGCCCCTGCGACACCAAAAATTGGACCACCTAGAATTTCCATTCGATTACTCGTTCGGCCTGCATGACTGAATCTACGTTTTAAAAACACCATTCTAGTTGCTGGTGAGCAAATTGACGATCCTATCACTCCAACTTAAAAGTGGGGTGAGCATCCTGCTTGCCAACTTAGGTGGGGTAAGCATCCTGCTTGCCAACTTAGGTGGGGTAAGCATCTTGCTTGCCACAATTACTTAGCTTCGAATTCGCAAGCAGGAAGCTTACGCCACTTGCAGCAATCCCGAGTCCAAGTTTCAACCGAGCACTATGCAAAAAACTCAACCGCATTTCGGAAGACAACCATGCCTTGGCCCTCATCTCCCTGTGGTTCGCGTGTCCAGCGCGGGTGATGCGTTGGGTCAATGAATCTTTCCGGGTGCGGCATCAAGCCAAAGATGCGTCCTGAGTCGCTGCATACGCCGGCGATGTTAGCCGTTGAGCCATTGGGATTGTCGGGGAACGCCAGATCCGCTCCGTTGCTGCCGTCGGGCCGGCAATACGTCAGCGCCATTTGATGGTTGGTCTTCAAATTGTCGATGATGGATTGGTCACGCGCGACAAACTTTCCCTCGGCGTGAGCGATCGGCAAGTACATCTGCTCGACGCCTTTAAGGAAGACACATTTGTTTGAATCGGCCTTCAGGTTGACCCAAGTGTCAATGAATCGTCCGTGGTTGTTCCACGTGAGCGTCGCCGGCAGGCCCGCATCGTCGCCGGGTAAGAGAAATCCAGTCTTAATCAGGATCTGGAATCCGTTGCAAATGCCCAGAACCAGTTTGCCCGCATCGTGAAAATCGGCAATCGCCGTGGCCAACTTTGACTGCATTTGCGAGGCGAGGACACGTCCGGCACCAATATCATCCCCGTAGCTGAACCCACCGGGCAGACACAGAATCTGGCTCTTCTCCAAAACCGAGGCGTCTTCGAGCAACTGGTTGATGTGAACGTACGTTGCTTCTGCGCCAGCTTTTTCGAAAGCGTACCCCGATTCCTGATCACAGTTGGTGCCGGGCGCGCGAAGGATAAGGACTTTAGGTTTACTCATGATTGGATGACTTACGAAAAATGTTGGACAGATCTACTTCGAGCAAGCAGCTTTCACAGATATTGATGGCGGTAGCCGCTTGCGGCTCGACTCGCTGGTAGGTTCCTTCGCTATCAAGCTTCAAAACGGTCAAGCTTGAATTTTCAGGATCAACGATGATGTACCAGCGGACCGAGTACTGTTGATACAGCTCCCGTTTCACCGAAAGATCGCGTTCACGCGTGCCGGCAGAAAGTACCTCAACAACCAGTGCAGGCGGCTCGTCGATGTGCTTTTGGGGAGGCCCACCACAAACGACCGAAAGGTCTGGGCGAACGACCGTATCCACGGAGACGATCCAGTCGATCTCGGCAAGCGTCGACGCATTACAATCGGCCGACACCACGGCATTTTCAATCGCGGTCGCCATGCGCACCAATAGTGTACCGTGCTCGGCGAAAGGACTCGGTGACATCGAGACAGCCGTACCGTTCCACAACTCCCACTCGCCTTCCCAGAGGGCATAGTCGTTGACGTCGTAACTCGGCGTATATTTTGGGGCGGAACTCATAGGCATTCTCGCGATTGGTGACAAACCCTATTGTAATCGGTCGGAGTAGTTAAACCAAACGACTCTCAACACGTGATAAGGCAGCAGCTCAACTCCAATCCAATGGTGATTGCCAAGCTTGCTTTAGCTCACCGACGCTGCTGTTGATCAAGACACTTTCGCCAGAACGGATAACGACACTTTCTCCGTCAGTAACCGTTCCGATTTTTGTCAAAGCGATACCCGCCAACGCCGCCTCGAATGCGGCCTGATTTTTAGGTTCGACCTCGACCGCAAAACGCGTGTTCGATTCGGAGAACAAACGGGCCAGATCAGCTTTTGCTGCTTCGGTACCGCTGATGTTGATCGGGCTAACATCGGCCTCGACGCCCAGTCCACCCGCAAATGCCATTTCCGCAATCGCGACCGCGAGACCGCCTTCACTCAGGTCGTGACAACTGCGGATCAAACCGCCCGAGATCGCCTTATACACTGCAGCGAATGTGGATTTGGCGATTCCCGTGTCAACCGTGGGGACATGCCCGCCACTGTTACCAGAGACCAATCCCCAATGCGAACCGCCCAAATGATTGCCCGTGATACCGATCTGATAGATCAGATTTCCGGCCGCCTTAAAATCCATCGTGACACAGTTGGCCACGTCGGGAACTTGGCCCATGGCGCTGATCAGCAACGTGGCTGGAATCGAGATGGTCTGGCGATTTCCCGCGTCATCGGTATAGCTAAATTCGTTGTGCAAACTGTCTTTACCGCTGATAAATGGCGTTTGCAGATCGATTGAAAGATCGTGACAAGCGTTAGCCGCACGGACCAGTGAGCCAAGCGTTTCGGGGCGGTCGGTATAACCCCAGCAGAAATTGTCCAGCAGCGCAATCTGGCTGGGATCGGCTCCAACAGCAACGCAGTTTCGCAATGCTTCGTCGATTGCGCTGGCCGCCATGTGATAGGTATCCAGTTCTCCAAAATGTGGATTCATACCACAGGAGATCGCCAGTCCACGCCGCGAATCGAGCACCGGTCGCACGACGGCCGCATCGCCCGGCCCGTCATTTTGGACGCCAACCAATGGTTTGATGACGCTGCCGCCTTGCACTTCATGATCGTACTGGCGAATGATCCAATGTTTGGAAGCCACGTTCAGGGATCCCAAGATCGATTTCAGTTGACCGTCGTAGTCTTGAGTTCCATCGACCGAAATTTCAGTCGGCGTTGCCGGCTGGTAGGAAGCTTCACGAATCACCGGTGGTCGTCCGTCGTGCAGAAACGCCATCGACATTTGGCCAACGACCTCATCGCCGTACTTCAGCGTCAGATTTCCTGTCGGCGTGAATCGGCCCAGCACGGTCGCTTCGACGGATTCGTCGCTGCACAGTTTCTCGAACGCAGGCCAGTTCTTCTCAGGGACCGAGAACACCATGCGCTCTTGTGCTTCGGAAATCCAAATCTCGGTATAGGAAAGTCCCTCGTACTTTAGCGGCACTTTGTCCAGCCAGACCTCTGCACCCAGCTCTTCTCCCATCTCGCCCACAGCACTGGAATATCCGCCAGCACCACAGTCGGTGACCGCCGTATACAGTCCAAGATCACGGGCTTTGAGCATGACATCCATCACCATTTTCTCGGTGATCGCGTTTCCAATCTGGACCGCGCCGCCGGAGGTAATGTCGCTGGATTCCGTCAGTTCGGCCGAACTGAAGGTCGCACCGTGAATGCCATCGCGACCGGTCCTGCCGCCGATTGAAACGATCAAGTCGTTTGCCTCGGGTTCTTTGAACGACATCTCCTGAGGCAGAATGCCAACGTTGCCACAGAAGACCAGCGGGTTGCCGACGTATCGCGGGTCAAAGTAAACCGCTCCGTTGACTGTTGGGATGCCCATTCGGTTCCCGTAGTCGCGCACTCCCGAGACCACACCTTTGACGATCTGGCGTGGGTGCATGACCCCCGGTGGAAGTTCTTCGAACGGAGTCTCCGGCGGAGCAAAGCAGAACACATCGGTGTTACAGACTGGTTTGGCACCCATTCCGGTACCTAGGGTGTCGCGGATCACACCACCGATTCCCGTGTTGGCCCCGCCGTAGGGTTCGAGTGCCGATGGACGGTTATGCGTTTCAACTTTGAAGGCGACGTTGTTTTCTTCGTCGAACCGTACGATGCCGGCGTTGTCTTTAAACACGCTCACGCACCAATCGTCATCACCAAGATCGGCTCGGATCTGCATCGTGGCGGCGAAGATGGTTTCCTTGAGCATGTTGTCGAATTGGCGAGTGCCATTTTCGTCGGTGTAGGAAATACGACCGGCCAGCGTCTTGTGGCTGCAGTGCTCGGACCACGTTTGAGCAATCGTTTCCAGTTCAATATCCGTCGCGTCACGCTCAAGCGTATTGAAATGAGCTTGGATGGTCTGCATCTCGATCAAGCTCAACGACAGCTGCCAGTCCTTGCTCAAGCCCGCCAGTTCGTCGTCGTTAGATGTGCGGATGGGAACGATTTGTTTGTTGAATTCATATTCTCGTCCCAACTGTAGGTTGTCCAGTTTGAGCGATCCTTTGACGATCGTTTCGATCGATTCATTGCACAGCAGTTTGTCACACAGCAGCGCCAGTTGATCATCGGTTAGATCCGAGATCCAGTATTTACGAACCGTGCGAATGGCATCGACGCAGTAACCCAACTGGCGAACGGCCAATAAGGCGCTTTCTGCTTCTGCGTCAGTGACTCCCGGCAGTGGCATCACGTTGATCAGAGTCGACGTTCCTGCGGGTGCGGTGTCAAAAACACTGTCTCCGTTTTTTGCGATGACGGTGTGTTGGACGACAGGTTCGGCAAGGAACTGGTTACCGATGGCTTGGACGTCGGCAAACTGCAGGTTGCCTTGGACGAGAAAGGACCGCACGGCGGTGATCTTCAGGGATGCGGGCAAGCCAAAATCGGGTGCGTCGGCGAGGACTTCCTCGGCCAACCGATCGGGGAACCCGTCACTGGTGAGGATGTCGATTTGCCAGATATTGCCAGCGGCAGTGGAGGAATCAGAACCGTTTGCGGGA
>CALHPU010000014.1 GCA_938036435.1 uncultured Pirellulaceae bacterium | reverse complement strand
TTCCTCCGTGCTCTCGGTGGTAAATCTCGTTCTCAACCTTCGCCATGCCACGCTGAAATCTATTGTCGATAATTACCCAATGTGACGCCCACACTCTCTCTGTGGTTGTTTGCGGATGAGAAAACACGCGAAAAATAGATTTGCGGGGTCAGGTGAGGCGAAAATGATATTTTGGTAAAACGAGAAATCCTCTCTAATCCGTGACCTAACGGTTGGTTCCTTCCTCATGGACCGACATGAAATTACTTGTTCCAAAAAGGATCCGAAATGCGATTCGATAGATTATTGTTGGCTGTAGCCGCTGTTGCAGTTCTCACCTTTACTGCTGGCAACGACGCGCAAGCCCAATCAGGAAGCAGAGGCATCGGCAGCTCTGTAGTGGAGAGTTTCTCTCAAGGCGGAATCGCAGTTCCCGCTGCTCAGTACGCCAACCAGTACTCTGCCCCGGTTGACTACGCTCCTGCATACGCTCCATCACCGGGCACTTATGAGGCGCAAGTGCCGACGCAGACCAGCGGTTGCCTTGGTTGCCGAGGCAAAGGTCGAGCGTATACAGGGCAAATCCAGGGCGGTTGCCGAAATTGTGCTCACGAAGCCCCAATCCAGACCCAGCAAGATTACTCTGCAGTCCCATCTTGCTGTGGCACACTTGGGCAGTTGGATATTCCTTCCCTGTTCACACCGCCGAGATTGGATCGTCCGCCAGTCGGCCGAGCGGTCGGTCGACCTTTGTTTGGTCAATGGCAAGGCTACTAAGCGAATTAAATTCTTTCGCAAGCAAAAACTTCGAAGCAGACCGGATATCTATCCGGTCTGTTTTCATTTTGCGACGGATAACGCCATTGGAGGCTTGGAAAATTGGCTCACGCAACAGACGAACCAACCGATTGATTGGCCTTCGAACAGAAGATTAGAGCGATTCAAAACTTCAAGGCCCTAGAGAGAATCTGGGGCTTCGATGTCCTCCCACTTCAGCGGCGTACCGCGTGGGATTGCTCTGGTGGCCGTTGCGGTAAGTACCTTTGGCAGATGTTTGGGGGCCAAGCCATTTCCGGGGCGGATGGACCGCACGTTTTGTATGGTAAAGCTTTCGCCTGCTTCAATGTCGGCTACTGCGAACAAGCTTCTACGGAAGGCGACGTTGTTAGCATCGTTCTCATTAGGGCCAAAACGGACTTGCCCGATGGCTGCCTCGGCCACGCGTACTTGCCGGACCATTTCCGCAAATTCCTCAGGCTCTAGCGAGAACGAACTGTCAGGACCACCGTCACTACGACAATTGGTGATGTGTTTTTCGATGACGCAGGCACCAAGTGCCACCGATGCCACCGCTGCAGTATGGCATAGCGTGTGGTCGGAGAGGCCCACCGGAACATTGAACTGATGCTGCAGCGCTGCGATCGTGGCAAGATTCATTGATTCAACAGCGGCCGGATAAGCACTGGTACATTTCAGCAGGCAAATTTGAGTGCAACCGTGCTGGTTGAGGGTTTGGACGGCAAGTTGAATTTCATCCAACGTCGCCATACCTGTGGAGACGATCACCGGCTTGCCAGTTTCCGCTACTGCGGTCAACAATCCCGTATCAACAATCTCAAACGAGGCAATCTTATATGCGGGGACGTCCATTGATTGAAGAAAATCGACAGCGGTCTGATCGAAGGGACTGCTGAAGAGTGTGATGCCAATCGAGTCGGCGTGCTGCTTGAGTTTGGGTTGCCAGTCCCATGGCATTGCGGCGCCTGCGTACAACTGGTGTAGAGTCTGTCCGTCCCAAATGGTGCCCTGTTGGATTTTGAAGTGAGGCTGATCGCAATCAAGCGTCAATGTGTCAGCGGTATAGGTTTGCAGTTTGACCGCGTCGGCACCCGCAGCATGTGCCGCGTCAATTAGTTGTCGAGTTCTGTCAAAATCGTGATTGTGATTGGCGGAGATCTCCGCAATCAGATAAACAGGATGCCCATCGCCAATCGGGCGGTTATTAATTTGGAAAATCATAAGGAGACTGTAAGGTTGCTACTGAATTACCATCTAGCATGCTACTTTCGCTTAACCAAAGCGACCGTTTCCAGAATAACACTCATTGGTTCCGGAGAGAACCACCAATGAACGCAGATAGTCACCGGCGCCGCGCGTAAATACCGGTGTTCATCTGTGTCCATCCGTAGTCTTCTTCACCGCAACGTAGTGCAATCGTCTCGATTGCCGCACACGAAGCCATCCAAACCCAACTCTGTGAACCTCCGTGTCCTCTGTGGTTAAAAAACGAACAGCAGAAAGCGTTGAGCACGAGGAATCACCACAGAGAGCACTGAGGAACACAGAGTAAAGGGGGAACCGTTAAAAAGAAACGAACCAACCATGGACGCAGATAGACACAGATATTGCGCGCCACTATCGGTGTTCATCTGTGTCCATCCGTGGTTCCCTTCTCCGCAACGTAGTCCGAACGTCTCGATTGCCGCACACACTCAGCCATCCAAACCGAACTCTGTGAACCTCTGTGTCCTCCGTGGTTCGAAAACAAACAGCGCGACCTCTAGAAGTATCACCAGAGCGCGAAGGGCAGAGCCGATTGAACACCTGCGCTACGATCCGAACTGGCCGGTCATCCAAGACGTCACCCGTCCGCATGCAGCTTGGCGATTTTCGATAATGCGGAACGTGTGCTCAGACTTCGGATAGTACTCAACTTGCAGCTGCCCCTCATCAGGCAACAGACCGTACATTTCCTTGAACTGCGATCGACCGCAAATATCATCGTAGCCGTCGGTATACAAGAACAACATGCGCACACCACGCTTCATCAACGATTCCAAATCCCGAACCACGTCGTCTTTGTCCAAGTCCTCGCCAAAGAATTCACCCTCGGCCAAACTCTCGCCAGCGGTCTCCGACCCCGGGGCATTCTCACCCATCAATCGCCGCTTGATGGCGTTCCGCCAAAAACGAGGCCTCAACAATCGTCCAATCTTGTGACGAACAAAGAAGCCAAGCGTTCGGAAGACGATTCCGTCCATAAATACGGATCCAACAATTCGATCGTCTTTCACCGAAACTTGATGAGCGTTATAGGCTCCACTACACAGGCCAATGATGACGAATCGATCGACGCCCGTTTCATTTTGCAAATAATCCATTGCATCGCGCACGTCCAATTCCGCTCGGTTGGGGGTCTCTATCTTACCCGTACGCTGAGCACTATCGCCCAGCCCAGACAGATCTAGTCGAAGCGTTGAGTAACCGGCGTCTGCCAATTGGCGAGCCAGATCAACATGCAGACGGAACGGGCCGACGCGATGAACGATTCCCGCGTTAAGTATCAACGCGATCGGAGCATCTTTGACAGCACAAGCGTCGTCAGGTGTTGTCAGTATACCAAACAGCCCGCCTTGTGGGCCGAAATGGCAAACTGTCTCTATACTTGAGTTGTTATTTGATTGTGGATTTATCTGGATCATGCCGTCACTCCTACTGATGGTGAAGCATCTTGATCGGATCGGCTATCGGAAACTGCATCAGGAACCAACGCTGGGGCAGCCAACGCTTTGCGTTGGTCCAAACGCTCAAACATCTGCTTTGAAAACCCAACGATCTCACGCGCGGTTTGAGACCGCAGCCAAGCTGTTTCCAACGAACGCAAATCGTTCCAGTTGTACTCCTCATCAACCAAGACAACCTTTTGAATCCCGGAGACAGGGTGGACAAAATTCACCACCGGTTGTTTTGGCACGACGATCAACTGAGGCTGAACGATCTTGCTGAAGTCATTCTTTGACTCCGAAATTGACTCGATTAGCGAACGCGAATAGCGCGATCCAAGGATCTCTTCCACTTGATCGTCATTAGGCGTCGTCATCTTGCAGACCCACAGATCCAGCATTCGTCGATGCATCGCTCGCAGTTCCTTAAGATAACTTTCGCCGTCTTCAACAGGTTCCCACAACACTAATGAGTTTACGTCATTGGAACGCCCAGCAGCCTGTGCGGCCAACATGGCCCCCATGCGCAGACCGACCAGCATCACCGTGCCAGCACCGGAGAGTTCTTTCAAACGTTCGATACCAGTTAGCAAGTCTTCGGTCCACCGTTCGAGCGATCGCATGTCTTGCAGACAGCCGGCCGAATCGCCCATACCGCTGTAATCCATACGTAACACGTGAGCACCATTGCGGCACAACTGATTTGCCATCAAACGCAAACACCAGTGCGTGCGGATGTATTCTTGCCCGATCGGCGGGCAAATCAATACTGCACGTGTTGGTTTTTTCGCGATGCCGCGTGGACGGTGATGCACACCGAACAACTGCGACTCTGGTTTTCCAAAAAAGAAATGTTTCATTGCTCTACCGTTTCCAAAACCCTTTCAGCGATTTTAAAACACTCTGATCGGCAGGCACTGAATCACTATCGAAATCAGTGTTCTCACTTGGCACAGCCATGGGATCAGACGATGCCGCCGTGGGTTCCTGCGATGCAGGGCGTAGCGATGTAGCATCGACTGATTCGGCAGAGGCGACTTGCGGATCTGCAACGACTGGCAAGTTCTTTGCTGCGGTATCAGCGGCTTCTGTAACAGGAAACTGATCCGCGAATTTGTCGGCCAACTGCTCCAAGGTGCCAATCAGAAAATCCTGAGGCCCTAGTTTGAATCCGGTTTTCTCTTTAACCGCAGCGATCACTTTCATCACCAGCAACGAGTGGCCGCCGATATCAAAAAAGTTATCGTTCAGGTCAATGCCATCGGTTTCCAATACTTCCGACCAAACACCGGCAAGGAATTTTTCAGCCGGCGTCTGAGGGGCGGCGAAGTCTTGATCAACGTCCGAATCACCGGCGATTTTGGTTTCTAATTGGGGCGCAGGCAATGCGTTGTAGTCGATTTTGCCGTTGTTGGTTTGCGGCATGGCATCCAGCACGACAAAGTTTTGCGGGATCATGTAGTAGGGCAGGGTGGCTCGCAAATGATCCTTTAGTTGGGCCGTTGTAGCCTCTTGGCCAGACTTCAAAATGTAATATCCCACCAAACGTGTGTCGCCCGGCGTGTCTTCACGCACAATGACGACGTTATGTTCGATCGCTGGATGAGTCTTAAGCGTACTTTCGATCTCACCAAGTTCGATACGGAAACCGCGAACCTTGACCTGTTTGTCATTGCGACGCAAAAATTCAATGTTTCCATCAAACCTGTATCGAGCAAGGTCACCTGTTTTGTAGATCTTGTCACTGACATAGTCCACAAACGGACTGCGATAAGGATTTGCGACAAAGCGCTCATCGGTTAAGTCCTGCCGGTTTCGATATCCGGCTGTAACTCCTGCTCCGCCAATGAAAACTTCTCCTGCACAGCCAACGGGCACTTCGCGTCCTTGCTGATCTAGGATGTAGATCTGAGTATTGCCAACCGGTTTTCCAATCAGAATTGGAGCTTGCGAATCGGTGATCTG
Organism: uncultured Pirellulaceae bacterium; assembly: GCA_938036435.1. Taxonomy (GTDB): domain Bacteria; phylum Planctomycetota; class Planctomycetia; order Pirellulales; family Pirellulaceae; genus Mariniblastus. The sequence continues at coordinate 39,794 of CALHPU010000014.1, read as the reverse complement.
ATAAACGGCAGACCAGACGGTTGTTTCCGTGGGTCCGTACATATTCCATAGCTGCCCGCAACGGTCCAACAAAGGTGCGACTAAATCTGCCGGCATCGGTTCGCCACCGCAGAGAACCTTCAAATCTGATTTGCCTTTCCAACCAGCTCCGATCATCAATCGCCACGTCGCAGGAGTCGCTTGAAGTAGCGAGATATTGTGTCGCTGGACATTTTCGGCCAGTTTGTTTCCATCTGCCGCCGTCAACGAGTCGACAATCACAACTTTGCCACCAAAAACCGTCGGCAGGTACAGCTCCAAAACGGCAATGTCGAACGACAGTGTGGTAACTGCCAAAAGAGAGTCGTCGGCAGAGAATCCCGGCAACTCTTTCATGGTATACAAAAAATTGACAACTGGTCCGTGAGGCACTTGGACGCCTTTGGGTTTCCCCGTCGATCCCGAAGTGTAAATCACATAGCAAATATCGTTGGGGGTTGCCGGACACTCGACAAGCGTTGAATCCAGCGCATCGATTTCATCGGTGGCTTGATCGACCACAATCATTGGTTTATCAAACGCTTCGACTTCTTCGACCAGTGCTTTTTGCGTCACAATCAATTTTAGTTTCGAGTGATCGCACATGTACTGCAATCGGTCGGCAGGGTAAGCCGGATCCAACGGGACGTAACCGGCACCCGTCTTCAAGATCGCATACAGCTGCACCAACATCTGCTCGCTGCGGTTGACACATATGCCAACCAAATCCCCGGCTCCAACGCCTTGTAAAATCAGATACCGGGCGATCTGGTTGGATCGTGTTTCCACTTGGCTGTAAGTAAGTGAATTGTCTTCAAAAACAACCGCCGTTTTGTCGGGTGTCGCTGCGGCCTGTCTCGAAAACTCAGCAGCCAGCGTCGACGACGTGGGATACTCCATCTCGGTCGAGTTAAAGTCAACGATCATTCGTTGACGTTGGTCAACGCTGACAAGCGGCAACGCATTGATCGGGGATTGGGGAGATTCGACGATGCCGCCGAGGAAAGCTTCGAAGCCTTCAAAGTAAAACTCCATCGCCTCGGCAGTAAACAGGTCCGTGTTGTATTGGACCTGCATTTCGATAGATTTGTCTTGATTAATGACACCGTTAACGAACCACTCAAAGTTCTCAAAACTTCTCGGCTCGACCTGAACCTCTGCGGTCAACCCCATGAACCCCATGTCGCTGGTATCTATCGTCGGATCAACGTTAAAACTAACACTCAACATTGGAGCGCGCGAAGGGTCACGCGGCGGAGCCAGCTTTCGCAGCAGCGTTCCGTAAGAGTAGCATTGGTGATCCAACGCATTGAGTAACGTATTGCGACTAGACTTCATGTAGTCTGCGAACGGCATGTCGGCATCGATTTGTGTTCGCCAAGGCAGCGCGTTGACGCAGTGCCCAACCAAGTCCACTTGATCCATGGCAGCCTGTCCTGCCGTGGGGATACCGATACAAAAATCATCGTTGCCGCTGATGCGTGAGACATAGGCGCTGAAGGCACTGAGCATCACGTTGTATAGGCTACAACCGGACTTGGCACCTACCAACCGTACACGCTCAACCAATTGACTTGACAGAACATGGTCGTATCGACCTCCATCATAAGTACGCAACGATGGGCGTTTGTTGGTGATTGGCAGATCAAGCACTGGAATCAAATCGGCAAACTGGTCCGTCCAAAACGCTTCATCCGCTTTGCCTTCAGCACTGGCAAAGTAATCTTCCATCTTTTTGGCATAGTCTTCGTACTGATTGGCCGGCGGAAGGTTTAGTTCTGTTCCGAGGACAATCGAATCGTAAACTTTTCCCAAGTCGCGACCAAATACCGCCAGCGACCAACCGTCCATGATGATGTGATGAGCCGTAACGGTCAGTTTGTGTTGTGTACTAGAGAGCTTTTGCAAAACGCAGCGAAGTAACGGACCATTCTCTAAATCGAACGGCTTGGCGGCTTCTTCTTTGACCAGTGCAACTTGAGCTGCCGTCGAGTCTTTTTCTTTTGACAAATCCACGAGCCGGAATTCGTGATTGGTGTTGGCCATGACTTGAGCGGTCTGTCCGTCGGCAGAGAAAGTCGTTCGAAGTGCCGCGTTGCGAACTGCTACTCTGGAGAGCGATTGTCGAAGCGCATCAATATCCAACTGGCCGCTAAAAATCAGGCTGCTGATCTCATTGTAGGAACAATTAGCGGCAGGGCTTTGAAGGCTGGAAAGCCAAATCTCCAATTGCGCTTCTGTTGCCGGGTATTGTTTTTCGATGGTTACAGGAGCTGGCCCAACTGAAGCTTGAAGAGGTGTATGCAGGCTGGTGTTAAAAGATGATTCCATGGAGTTTTCCGAGTCAGTTATCCGAGTCAGTTATCCGAAAAAAACTGTTGTAATAAGGGTGCGTCGAAGGGTTCTTGATTCACAATAAAATTGGACGAGGATACCCGTAGGGAGGAAATGTAGCTTTCAATTAGGGACGTTTCAGGAAGAATTCAAAAAACCAAACAGCTCAATTCTCATCCGCATTACCGTCACAACCCGAACGAGCATGCGGAATTCAGAGTTTCGCTTTCGGCCTGAAAGAGCAGCCGTTCGATTCTTAACCACGCAAGCCACAGATTTGGGGCTTGATCGTTGCGAGCTCAGCAAGCGAGACGCTTGCACTAGGTTGCCGTAGGACAGAACCACCGATAGACACTTATGAACACGGATTTTAGCGCGACATCAGTGTCTATCTGTGTTCATCGGTGGTTGCGTTTAGGATAACAGTTGGTGGGTCTAAATTCCGCCGAGACGGAGTCCCTGCGACCCACCCTATGCTTTGTGTCAAATCAGCAGGGCAGGGTGAGTCAAACGAGATAATCTCGACGCCCCACCAACTGCATGCCTACTGACTACTGCAGCGTGATACCCACCTGAACAAACTGGCCGGGATTCATCGCATCGGCAACGAACCAACCGGGGTTGCCCGATTCGTCTTTGCCAAGCTTCGCTCCCTTTTGCGGAGGACGCTCAGAGATCGATTCTGCCGAAACCTTCTTGTAGCCTTCGCCCGGCATGAATCCATGACGTTGGCACTCAACAATCGTATCGTAGATCACCTGAACAAGCTCATCAACATGCTCTTGCTCGTGAACGATCGTTAGCAGACATGGGCGGTGATCCCAGATGTGCATTCCGCGTCGTCGCAATCCAGCGAAAAAGACCTCGCTGTAAACGAGTTCCTGGTGGAACTGGATCTTGAACAGGCTACCGAAATTAGCCATCTCCATAGGAGCATCCAATTCCTTAAACACGCGGTTCATCTCTTGACGCATGTAGTCCGTCAACCCATTGACGCGATCGTACATCGCTTGCCCGCTTTCTTTAAGATGCAGCATGATGGCTTTGGATGCGGCCAATGTAAGCGGATGACGCACGAACGTTCCGGCGAAGTAGGTCATCCCCGCTTCAGGACGGCTGTCATCACCGAATTCCCAATAACCGCCGTCAAGACCATCCATGTACTCGGCCTTTCCAGCCAGCACACCGATCGGCATTCCACCACCAACGACTTTTCCGTAAGCGGCAAGGTCTGCTTTGACGCCGAAGTGCTCTTGGGCTCCGCCATAACCAACACGCAGGCCTGTGATTACCTCATCAAAGATCAATGCTGTTGGCTCTTTGTCAGTCATCCGTCGCAACTCTTGTAAGAACTCACGTGGCTGCAACTCAGGCTTACGACTCTGAACTGGCTCGACGAGAATCGCAGCGATCTCATCCATACGCTCGCGAATAATCTCAATTGCTTCGTCGCTTCCGTATTCCAGAATCAACGTATTACCAACGTGGTCTTGGGGAATTCCAGTCGCCGCCGGGAAGCTCTTTAATTTCTTGTTCCCCTTGGACAACACTTCATCCAAAATCCCGTGATAGTCGCCGTTGAACATCACGATCAAATCGCGGCCGGTTTTGTTACGAGCAAGTCTTGTACATCCAAGCACCGCTTCAGAACCGGTGTTAGAGAACGCCATGCGCTCGTTGCCAGTAAGCTCACAGAACAATTTGGCCACTTCACCAGCAAGCGGACTTTGCGGCCCGATAGCGTAGTCCTTTTGCACCTGTTCGGTGATCGCTTTGACGGTCACCGCGTGAGAATGGCCCAGGAAATTCGAACCGAAACCGCAAGTGAAATCGATGTATTCGTTGCCATCGATGTCCCAAAGATTGACGCCTTGAGAGCGTTCGACGACGATCGGATGAGTCATCTCTTTCATGTTGGGACGGAATCCGGAAACCGTACGTGGATCGGCCATGTATTTCCGATGCTCTTGAGCGTAAGCTTTGCTCTTGGGCAACATCGCACAGTTCATGCGAATGATTTCGTCGAGAGCCGCTTGTTGTTTTTCGTCAAGCGTTCCATCGTTTAGCTTCACCGTTGAAAAACGTTTCGCTTTTGGTGGAACCTCTTGCGGATTCTGCGAAACGGCAGAACACTGCGTTTTGGTTTCAGCTTTGGCTGTGGCAGGCCTTTCAACTGCTGCAGTGGTAGCAGCAGGTTGAACCGGTGCAACAACGCCAGAGGCTTGAGCAGTAGTCGCAGGAGCGGCAGCCATTGGCTGGCCGGCAAGCAATTGCAATTGCAATTGAGCCTGCATGATCTGCAGTTGGCTGTTGATGACATCTTGTTTGACATCGCCGGTAGCGACAGGAGCAAATGACTGCATCGGCATTTGGACCGCTGGTTGAGGTACGACCGGTGTCGTCGCAACTGTAGTTGGTGCTTGTGGCTGAGCAACCGGGGCTGGCTGAGCATCGCTGCTTGCGGGTGCGGGCGCTGCGGCTTCAACGGGTTCAGGGAGAGCAACAGCCGCGTATTTGTCCGCAGGAAGATTTTCATCAAACCATGCCGCCAACGAATCGACCGTCGGGGTCTCTTCGAGCATCTGGCGGAATGTGATCTCAACTTCCATCTCTTTTTTGAGTGCTGTCGCTGTTTGCGTTAGCACAAGAGAATCGAGTCCCATTTCGAAGAACGTGGTGTCTCCGTCGAAATCAGCCAGTTCAAAACCTGACGTGTTTTCGAAAACAGATTCGATAGCGGTAATAATTGAAGGAATTCGGCTCATGGTGACAGGCTCCGTTTGAGTAGGTTGAGAGTTGGTTGTTAAGGTTGGATTTGTAAAGGAAACAGGAACAGCGGCTTCAGGAATATCGTTTAGTGGGACAGGCGGCGACGAATTGGAAATCGAAGTCGTCTGGTCCGCGACAGGAGGTTCGAGAAAGTATCGTTTTCGTTGAAACGCATACGTCGGCAAGCTGATTTTCTTCCGTGGGATTGGCTTTCCATCCCCCGTCAATCGATCCCAGTCCAGGTCAACGCCAGCCACCCATAGGTTGGCGACGGCATTTAGCATGCTGGTCCATTCAGTGTGGCCTTCAGCGTTGTCGCTGAGGGTCGGAATAGCGATTTGATTTTTCGGATCAGAGGCGTGCTGTTTTGCAAGCGTCGAGAGTGTTTTGCGTGGCCCAAGTTCGATCAAGATTCGTGTTGGATCCTCATCCCACATTTTCGTCACCGCGCCAGAGAACTGAACGGGTTGGCGTAGGTGATTGGCCCAATAGCGTGCGTCAGTGGCCTGTTCTTCGGTCATCCAATCACTGGTGACGGTCGAAAGAATTGGGATCGACGGCTTGTTTAGTTTGAACTGGCCAACAAATTTTGCGAAAGGATCGACGATCGCATCCATCATTGGTGAGTGGAAAGCGTGTGAGGTATACAGATGGCGACATACAACGTCGTCGGCCTCAAGTTGTTTTTGCAAATCGGCCACTTCGGCATTCGGGCCGGCCACGACGCATAATTCTGGTCCGTTATAGCTACCGATTGCCATGTCGCCCCACAACATGGGCTCAACGGTCTTACCCGGCAAACGCACGCTCATCATGCTACCACCGGGCAATGCCTCCATGGCGCGACCACGTTCGGCGATCATTTTCAGACCATCGTCAAGGCTGAAGACGCCGGCCACACAAGCGGCTGCAAATTCGCCAATCGAATGCCCCATCACATAGCTGGGTTCAATCCCCCACGCCAACCACACTTGAGCTAACGAATAACCTAGCGCAAAAAGGGCTGGTTGAGTGAAACGCGTGTTCCGCAAGATTTCACTGACGGCATCTTCCTCACCGCTTTGTGGAAATAACACGTCTCGCAGGTCGCGTTCCAACAATGGAAGCAGCACTTCGGCACAGTGATCAAAATTCATTTTGAAAACTGACGATGTCTCGTACAAGTTCTGGCCCATGCGCACATATTGAGCTCCCTGCCCGGGGAACATAAACACGACCGAACGTTTCGAGGCGTTTGACTTGCGTTTGATGAAACGCGGTGCTTTTGCACTGGTGAGCGTCTCAGCAGCGTCTGCTAGATCGCTAACGACGACCGCAGACCGATATGCGAATGCAGCTCGACCGGTTTGCAAAGTGTTTGCAACATCAATCAGATCCAATTGCTGATTGCTGGTGAGATACTCGGCCAGCTGACTAACATTGGCCAGCAACGCGGCTTCGGTCTTTCCTGAGACTGGCAAGACGGAAACGGGAAGGGGTTGGTCACTGCAAGCGCGTGAAGAACATTCTGACTGACCGGCGTCAGTCGAATCGCATTGAGCAACAGCTGGAGCTTCCTGCAAAACGACATGAGCATTGGTTCCGCCGACGCCGAAGGCACTGACACCAGCCAGCCGAACTTCCTCGCCGCGCGGCCATGGCTTGAGTGAATCGCAGACGAAAAACGGACTGTTGGTAAAATCTATCTGAGGATTCGGCTTCTTGAAGTGCAGCGTCGCTGGGATCTGTTCGGTGTGCAGCGACATAGCGGCCTTGATCAGTCCCGCCACTCCAGCAGCAGCCACAGCGTGGCCGATGTTGCTTTTTACACTTCCGATAGCACAGTACTGACGCTTGTCGGTCTGCGCGTCGAAGACGGTTTGCAGTGCGGCAACTTCAATCGGATCACCGACCGGCGTGGCGGTACCGTGAGCCTCAATTAACCCGAACTGATCTGCGGTAACGCGTGCGTCGGCCTGCGCCATCGCAATCGCGCCAGCCTGACCGGCAATGCTTGGAGCAGAGAAACTTGCTTTCTCGCCTCCGTCGTTATTGATTCCAGTGCCTTTGACGACGGCGTAGATTCGGTCGCCATCGGCTATTGCGTCGGCCAGACGCTTTACCACCACTGCGCCTGCGCCATCAGAGAACATTGTTCCCTGACCGTCAGCATCGAACGGACGGCAATGACCGTCAGGTGTTGCGATGCTTCCTTCCTGAAACAGGTGGCCACTCATTTGCGGAAAGTGAATGCTGACCGCACCAGCGATCGCAACATCACAGTGTCCAAAAGACAACGACTTGCAGGCTTCCACCAAAGTCACCAACGAGGTTGAACAAGCAGTGTTCAAGTTGATCGCTGGACCGGTCAAGTTCAACGCGTGAGCCACGCGCGTGGCAATGAAGTCTTTTTCGCTGACCGACGCAAGCTGAAAGGAGCCAAGTGCGCGTGCAATTTCCGGATTGGTCAACACATTGTTGATGTGATAGGTCGTACTGAACGTACCCGCCCAGATTCCAATGGTCTTCTCGGGACTGGGAACAACTCCAGCATCTTCTAACGCCGTCCACGAAATCTCCAGCATCATACGCTGCTGTGGGTCGATCAGTTCTGCTGATTTAGGCATGATTTTGAAGAAGTGAGCATCAAATTCGTCGGCGCCTTCGATGATCCCACGCGCCGCGACATAGTTCGAATCGGTTGTGTCGCGCGGATCCAAGGTTCGATCAAGTTCTTCCGGCGAGAAGAACGTGATGGATTCGCGTTCTTGCAGGAGGTTGTCCCAGAACTGTTCCAGATTGTCCGCACCCGGAAAACGTGCTGACATTCCGACAATCGCGTACTGACCAGCGTGTTCGTCTGCGTCGCGTTTAGATTGATCTTCTGTTTTTGAACCGAATCGTTTTAGCAGTTCGGCTTTTTTATCGGCAAGTTTAAGTACCGCCTCGATGGTCGGATTATCAAAAAATTCAGCGTTAGATATATCAATATTGGCCTGCTGCTTCATCTGCGCGACGGCTCTCACCGCGCGAAGCGAACTTCCTCCCAATTGGAAGAAATTATCGCGTGTGCCTACGCCGTCTATCTGTAGGACGCCGCCCCAGATCTGGGCCAACTGTTTCTCAGGATCGGTCACCGGAGCAACATATTCGATACCAATTTCTGGCCGTTTTTCCGATGGAACAGGGAATGACTTGCGATCCAATTTACCGTTGTCAGTCATCGGAAAGGCGCTAACGGTCGTCAAGATCGCGGGCACCATATACTCTGGCAGCTGCGTCCCAAGATTTTTACGAACCGCAGCGACATCGATCGTCTTACCGTCTTCGGCGATCATATAGCCGACCAATCGTTTATCGCCGGGGCGATCCTCACGCAAGATGGCTGTCGCCATACGAACGCCATCTTGACCGGCAAGCGCCACATCGATCTCACCAAGTTCAATGCGGTGGCCGTCAAGTTTCACTTGTCCGTCCATCCGCCCGAGGCAGTCGATTTGTCCGTCGTCGGTCAGTTGCGCCAAATCTCCACTTCGATAGACGCGCTGCCCATTGAACTGGATGAATTTCTCTGCTGTGAGATCTTGACGATTTAAGTAACCCAAAGTGACTCCGTCGCCACCGATAAGCAGTTCACCCGGTTTGCCCGGAGGACAAAGGTTGTTGTCTTCGTCGACTATAAAAACAGACGTGTTGTTTGCGGGTACACCGATCAAGATTTTTTCATCGGCGCTTACGATTTGGGTATAAGTTGAAAAGACCGTGGTTTCGGTGGGACCATAAAGATTCCACAGCTCGCGGCAACGATCAAGCATTGGAGCGACAAGGTCCGCTGGCAGAGGTTCGCCGCCAGTCAAGAAGACCATGTCTTTGTTACCGCTGAAGTCAGCCTCTAAGATCATCCGCCACATTGCTGGCGTGGCAAACATGACTGTAATGTTGTGTGTTTGGCAAGCCTGAATAAGGCGCGTACTGTCACGGGCGCAACTTCGATCGACTACGACGATGGAGCCCCCGCAGAACAACGGCATAAATATTTCCGAGACCGAAATATCAAATGCCAGTGTTGAAGTGGCCAACATCACGTCATTGGTGGAAAACGAAAGCGCTTCTTTTAGGCTAACGATCATGTTTACAACACCCCGGTGCGGGACAAGGACGCCCTTGGGTTTTCCGGTTGAACCGGAGGTGTAGATCACATATGCCACATCTGATGCCGGATCGATGGCAACTGTCGGACAATCGTCTCCCGCATTAGCAATTTCACGATGCTGTTTATCGACATTCGTTGTGGCTACGTCAAAATCCTTGACCGTTTGAAGGTTGCTTGAATCGGTTACCAGATGGCTGATCCCGGAGTCTTCTGCCATGTAGGCAAGTCGGTCAGCGGGATACTCTGAATCTAACGGAACGTAAGCAGCCCCAAGTTTCATCACACCTAATAGCCAAGCGATCATGCGCGAATCGCGTCGCACACAGACACCAACAAAATCGCCTTTGCTGACACCCTGCGCACGCAACCAGTTCGCCAACTGATTGCTACGTTGCTCAAGCTGTTGGTAGGTCATCGCGCCGTAATCGTCATCACTAACAATAGCAATTCGATCTGGATACCGATCACAAACTTGCGAGATCGCGCGAGTCAACGTTACGTCTGGGTATTCACGTGTCGTCTGTTGATTGATTTCTTGATATAGTTTTTTTAGATCCATGATTCGGCTCCTTCTTCCATCCAGGTGGCTGTAAAAATACTGGATTGGTGTTTTGAATAGTGCACTTTCAACACGTCAGGGCCCGAACCGAACCCGGGATGTGTCGAAAGTGTTTTGAGGGAAAGTGTTGACGGGGTGAGGGCGACGACTTCAACATCGAAGAAGTCGAAATACGTTTTCACGAGGGGATACCAACATTTGTAGAATGACTCTTTCGCTGAAAACACAAGCGTGAAAGCCTCTTCTGGCGTTAGTCCTAACTGGCGAACCAAACTCCATTCGCAGCCCGTTGCTACGGTGTCTTGGACGTCTTGGCGAGTTGCGGTTGAGGCAACGAGTTCCGTGTCGATTCCGATAGAAAGCAGATCTGTTTGCCGCGCGACGCAGCCCCAGATCCAAGCGTTGCTATGCGAAAGTGATCCTGCGAAACCGTCAGGCCAAATTGGCGATCGGTCTTCGGCAGAGTCCACTTTTTGGGTTTCCCCCATCTGTTCAAGCAGTCCGTGTAGGCACGCGCGACCTTGAGCAAATTCAGATCGTCGTCGACCGTGCTTCGATCCCTCGGTAAATTCATCAACCGAACGCGCGTTGCATTGACTGGCAACACATGATGGCAAAACGGAAGCCACCCACTGTTGAGGTGGGGTGAAGGGAGGGCAGGTGAGTTGTTTAGTGGAGGGAACCACAGAGGAATACTTTTGATAAGTGTAACGATTGTAGGGGTGCCCCTCGGAACGGTTAGATCTAGGGAGTCACTCTGGAAGATAGGATTCAATAAGGATCGGGGCAGATTATTTCCCTTGTGCGATCACTATTTTGAAAATTCTCAGGGCAAAGGTATCGCGAAAACCGTCGATCCAGCGCGAGTGTGGCGTTTGGGCATCATCGAAAGGCGAGAAAAGACGAGCCTTCTACTTGAATGACATGACCTCGCATAGAATTCCACATAGCTTTGGGGCAGCTGCGGCCTAACCGGTAAGCAAAAAACAAGAACGGTGAAAATGCTTACAAGGAAGATTTCCACTCCAGCAACAAACGGAAGCCAAGATGCGGAACCTAACCCTTTTCTTTATAGCGCTGATTGCCCTTTTGCCCGCTGGTCGTCATTGTCGCGGCGAAGAAAACCCCAACATCATCGTCATCTTTGCCGACGACCAAGGCTACAACGACTTAGGCTGTTTTGGCTCTGAGACGATTCGTACTCCGAACATCGATCAACTAGCCAGCGAGGGAAGAAAATACACCTCCTTCTATGTCGCCAGCCCCGTCTGCTCACCATCTAGAGCTGCTTTATTGACCGGTTGCTATCCGAAACGCGTTGGCATGCACAAAGGGGTTTTGTTTCCAAACTCAAAACACGCATTGCACCCTGATGAGTATACGATTGCGGACCATTTAAAATCTGCCGGATACGCAACAGGCTGTTTTGGTAAGTGGCATCTTGGACATCATCCTGAAACGCTTCCTCGAGCGCAGGGATTCGATGCCTACTTTGGGATTCCGTACTCAAACGACATGAACCACCCCGATAACAGCGGCAAGCCAAAAACTTCCAGCGACCAACTGTGGGCCGATCAAAGCACTGCCGTCAATAAATGGCACACGCCACTGGTAGAAAATGAGCAGGTGATCGAGGTTCCCGTAGACCAGCGCACAATCACTCGCCGATACACCGACAAAGCCATTAACTTCATTGAAGCCAATCGCGCGCGACCATTTTTCGTTTACCTACCTCATTCGATGCCACACATTCCGCTGTACGTGCCCGAGGACGCCTACGATCCCAATCCTCAAAACGCTTACAGGTGCGTCATCGAACACGTCGACGCTGAAGTCGGTCGTCTGGTTAAGACTGTGCGGAAGCTTGGATTGTCAGAAAAGACTTGGATCATCTACACCTCCGACAACGGCCCCTGGCTGCGATTCAAAAACCACGCTGGCTCAGCCAAGCCTCTTCGCGATGGAAAGGGGACAACCTTCGAAGGCGGACAACGCGTGCCGTGCGTGATGTGGGCGCCCGGAAGGATTCCAGCAGGGACGAGCACCAATGCGTTCGCCTCGACCATGGACCTCCTACCAACCATCGCCGCAATCACCAACACGTCGTTGCCGGAACGCAAAATCGATGGACATGACATTTCATCCTCATTTGCTTCGGATCAGTCACCTCGGATGGAAATGCTTTACTACTCTTCAGGAGGAAAGTTAGAGGGTATTCGATCTGGCAACTGGAAATACTTAGAACGGTCGATTCGTAAAAAGTCTGGTGCAAAGCAGCGGGAGTTAAAGCAATTGCTGTTTGACCTTTCAAACGACATTGGCGAAAAAAATAATTGCGCAGAGGCCAACGCAGACATCGTTGCCGAACTTCGAACCAAGATGATCGCCGCGGACAAAGAGATTACAGCCAACACTCGGCCTCTCTGGCGAAAGCCAGCAAACGCATCAGCTGGAAAGTAACTTGAGAGAAGCGCCGATAGTTGTTGCTCCCGGACTTACTTTCGGTAATCCCATGGTGCAACAGGAGAAGGCTGGCTCCAAAGCCCGCGCTGTGAGGCTTTGGCCTGACGTTGAAGTTCTGTCAGCGTAGGGTCAGCACTGTGATTAATCGCGTGCCAAGCGTAACCTTCAGACACCATTGTAGCGTTGACATCAGTTCCTGAACCGGCCGTCAAAACAAAAGCAACGACGCGCCCGTATCGGTCGGTGTCCGTTTGAAAGACTCGCGCTGCTTGACCTTTGATGATCGCCGCCAGATGAGCGTGTGCTGATTGGCCAAATTTCTGATTACGTTCAGGAGCATCGATCGACGCCAACCTCACCTCACGCGTGTTGCCGTCAGGCAAGGTAGCTTCGAGCGAATCGCCATCAATTGCCCGTAAGGAAACCGCGTCAAAGATTTGCTGAACGTGTTGGCCGTAGATTTTTCCAACCGGTGGGATAGCAGATCTGTTTGAGTCAACGCCTTGCGTGGGTTGAGAAGGGGGAATCGATTGAGTCCCCGAGGCCGGCGGCTCGAGCTGGCTGTAAAAAAATAGTATCGCGATTCCCCCTATAATCGCAGCAATTTCAAACTTACCCATAACTCCCTTTTCTACCGTATTGCCTCGAAAGATGAAATGCGGCCTTGTCAAAACAGGCAATCCAGGTCGCCTTTTTATCAGTCTTTACCTGATCCACCAAAACTGTCTAATATACACGTCAATTAAAAAATAATCACTCGTTGGAGCGCACCCATGAAGGGATTGATGGTTACGCTGCTGGTAGTTTTGGGCTCTGGATCGAGCCTTGCACAGCAGTTTGACGGCGATGACTTTTCCGCTATCAGAACTAACCGAACGGAGAATCAAAATTCTGGCCGCCGGATTAGCCAGACTCGTCTACAACCGCTCACTCGGAACTTCGACAGGACCAGTGCGCGCGTCGCGCAAAGCTCTACGACTGATGATAGCGGCTTTAGCCCCACGTCGCGGCAGACTATCGGCGGCACAGATTACAAAGACGGCTCGAGCGAAGTCGTTCCTGTCACGACCTCCAACCGGGAACGAACTGACAGCCTGTATCGAGGGCAGCCACGCGCTCAGCAGACAAGCGCGATGGATCGACAAGACAACACTCGATCAGACTTCAACACTCGATCAGATTTTGGCCAAAGTTCCGTGTCTGCTCAATCTCGTGGTCAACTTCGCCCATGGCCATTGCCTGTTTCGCCAGAGTGGGAAAGAACCCTCAAAACAGAAGGCTATATCTACGCTCCGATTAAGCCAGATGAACAAAATTCGATTGGCGAAGTCGTCATGTTTCAAGACAACTCACAGTTTGGCAACCGTGCAGTGAATGGTTCAAACGTGACTCCCAAACAATGGGAGGTCTATAAGAACACGGCCATTATCGACGTGGATGATCTCTCGCTGCAAGAAATACAGAAACGCACACTTACTCTTCGAAATTTGGGGCTCGAAAACATAACCGGAGTTGCTCTGCGCTATGTGGGAGAGGACGGCAACAAAATCGATGTTCGTAGGATCGGCAACATCCCCGGCAATTCGGCATCGATTCAGGGCGCACCTAGAAATGATTTTGGGCGAAACCTACCCATTGCCAATCGTGGAAATCGTGGCAATCGTGGCAATCGTCCTAGTGAACGCGAATTCCGTTCTCTAGATCAACGAAGCGACTCGTTTAATGATCGCGAAGATCGACAATATCAAAATCGCGAAGACTACGAATCATTTAGTCGAGACACGGTCAACAACAGCGGCTGGAATCTCAATGACGACCAACGTGTTCGCCAACCCTATGATTCCTACCAGAGTGATGAGCGCGACCGTTTCGCCGATGATCGTCGAGACCGTTTTGGGGCGGACGACCGCGATTTTTCCCGAACAGGCGATCGACGTCTGAGCGATGACTATCTTGACAACTTTCAACGTCGCGCGGTGGACCAACGCGATCAACGCGATATCGACTACGTGAGGAACCGCATCAACCAAAATCGCAGTAACGACTACCTTGTTCGCGGCGACTCGCGATTTGACCGATTTGCCAATGACAGACAGACCAACGACGGTTCCAATCGTGTTGCTCGCGACGTACGAGACGGACGATTTTCGGGCGTTGATGGTCGTTCTAGAGACTACGATTTGAATTTCGCGTCTCAGAAACGAGAGTTAGAACAACGCCTTCTCGATGCGAAACGGCTTGAAGTAAAAAATGCTGAAGATGCAGCGTGGCTCAAACGTCAGCGCGAATCGATGGAGGAGGCTAGGCTTGCTCGCTTCTATGACGATGACCTGACACCATTGCCACGGCGTTCGAACAACGGCTACGACTATCTATCCCGGCAATACAACTTTGGTGAAGAACGCCTTGCCGATCGATCCACTGATCCAATCTATCGAGGGCAACGTACCGACGCGCTATCGCCCGTTAGAGCGTCAAACGCGTCGGCAGATCGAGTGGCACAAATACTCGCAGACAAAGAGGCGGACCTCGATGCAAAAATGGGTGCTATCGACCACTTGATGAAACTCGATTCCGCCAGCAAAACTCTCGACTCAAAAATTGCGGCGCTGAAGAACAATAACCAAACGCAAAATGGCTCGCGCGGTCGAATTCAATCATTGGTCAGCCAAACGGTGCCCTATACACTTGGCGGCGATTTAGCCGCCCCACGGCATACGCGTGTCGCGTCCTCCAACGTGAGCGACTCTGCGTACGATGGATTCAATGGCCAGTCGCTCGCGATGGACATCAACGGTTACTCAAAACGAAGCCACAGTGGATCAAATTTTATTGACCAATCAGAATCAGGTAACGCCAGTGATGGGCGGATGCTGCGATTGATGTGGTTGTTGCTGTTGATTTCCCTTGGGGTAAACTTTTACCTCGCGATGTTATCTCGCAGTTTCTACACGCAGTATGAAGAACTCGCTGATGAACTGAGAGAAACATTTTCGACGACTTCCTCGATTTAGATATGCGGAAAACCATTTTTTGAAATACAGAGCATCGTTTTGCAGATTCGGTTAGTGAAAGTGCCAGCACAAATTTCGGGCTTTACTTCTTTTGACAAGATCTGCAAAATGACAAACCGACTAAAATATCTGATCAACCCAAGGGAAATTTGATCAGACATTTAGGTTGGATCTGAGACCACGCCAGTCGGCTGAGCCGATTGGCAATGAGAGAAAATTTAGACGGCCTTTACAGATGCTTTTGGCGAAGGGATTGCCAAATCTGTTCAGGAATTACTATCACGACGGCAAGGAGTGCTGAAAGTGAACGTTACGCTACGACTATCACATTGTCTTTTCAATTTCCAAAGTTTGACCACCGCTGCTATTTTAGCTCTAGCGTGTGTCTCCTCACTTTGGGCTCCTACGACAGCTCAGGCTCAGACTAATGTCGCGTTAGTCGATATTGGGATGATCTTTAAGAGCCATCCTGTATTTGGCCAGCAACTTGAAGGCTTGCGCCAAGAGGCCGAGCAATTTAAGGCTCAGACTCAGCAAATGAAGCAGGACCTTCTGCGAGAGGCCCAAGGGCTCCAAGAATACGAGCCGACTTCTCCTGAGTACAAGGCTGAGGAGACTCGGTTGGCTCAGAAGTCTGCCGCAAAAGAAGTTGAGCAACGCAACAAAATGCGTGACTTAATGAAAATGGAAGCTCAACTGCACTTTGACACCTACAACGAAATCAAAGCCATGATTTCCGAATACGCTCAAAAGCAGGGCGTGCGCATGGTGATGCGATACAACAGTCAGGAAATCGATCCAGCTGTTCCTGCGAGCATCATGCAGAAGGTTAACAGCAGTATCGTCTTTCACACAAACCAGAAAGACATCACACAAGAGATCGTTGGTCAAATCGCCAGAACTTACGCTGCCGATCGTGGCAGTGAAACCAACCGCCGGTAGGAAATTGGAAAGGGCCGGCCTTGCTGGTCTTTCTGGTTTACGCAGCTTCCATTTTTCGGCATAACTTCCTTGCAGGCATTACTTTTGGTTCAGTTCATTCGCTCTCAAACGACCATTGCATCATCCACCTCGGTGGCCGGTTTCGGCTTCTGGAGTGGCCTCAACGTGAAACTTGAGTTTCATCCCGCAGTGGCCAACAGCGGCATCGTCTTCGTTCGCACCGACCTCCCGGGGCATCCGCGCATCGAGGCCAACATTGCCAATCGCATTGCGGGTCCACGCAGAACCACATTGGTCAGCAACGATTTTGCGGTCGAGATGGTGGAGCACGTGTTGTCCGCATTGGCTGGAATGAAAATCGACAACTGCGAAATTCATGTCAACCAAGCCGAGATGCCTGGTTTGGACGGATCAAGTATCGGTTTTGTTCTAGCGTTGCAGTCGGCGGGCAAAGTCGAACTCGATGCGACCCGAGAAATTACGCGAGTTACGCAAACCAAGCGTATCGGGAACAAGGACGCTTGGATTGAAATCGCCCCAGCAGAGAATCAGTCTTTCGAACTCGAATATCTCCTCGATTATCCCGACCACGCTGCCATTGGCAAACAACACTGGGAAATGATTCTGACATCAGCAGATTACTGCGAACAAATCGCGCCAGCGCGGACTTTCGTCTTGGATACCGAAGCCGAACAACTGCGTGCCGATGGACTTGGCGCCCGCGTTGGCTATCAAGATTTGCTCGTTTTCGATCAGTACGGCCCCATCGAGAATGAACTTCGTTACGACAATGAGTGCGCTCGTCACAAAATGTTGGACATGATCGGAGACTTTTCCCTAATCGGAACTGACATCGTTGGAAAGTTCACCGCATACAAAACGGGTCACCGACTTAACTCCCAAGTGGTCGTTGAGTTGCTCAGACAATCAGCTGATGCGACCGAAGAGCAACAATCGAACAAAAGACGCCTTTCAGCATAAGCGAATCAATACGTGACTATATATTCCTTTGAAGACTTCGCCGAAGAACCAAGGCAATCGAAACCAATGTCTCCTAAAATTTCCAAACTTGCTGTGGTCGATCGCAAAGCCGAGATCGCTGACGACGTAGAGATCGGACCATTCTGTGTTGTCGGACCTTTGGCAAAAATTGGACGTGGAACAAAGCTTTACAACAACGTTACGATTTTGGGTGACGTTACAATTGGCGAAGACAACCTCATCTCCCCCGGAACCGTGCTCGGAGGACATCCGCAAGACCTGAGCTACAAGGGGACCGAGACCAAGGTTGTCATTGGCGATCGTAACGTTATTCGAGAATGCGTGACCATCAATCGAGCATCGGAAAAAGAAGACGGCTACACTCGCCTTGGAAGCGATTGCTACTTGATGGGTTCGGTTCATATTGCCCATGATTGCAATGTGGCCGACCACGTCATTATTGGGCATGGAACATTGTTGGGCGGTCATGTCCACGTTGATCACCACGCGACGCTCTCTGGCTCGGTTGCTGTTCTGCACTACGGAGCCATTGGTTCTTACACATTTGTCGGCGGTGCGAGCCGCGTGATGCAAGATGTTGCTCCTTACATGCTGGCCGACGGCAACCCAGCGCGTCCACGCTGTATCAACATCGTTGCGCTAAAGCGCAACAACTTTGCCCCAGAAGTAATTGCGAAAATCAAGGAAGCCTACCGCCTGATGTACCGAGCGTGCGTTGGACTGGACAACGTGCGAGACCTCATGCAAGCCAAAGGTGACCTCATTCCAGAAGTCGAACACTTTATTGATAAAATTGCCGTTTCTCAGGCCGGAAGGCACGGACGAGGACGCGAGCAAAGGAGAAAAGCAGCGTGAGTCAATTGCGAGTCGCCGTCATCGGCGCTGGAAATCTGGGACGCATTCACACTCGACTGCTGGCGGAAAATCCAAACGTTCAATTGGTGGCAGTAGCGGACCCGAATCCACTCGCGCTAAAGCCCATCGAAGAACAGTTTGGTATTATCACCGTCAACGACTTTCAAGACCTGATCGGTCAAATTGATGCTGCCGTCGTTGCGACACCGACCCGCTTTCACCATCAGGTGGCAAGTACACTTCTTGGCAATGGCATTCACACATTGATCGAGAAACCGGTCACCGATTGCATTTCTGATGCCGAAGATTTGGCCCACATTGCTCGCCGAAACCAAGCGGTGGTGCAGGTCGGTCATGTTGAGCAGTTCAACCCCACGTTTAAAGAAGCGCTTGCCAAAATCGGACAGCCAAAGTTTGTCCAAGCGTCCCGGATGAGCGGATACACATTCCGTTCAACCGACATCGGAGTAGTTTACGACCTGATGATCCACGACATTGACTTGGTCAATTCGATGATGCCAGGAAGTGTGATGGAAACTCGCGCTATTGGTATGTCAATGTTTGGGCAAAACGAGGACATGGCCCAAGCGCGTCTGCAATTCGATTGCGGTGCGGTCGCTAACCTGACTGCCTCGCGCTGTAGTTTCACTCCAGAACGATCGATGCAAATTTTCGGCACCGACGGATTCGCTCAGATCGATTTTACGCAATCGAAGGTTACACTAATTGAACTTCCTTCTTGGATTCGCAACCGGGAACTCGATTTCTTTCACTTGACGCTTGAGCAACAGGCATTTGTGCGTAATTCACTGTTTGAGAACATTTTGAAAAAGCGCGAGATAGAAGTACCACGCAGCAACGCGATCCTTGACGAACATCAAGATTGGATTGCGGCGATCAAGGAAGGCCGAGATCCCAAAGTAAGCATTGAGCAAGGTGCGGCAGCAGTAAAGATTGCCAAATCAGTACTCGATTCACTCAACACCCATCGCTGGGAGAGAAACAACCTAGCGACCACTGGGCCCTTGGCGAAACTGCCGTGGAACGATGCCGGCGATGCGATTCCAGAAACGCTGTCTCCGCGCCCTACGATGACACGCAAAGCAGCTTGATAAGCTCTGATAGCCTCAACACGTAGCGTAAGCGTCCCGTTTGCTGCGCGACGAGCAAGCGGGGCGGTTGCACTTCGAAGTCAAAATAACAAAAAAGAGTTGGTCGTAAGCCGGGTTTTGTCACGATCTTGCGAACGGGACGATCATTTATCTAGGCCTGCCATTGCTGACAGGCTCAAGCAGCCTACCCGAGAGTCAAATGTGACGAGCCGCCACTCCTCTCTGTTTGGCCTTGCTTCGAGTGGGGTTTACAAAGCCACCTGAGTCGCCCCAGATGCTGGTGAGCTCTTACCTCGCCATTTCACCCTTACCACGCAATGGCGAGGCCATCCGTTCGGCGGTTTGCTTTCTGCTGCACTTTCCCTGATCTCACGATCGGTCGGCGTTACCGACCACTCTGCTCTACGAAGCCCGGACTTTCCTCTGGCGGATAAATCCGCAAGCGATCGTCTGACCAACTCATGTTTTGAAGAACGCTTTCCGTGATCAGTTTACAGTGTGCAACGCGATTCCGATCCAAAACTTGCTCCCTTTAAGCGGTAAACTTAAAACTAATTTTTCAACTTCCGCATCGACAGCACCGCGACGGGAACAAATATGATCAACGGTAGCCACGCCGCCAGCGCTGCGGGCTCAATCAGATGAGCCGCCCCTAGCACTTGGCAGCCAAGGTTAACAAGGAACACGCCACCAACCACCAAAAACCCAATTCCGGCGGAAACAAAAATGTTTCGCTCGCCGCCGACGATCATGGGCAGTCCGATCAACAACAACGTGAGATCGAGAATCGGCTTAAGAATACGCACATGAACGGCAACCTCGTCTGAGGCACCGTTGCCGAACCATGAACGTGGTTTTTTTAGCGCCGCAATCATCTCAGGCGTCGTGCGGTATTGAGCCAGTTTTTTGCCGTAGGCGATTTCGTCCGGGTCCATCACGATCGCAATAAAACACTGGCCCTCTTTGAGCCATGGAAAATCCCGTGGGGTGCAAATCAATGGCTGTCCGTCAACGACGACCGATGCCACTTCCTTGATGGGATCTGGTTTGCTCACGCCATGCAAAAATAGACCTGCCGGTCGGTATTCGGTTGCTGGAACGATCAAGGCCCACTGCGATCGGATCGAGAATAAATCGCGACTGATCGAGGCGGGAACCTGTACTTCAGAGTTCGTGATCTTCTTGTCACCAATGAGAAACTCGTTGCCGCGCACCTTCAGCCCCGTCTCGCTGTGCTCGTAGATCGACATTTTGACTTTGCCTCGGTCATGCCAATTCTGCGGCGTCCGAACAAGCCTGTCTTTGAAAGTATGTAAAAACAACTCTCGATTCGCGACCGTCAAAGCGACCACAACCACACCAGCAAGCAACACTGACCTCAACGCACGAAACTTTGTGATACCGCCAGCCTCAATCGCGGTCAGCTCCCTGTTACGTTGCATCAGATGAACGGAAAAAACACTGGCCACCAGTGCCATAATCGGTGCCGTTTTATCAAATAACTCAGCCATACGTGGCCAGTAAAATGCCCACATCAATTCAGGCCAACTAGACTCTTTACTCAATGCGGCCAGCTCATCCAGATTGCTGAATAAGTGAATCACAATGTACAAACCTGCGAAGCTCAGAAAGCAAACGACGAAGATTCGCAAAAATGTGAACAGCAAATATCGGTCGAGAATGGTCATAAAGACGTTAGAACTGAACGGTCCAATAAGCGGCACTCTAAACGTGCGACAGGGGAGCTAGAGAATATAGGAAGTATTGCCGTTTTTTTCTACGTGAGTCCATTTTCAACGTGAGTCAATTAGGGGGTTGGACCGGCCAGACTGTACGAAAGCCACCCATTTCTTGTTCGGAACTTGTGTAAACGTTGAATTGGCCCCGATTTTCAAATCGAGACCGTCGATCTAAGATAGAGTCTGTTTTCAATCGCTCACACAAAACACTCAGAAAGCACCCCATGGACAAACCTAAAGTGGCCGCCACGTGCCCTAAGCAAGTCGAACTCGAAGCCGGAAAGAAGTATGCTTATTGCACATGCGGGCTTTCGGCCAACCAACCCTTCTGTGACGGCGCACACTCCGGTACTGACTTTGTGCCGATGGTGTTCACCGCCGAAGAGACCAAAACGGCTCACTTTTGCCAGTGTAAGCAAACGGGATCCGCGCCCAACTGCGATGGCTCTCACAAGAACGTTTCACAGTAGCGCCGCTTGATGGAGAGTGGAGGCATCTGAGCGACAATGCCAGTTTCTAGAAGAGTTTTCGGTAGCCGATCTCGCAAGAGATTGGAGCGTTGTTTGCAACACATTCAAAGTCGTCTAACATCATCTGACTTCGGCTACACAAACCTTCTGCGTCGAAAGAACACCCACAGTGCCCACCAGTCGTGTCGCATTCCGAATTCTTCAAGCATTCGTCTGGGTGATGGTGTTTCTGGTACTGGTCATGTTCGTGATCATGCCCCAAGTCAGCTTATTGCTGGCCAAAACCGGATACCACTCTCCAAGACTGAGCGATACGCTCGCGCTGCTTGAGCAGTGCAACAGCGTTCTCATGCACGCGTTCATTTATGCCTACGTTATGTTTTTTGGAAGCTGTATCGCCAGTTTTCTAAACGTTGTCGCCTGGCGAGTTCCGCGTGGACGAAGCATTCTTGGCTCAAGCCACTGTCCAGGATGCGATCATAAACTGAGTATGAGAGACAACATTCCGATCTGGGGTTGGTTGAAGAACGAGGGCCAATGCCGCCACTGTCAGTCACCCATCTCCCAACGCTATCTATGGGTCGAAGTTCTTCTGGGAATCCTCTTCTTGGTTTTGTTCTTTGCTGAGATAGTATTCGCGGGTTTCAACTTGCCTACAGCGCCTGATCTTCACTACACAGGTATCGCACACGTACTTTTCTCCCCCAATGCACAACTGATCCAAACGTTTGCCTTTCACGCAGCCCTTGTGTCTATTCTGTTTACGATCGCAATGATTGCTGGCGAATCATTCCGCATCCCTCTGTCGTACATCGCAATCTCTGGCCTGATTCTGGCCGGCATTGCATTTTTCTGCCCCGTTGTATTGCAAGTTTCTTGGCAAGCATTGCCGACGCTACCTGCTAACGAAACGCTTGTTCCCTTCAATACCGACAGCTTGCTGACCATGGCGCTAGGGGCAGCCACCGGAGTTGCTGCAGGCGTCTCGGCGAGTTTCGTTTCCGGTTTGGCAGGAACCTCCCAGCCCCCTGTCGCGAGACAGCAATTGATCGCAAGTTTTTCGCTAGTCGGATTTGCTCTGGGATGGCAGTCCATATTGGTCACCCTATCGATTTGGCTGCTCCTATCTGCTGTTAGTCGAACTCATTCAAATCCAAACCAAGCAGATCCAAACCAAGCAGATCCAAACCAAGCAGATCCAAACCAAGCAGATCCAAACCAAGCAGATCCAAACGCCGGTAACTCTTGCCCAACCGACCAAGGCTCAGGCGTTGGATCAGGTGTCGGCCTTCAGATGCGGGCCGAAAACTCCACCAACTGCGATGATTCTCACGACGGCGGCTCTTGGCGACAGCCGACGGGCCCTGCTTTGGTCCTTTGCGCGACACTTTTGCATATCCTCACATGGCGTCTGATCTACAGCTATTAATTAGGTCTTTGGCCGTTTTTCTGCCGGATTGCCGTTAGCCCTTTGAACAACTTGAACTTTATTTGCATAATGACCGTAGCAAAGAAATCGACGGCGCGAGGAAATGATTTTCTCGTCGGCCATGCCCTGCCAAAATCGTCTACCGGCCTATAGCACAGTCAATCCTGATCAACGAAGACTCGAATGCCTGACCTGACCTCCAACTTCCTTTTCCTAGCCCAAAAACCGGAAATCACTTACTGGCTGACGCCCGTCTGGCTGCTTTCGGTGGGAATCGCGATCGGCTTTGTTTTGTCATTGGCGATGGTGCTTAAGCTGAGCATTCTGCAGAGAGTCCCTTTTTTCAATTCGGTGACAGAATCATCCGGCCGCTGGCACGTATTGAGCCTTACATTGGCTACGATCTACCTCGCGATGTATCTGGCCTTTTACTACTACAGCTACGGCTCGATCGAATTGACCAATAACTTTTTGTTGGCGTTGACGTTTGTGGTGCCGACGTGTTTGCTGATTGGATATGCGGCGTGGGTGCTGACCTCCAAACGCATGGCGGGGGAAATTTCCAGCGTCGTCAACGAGAGTTTTCTGTGGTGGATCAATCGGGTCTGCATCGTGTTCACGATCTTCGCACTACTTGGTTTTCTACTGGCTCCTTTCAATGGGTTTGGCATAGTCAAGTTTGTTGACAACCCCACCGAAATGATGCATTCGCTTGGACGAATGCCTTATGTCGGAACCACGACCATCAAGAAGACCATTCCGCCCAGCGATCCCAATCACTCAGGCGATGTTTTTGAAGTTTGGTTCGATGGTGCTGAATTGGCGGCAATCACCGTGAAGTCGAATCAGAAGCTAGAGATAAGCGAAGAGGAGATCACCGGTGATCTGGACGCAACAAACATCTACGGCATCGAAAGATCCGACACCCAAATGCGGATTTCAAAGCAATCCACACGAATTAAAGAACAGCAATACAATAAACTGTACGTCAACAACCTTGGCAGCGGTCCGGCGGACGTTGAACTATCTGTTATCACAGAGCCGGTGATTCCGGAAGTCGCCCTGATTCCTGCGGCAGCGACTTGTGTGGTGTTGATGTACCTCATGTATCTTGTGTTCTACGCGTTGGCACCCAAAGTGGCTGCAATCGCTCTTTCAACTTTTAAAACTGAGGTATCTCAACCCTTGTTCATGCTGGTCGTGGGCATTGGCATGGTGTTTGTCGTCCTGTCGATCTTCATTCCTTACAACACCTTTGGCGAAGACATCAAGCTCTACAAAGATTCGGGACTGACTCTGATTCGCGTTTTGGCGATCTTCACCGCGATATGGGCGGCCAGTAAATCGGTTGCTGAAGAGATTGAAGGGCGCACTGCCTTGACCGTCCTCTCCAAACCTGTCGGGCGACGCCAGTTCATTCTTGGTAAGTTCACTGGAATTTCACTAGCCATCTTTTTGCTGTTCGTAATCGTTGGCCTGTGGTTTGTCATCTTCACCGCCTACAAGCCGATATACGACGGACGTGAGAATTCGAAAAGGGTTGAAGATTGGGTGCAGTGCTTCAACGAGGCAGTCTTCGTCATGCCGGCGTTACTGCTGTACTTTTTGGAGGTCATTACGTTTGTCGGAATCAGCGTCGCCATCTCGACACGCCTGAGCACCCTGCCAAACTTTTTGATTTGCTTTGCGATATACGTGCTGGGACACCTCACGCCGCAGTTTCTAAACTCTAATCTCTCCAGCTTCGAACCAGTCGTGGCCTTTGGAAACTTGCTTGCGGTTATCTTCCCTGTCCTTGATCACTACAGTGTCGAAACGGCGATCAACACTAATACCTTCGTACCGTTAGAGTACACGGGTTGGATTGTCATCGGCACGCTGCTCTACGGCACCATCGCAACTTTAGTAGCGCTTGTCTTCTTCGAAGATCGCGATCTGGCTTAGGAAGAAACAGCACAGTTGTTTGGCCGGACCGGTCGGCTTATCCGCGGAGGAAAAACCGACCTCGCAACGGTTTAATTTTGCAAATTGACTAATTCGATACTTTGAAATTCTGTCGTTGCAGTCAAAATGGAACGGTCTCTTCCGTTTCTGTGCCCACTTCTTACCATGCCGCAATTTCGCCGCGAATCGCCTTTACGGAGCCTGCTCAAAGGCATCTCGTGGAGAATCGTCGCGACCATAGACACGATCGTGGTGGCCGTGTTCGTCATCTGGGTGCTCGAAGCAGAGTTCAGCTTCGATACAGCCATCGGTGACGCTCTAAAAATTGGGGCTTCTGAGTTCTTCGTCAAACTGGCCGTTTACTTCGCCCATGAGCGTGTTTGGGAACGTTTCCGCAAGGGCGATGGATTGGACAAGAGCCGGACTTTAAAAAAGTCGATTTCATGGCGCATTGTTGCCACTTCGATGACGTTCATCATCGCTGGCGTCGTTCTTGAAAAATTCGATCACGTCGCATTAGCCATTGCGGGCGTCGAGTTCTTCACAAAATTTATTTTGTACTACATTCACGAGCGCATCTGGTTAAAGCTGCCGCTTGGAAAGATTCGCCAGTGGTTGCTACGAGCGCTGATGAAGGACTAGTTCATCCATTTTCAATTTTCGGGTTGCCCATTCGCTCTTCAAGCGTAACGGCGCAAGCCGTCGGGTATAAATACCAATTGACTTACGGTGGGGACCGGAGGGCTCGCGTTCTTTTGGTTTAAGGACTGAACCGCCAATGCCCAAACTTAATCTGGATATAGCACTCGCCTTTAGCTTCGAGGCGAACACGACTCTTACAGGCTCACGATGTCGGTGATATCGACTAAACCTACCGGGCGACCATGCGAGTCAACCACCGGCAGTTCGCTGATGTTGCGGGCAGCAAGGATTTCGATTGCGACACTGGTGCGCTCGGACGCGCTGATTGTGATCGGCTCGGTCGTCATGACGTAACTTACCGGACCGTCGAAAAGATCATCTTGCTGCCGCTCAAGTAGTTTCGCGAGATCACTATCGGTAAAAATCCCTGTCAGTTTTCCCGATTGCCCCATCAGCATCACCACCCCCGAACGGCGCCTTGCACCTCCTTGGCTGATGAATAGGTGACGGACCGTGTCA
This sequence comes from uncultured Pirellulaceae bacterium, assembly GCA_938036435.1. Lineage (GTDB taxonomy): Bacteria > Planctomycetota > Planctomycetia > Pirellulales > Pirellulaceae > Mariniblastus. Next base: position 13,851 of record CALHPU010000014.1, on the reverse strand, counting down.
GTTTCCAAGCCAATCCGACAGCTCGAAATCGGCCGCATCACCTCAGTAACGTTGGACAACTTTAGTCCCAAAGATCCGCCCGGATGAAACTTGGCGAAATCTGTCGCCCGAAAATCTTTAAAACGTGACACCGTCAGAGCCAATGCATCACCGATGGCTAACATGACCGTCGTGCTGGCCGAAGGAGCGAGACCAAGATGCCCAGACTCTTTCACTTTACCAAAATCCAAGACGGCAACAGCATGACGAGCTAGGCGGCATTCAACTGTCGCCGTAATTGCGATGGTTTTGACACCCAGATCTTTAAGACGCGGCAACAGGTTGACGATCTCCGCTGTCTCGCCACTGTTGGAGAGTATCAAAACCACGTCGTCTGATTTGACACGACCAAGATCACCATGAATCGCCTCTGACGGATGCAGAAAATGACTCGCAGTCCCCGTGGAGGCTAGGGAAGCGCTAATCTTCTGACCAATCCAGCCAGCTTTTCCAATCCCCACGACGATCACCGCGCCGCTGCAACCGGCGATCAACTCTACCGCCAGTGGGAAATCGGCAGGCATCTTCTTACCGACGGCGTTGATCGCTTCGGCTTGACTCAACAAGATCTCGCGGCCCTGTTTGATGTGTTCAAACGGAACGTTACTTGTCGATTGATCTTTATATTGTGACCAGGCACGCAATCCCATCAGGCGGCCTCTTGGAAATCAAGGTTTCGAATTCGACGATATTCTGCACATCGCGCCATCAGTTCTTCGTGTGTTCCAAAATCAACGACCTCGCCTTCATTCATCAACATGATGTAATCTACCAATTCCAACGTTGAGACGCGGTGCGTTATGATTAGCGTGGTACGATCCTTGATGAATGTGGCCAACGTCTGGTGGATGAGCGTTTCGCTTTCGATGTCGATTTGACTAGTGGCTTCGTCGAGAATCAGGATGTCAGGGTCTTTAAGAATCGCGCGAGCGAGCGACAATCGCTGGCGTTGTCCACCAGAGAGCTTTCCTCCGTGCTCGCCGATCTGAGAATCGTACCCCTGTTCCAGTTGCAAGATAAAATCATGAGCATGCGCCTTGGTCGCAGCCTCGATAACCGCTGCAGAACTTGCAGTCGTCGTGCCATAACCTATGTTCTCTGCGATAGTGTCGTTGAACAGCATCGTTTGTTGCGTGACGTACCCAATTCTAGATCGTAAACCTTGGAGACTCGAATGGCGAACATCGACGCCGCCAAGTTTAATGCTGCCTCCGGCCACATCGTAAAATCGTGGCACAAGGTTGATCAGCGTACTCTTGCCGCAACCATTGTTTCCCATAATGGCAACTGATGAACCGGCTGGAATCGTGGCGGAAACCCCATTGAGGATCTGTCGATCTTCGTTGTAGCTGAACGTGACGTTGTCGAATTGAACCTCCAGTTTTCCGTCGGGAATCTTTACGGGCTCTTGCACATCGTGAACCGCCGGCGTCTGGTCAATCAGTGGAAAAACGCGGTCCGCCGCGACAACACCGCCTTGAATGGTGTTGTAGACATCGGCCATCTTTCTCAGAGGATCGGCTACTCCAATGAGAAATGTGAAGAACAGCATCACGCGCCCGAAGTCCATCTTGGCAGCGCTCATCTTTATCCCAAACAGCTCGGTCTGCCCGTTGAGCACTAGATAGCCGCCAGCCAATACGGACAGGCTGATCATGGTCACGCCCAGCACTTCATTATTGATACGCGAGAACGAGTTGAACCACGCGATCTTCATGGCTTTGCGATAGACATCCTTGGCCACGGTTTCGAAACGCTCCCGTTCGCCACTTTCCATCGTGAAAGCTTTGACGACACGCTGATAGGTGAGTGCTTGATAAAGTCTGTCTAACAGTTTCGCCGATTCTTCCATCGCCTTTTTGTTCGCACGTTTGGTGACTTTGGCCAGCCAGATCATTAGGTAACCCGCGATGGGGCAAATCAAACACGACAGAATCAGCAACCGCCAGTTTACGCAAGCCGCACCAATCAAGCACGCCGCAAGTTTCATCGGTTCGCGAATTGTTTTGCCGAACAAAACTGAAATCGCTTGGCCGACGACGGACGTCTCGCCGCGAATCCTGCTGATCAAGTCGCCCGTTCCTTTGACTTCCATTTCAGAAGTCTCCATTTGCAGGACGTTTCGGAATACATCATTCTGCAGATCGAGAACGGTGCGCTGCCCGACACGCGCGACCAAAACCATGTTGCCCATCAGAAAGATTCCTCGAAGAACCGTTCCTATAAACATCAGCCCCATCAGCCAAGCCAGCGTCTGGAAAGCTGTGTTGGGTGCCCAATCCTCGATGTAGGGCCGCAACGCCTCATTCCACCACTGCTTGTCTTGCTCGGTACCAAGGTTCGATTTCAGCCGAGCTAACGCACTCTTATTTTCTTCGTTGAGCCCATTGGCGGTGAGCGTCTTGATCTCGCCTTCTATGGTCGCAATCGCAGAGAGCGTTTCATCGTCTTGCTTGTCGATCCACTCGTGCAGCGTATCGCCTTTGAGCACAATTTCAACAAACGGATAGACGGCGCCCAAGTTGCCGCCCCACAAGACAGCCACGAACAAACAGCAAATAAACGATCCGACTAGGGACCAGCGATACTTGAGCGTCATCCATAACGCTCGACGGAGATTTTTCATACGTTCAACTAGCGATTAAATGCTTCCTTGCAATTTCGCAGGCCCAGTTGAGTAAACTCAATCAAGACAAGGTGCCGAAATTGTACGGTAAAAAGCGTGATAGGACCAAGATCAATCCTCGCCTGCTGTCAGCACAACCAAAGCTCTGAGACTTTTGTAGCGAGGCGTCTAGCGTCTCAAAAGTGGGGTAAGCATCCTGCTTGCCAGCATACTACTGCATAGGATTCGCAAGCTGGAAGCTTACGCCACTCAAAACGATCCTAGTAGTTTGTCAGGGATGGAAGTTAGAGTGTGTCATCGTAGCCGGAGTCGCCAGACTTCGGTTTTATGCTGCTGAACTGAATTCTGGCGAATCCAGCTACTCTAAAATTAAATGTTGACAGACCACTAGTATCTTGTTGGAACAGCACAAATCGGTGTTTCATCGCCGTTATTATCGACGCAATTCTGGTCGTTCGTTACGCAAGCGAAGTTTCACCGTCGCAACTTTCAACGGCTGAAGTGAAACAAATGTCTTCTCGCGCTTAACCGCCTCGACCTCGGCTAATTCTCGGGAATCAACCAATTTGACCGTCATGCGGCCGACGTACTTAAGAAAACTGTCGGCACCGTTGTACGCTTGAACCTTTTCGTCCCAATGAACGTGTTTCTGCACGGGAAGTCCTTTGGCCATATCCCAAACGATCATACCTTTGATCATCTTTTGCAGGATTTTGGAACGAACGGTGTGGCTTTTGATTGGCGTAAGAACCTCCGTACGAAACGAAATGTATGCCTTTCCATCTTTTACCTTTCGAAATTCATAGCACCGACGAGCCTTCAAATTTACTTTCGCACCATTCTCATTGGATGATTGAAAGTTCAACGGCACGTTCCAGCGGTGCTTGATCGCAATTGGCCCCTTCGGTAAAGGAACGGTCACATCGCCGGTTGAAAAATCAGTAGAAACGTACTCCGATTGGCGGTCGAGAATCTCGCCATTGGGTTCGATCGTAATGCGTGATCGCTGCTCGCCGAGCGTTTCGGCAAGGCTCGCGTACTCGTCGGGGACTTTTACTGCTGTTCGACTATCGTAGGTCGACGGTTCTTCCTCGCCCACCTTTTTCCAAGCTTTGACGGCATCAATGGTGTTGGTAAAAACCATCTGACCATTACTTTTATTGACGTCAGTCACATTCCAAGTGCTGAGCGTTTCAACGCGCGCCGAAGCCTCTTCGGTGGTGCCGCTGATCTGCGTTTTTGTAGTCGTAACGTGCTCGACTTTCCACGAAAGCGACTGCCCCTCTTCAAGGCGATACCGTAAATCATAAGTCGAACGCGCCCCAAGGGAATCGGCGATCCGATTGGTGGCAGCGCTGACTCTCGAGCCAAAGTCATCAACCGGTTTAGCTGACTGTTGGGCCAATGCAACAGACGACACGGTCAAAGTAAGAATTTGAGCAGCAGAGAGTACGAGCATCGCAGAGATTTTTCTCTCGCGCAAGTATCCGCCGCGTTTGACAACAAATGGAACCATCACCTATTCGCTTCCTTACGAAAAATGTGAAAATGGAGCAGGGCATATTCACCCAGCCATCACCTTATTTTTTAAACTCGCCGTTCCAGCCAAGCTTCTCTCGGAGAGTGCAGTAGTAATTATTGTCCGTAACCTCAATCAATTGAAAGACCGATTTGTCACGAACCACTCGAATGCGGTCGGTGGATTGCACACGCGTGATGATTTGACCATCCAAAACTACCGAAGTTGACTCATTTGGACGCGTCACAACGAATTCGTAAACTCGATCTGCCGAATCGACCACCGGACGCACGCTCAATGTGTGCGGACTAATAGGTGATATCACGAATGCTTGCAGATCTTTTCGAAGAATCGGACCACCTGCCGAGAGGTTATGGGCCGTTGAACCCACCGGCGTACTGATAATCAGCCCGTCACAGTTGTAGGAAGTGGCCAGCTGTCCATCGACATAAAGGTCGATCATCTGGATATTAAACGGCGGCCCACCCAAAATCGCAACTTCGTTGAGGCCTACATTCTCGCTGACTTTTTTCTGGCCCCTAAAGACCTGCAAGTTCAGCATCAAATGATCGATGTATTTGTATTTGTTCGCTGCAATTGCCTGAAGCGCCGCTGCAAGAGCCGCCGGTCGGATGTCGGCAAGAAAACCAAGTTTACCAAGGTTCACGCCGAGAACAGGTATTTGGTTGTCTCCCAGCAGCTTTGCCGCGCGAAGAATCGAACCGTCGCCACCAAGCACAATCGCAAAATCGGTCTCCGCCGTGCTGATTGAGTCTGAAAAGTCGGAATCCTCGCCAACGATGTCTACGTGCTGTTGAATCACTTGACGCAATCTGGCAATTTCGCCGGCCAGATGCGGACGATGATCGACCGAGCTGAGAACAAACACGCGCGGTCGAGTTTTCGAGTCAAATTTGGTGATTGGAGTGGCCATCCTATCATCCTAACCCGTTTCGACTTTTATCGCACGGTGAAAATCAATGAACCACCGACATGCAGGAAAACTCACCGGTCGCGACCGACTTGGTTGTTTGGACGTCTGCCACACGGCCGTGCGTCGCTTCGGAAACACTTATTACGTAGGCCTCTAATTCCGAGGACTCCCCCTCGACAATCATCTCCACACTGCCGTTATCCAAATTCTTGACCCACCCAGTTACCGCATGATGCCGCGATTGCTGGACGCACGTGTAGCGAAACCCAACGCCCTGGACCCGGCCTGAGAAATAGATATGCAAACGAACAGTCATTGATGAAGTTTCTCCAAGAATAAATGGTGGGTCTGTCTTTCGCTGACACTAAAAACAGACGCCCCACCGGTAAGGGCATTTCAAAAGCTATAGTGGAGTTGTGGAGTTCGCCAGAAGTTCGATTTACCTTGAGTGACAGAGGAATTCTGGCAAATCCAACTGCACACAATAAATGAATTTGGGTTTTGAAACGCCCTCTACGCTTTACACTCAAGTCCAATCTGTAGATGTCCCGTCTATCATCTGCCATCTACCACGTAATAGGTACCTCGCACGCCTCCCATTTCCACCACCTCACTTTTCACTGCCCACGACGATTTATGCCGGCCGTTTGTTTACCACCATTCAGAAACAGTGTTAGCATTCTAACGCTTGCCAGTTTTACTTGATTTCTCATCTTAAATGTGCCAGAGAAAGATATTATCGGAGACTCATTGAGTATCCCGGCCACTGTCGTGCGGGGTTTGCCTCTCTGAGTTGCTCGAAGATCGTTTTCTAACCTAGGATTTCCAACTTATGAAATATTACTTGATTGCTGTGGCGATGACTTTAACTCTAGCCGCAAACTTAAACGCTCAAACACTCACTACTGAATTCAATACCAGCGATGGATTTGTCACTGGCTCCACATCTGACGTGGTGCTCGGCGGGCTGGTAACTTTTTCTGGTGGGCAGCAGCAGCAGGGGTTCTTTGGTGCCGCGTACAACAATGGCCCCGCTGCTTATCTCTTCATTAACGGTGGCGGTGGCTTCAACGGCGCTGCATCGACAGGTGACACTGGTGAGATTCTGTTTGGAGGAGGCGGTGCAACTGCAGTTTCGTTCCACGCTGCGAACCTCGCCCAAGGTGCAGCCACCGCATTCACTTCGTTCGATGCTAACGGGAACACACTTCAAACGTTGTCAACTCAAGTGAACAACCTGAATGGCAACGCGGGCGATGCCGGTGAGATTTTGAGTTTCACTGCGCTCGGTGGTCAGAACATTGCTCGGATTGAAGCCAACCTTCCTGGTCCTGCAGCCAATCCACCTTACGCAGCGTCAATTGATACTTTTTCGGCAACCGTTGCTGCCATTCCAGAACCATCTTCGATTGTTCTTTGGGGGTTCGCCGCAACCTGTGGCCTCCTTCGCCGTAGACGCTAGTCGGTTGTAGAAGTTGGCTTCGCAAACCAAAGCAGTTACGCGCGCTGAACACCGCTTCATCAAGCCCGATCTCCCAGTGGAGACCGGGCTTTTCTTGCGCCTAGCATCACGCCAACGATGTTGTCTCTCGCGCCGCAATAGATTTCCTCAAGCTATTTGCGCAACTCGCGGGTAATTTTACCGAATGCCTCTCGCATTTTTGCATTCTCAAAAGGTCGTAAATCGGGAACAGTCAAATTCGCGATTGAATCAAAAGCGCGGCGACTGGTTGAAAGAAGGTTCGCCAAATCTTTCGAAAGCGAAACCGTTTTATACGTATTAGCGGCGGTCAGAATATTTTTGCGGCACTCCAGATTGGCCATCATCATCTCGTGCTTCTGTTGCGACAAAACTTGCTTGTACAGCTGCGTTGCTTCGAAAGCGGTCTGGTTGCTAAAGATGTTGTTATTGAGCACTTCCACGTTACCACCAGCCTCAATCGACTTCTCCGCGTGGGCGATGTTCTGTTGAGCGGCATCGGCAAACTCATTCAGTTTTGGATAGTAGACCGCATCCACGTTCTCGACAAACTTGTTCTGCAATCGGTCAACCGTTTTCAACAGCATTAAATAGACGCCGTAATATTTCTTGGCGGCTTCTAAATCCTCACCTGTCTTCTCGGTTAGCTGTTCCAACTCTAAGGCAAATGCTTTGGCGTTGTCAAAGATGATCGAAACCCGAACAAATTCATCTCCTGTGATGGACTCCAGCAGCAGATCGATCTTCTCTTCGTCTAGGTCCATGCCGATCCGTTTTAGCTCAGCCACCAGCGCCGCCTTTTCATCGGCGATACTGATCTCCAGCCCTTCGATACTCGATTTAGCAGATTCGATTTTCTTTTGGTAACCCGTTTTGGTGACCGTTAGAGGATTGTAGGTTTTTTCAGGCGCTGAAATTTTCTTGCGTTGATAGAACGTGATATTCTTCCGCAAAGCGGCCATCTTCTTTCTCAAATCGCCGATTCGTATTCGCCGGTCTGAAATACTCGAAAGCCCCAACGCTTCGGCGGCCGCATCGAGATAACTCTCGATCTTCCTCTCGTGCGATTCTTTGGTCGCACTCATAAAGTCATAAATTCTTAGGTCCTGTTCGGCAGGCAATTTTTCTTTGTCGTCAAAAAACTCTAAGGCCGAATCGAGTGCTTCATGGGCGTCTTCGAAAAAGCGATCCGTTTCAGCTTTCCTCTGTGCTGCAAGTTCTTCGGTCTGAGCCCAAGTGTTATTTGGCATCCATCCGACAAAACCGATACAAACTGCAAGTGATAGACTTAGGATGCCCGAGACAAATCCTCTGCAGTTTAAGCCCGTGTTATTTACTGGTGCCGCGTCAGTAATATTCATAGAGGGAGTTTCCTGTCTTGTTGCGAGAGAATCCTAAAACCAAAATCGCCTGTGTCAGTATAGCTTTTTTTAGGAAAGATTCGGGACCTACTTGATACCATTCGACGCACACTCATTAATATTGACACAATTTGGCTTCAGATCGACCAAAGCGGACAGAACTTAGCCGCTGATCGAGTGCCGGGCGTACTTTCGAAACCAGGCCCGAGCAATGTTACTATCTAAGTAACGAGGAACGTTTTCAAGCGATAAATTGAAACCTATAAACAAAACCAGCGGTACGATCTGAACAAACGTTACTGCAATATTTGAAGGGAAAAAAAGCGTAAGGAATAAGGAAAACACCCGACTAAAACGTTGGCACGAGATTAGCTTCTTGCATGAACGTTGTTCAAGACTATGAGAGGTCATCCATGAATCAATTGATGGGAAATGAGTCAAAAGCGGGGCGCAAACAAGCCGCCGCTACTGCAGATAGTCACCGCGAGTTTTACCAGTCGGCTCGCGCGATATGTCAAGAGTTCTTTACGGTAAAGCCGGTGGTCTATTGGCTGGATTTTTCGATTTCAGTCACTGCCGCATACGTGTTGGCGAGCTTCTATTTGGCAATGCCGATGTCGTCGGCGCTTGCTTGGATGTGCTTCTCGGGGGCGGCTGTCCTAATCTATCGCGCTTCAATGTTCATCCATGAAATAGTCCATCTCCCCGGTGGAGAGATGAAGTTCTTTCGCCGCTTCTGGAACTTTTTCGCTGGCGTTCCAATGATGGTCCCTTCATTTACTTACCAAAGCCACTTGCATCATCACAGCACTCGGCACTACGGGACCGAAAACGATGGAGAGTACTTGCCACTGGCCAGCGGAACGATGGGTGGCGTGTTCATTTTCCTGACGCAAATCTTCTTCCAGCCGCTGTTGGTCGTATTTCGCTACCTCGTCTGGACACCCATTTCGCTATGCCATTCAAGACTCAGACGGTGGACGCTTTTGCACGCAACGTCGCTGGTGATCAACTTTCAATTTGAAAACCATAAACGACCTGAACTTCAATCAGCCGAAGATACTTTTTGGGAGCTGCTAACTACGTTTCGTGTCTACGTGATGTTTGGCTTGGTGTTCTTTGGGACGATGCCGATCGAACGTTTACCAAAGATCTACCTTCTTGCGGTCTTCATTCTAGCGATGAACCACATTCGCACTCTTGCAGCTCATCGCTACACTAGCGACGGTTCGACGGTCTCGCATCTTGATCAGTTTCTAGATTCGACCAACATCACTGGAAGTTGGTTAACCGAATTGATCTGCCCGCTAGGACTGCGGTACCATGCGCTGCATCACCTGTTTCCGGGAATTCCGTACTACAATCTGGGCGTCGCACATCGGAAGCTGATTCAGAATCTCCCCGCCGACTCTCTCTATCACGAGGCGGCATATCCGACGATGAAATCGGCAATCGCTGAATTGATAAATTCAGTTCGTGGAAATCCTACCAACGTCCATGAGGCTGCCGCATAAGGGTTGGCGCATAAGGGTTGGCACGTAAGGGTGGGCGTCGAATCTCGTAAATCAGTGCAGAAAGGAAACAAGGATTGCCCCTAATTTTGACGGCCTACATCTCTAGGACCGTTTGGCATTTCTTGCATGTCCGCATCTCCTCCGATTCGTTGAACTCTTTGGTGATCGCCGCGAGTTTGGTCACGATTTCTTTAGGCTCGCCCAATTCAAAATAGGCCTCGTGAACCCGCGAATCGCAATTTTCACAGAACCACACGCAGCCATCTTTTTGTCCCTCCTTGCGACTGGTCTCGACGACGATGCCTATCGTATCGGCCGGGCGGCGGGGCGAATGAAGCGTCTTAGCAGGCAGCAGAAACATATCGCCCTCTTTGATGACGATATCTTGGATCTTTTCATCGACCACCACTTTGAGCGTAATTGCACCTTCGACTTGATAGAACAACTCCTCGCCCTCATTGTAGTGAAAGTCACGACGCGCATTTGGGCCGCCGACAACCATCACAATCAGGTCATCCGCTTCGGTATAAATACACTTGTTGCCAATCGGAGGCTTGAGAGAGTCGCGGTTCTCTTCGATCCATTGAATCAGGTTGAAGGGCTGCTTGAACATAAGTGATCTACTCTCCGATAATGGAATTCATTTCTACGGTCAAATTGTACGTTTCTGCCAGCAACCTCGGTAGCACTTTGGCCGTGGCAAATAATTGATAGCGTTTACAAAGTCAACGTATCCAATGCACAAACATCAGGCGAACGGATTGTACTTGACGCAAATGCCGCAAATCTCCAAACTCCCGCCCCACCGAGATGTGAAAGATGGCTCATGTCTGGTCCGCCTTCTAAATAGAATACTGAATGAAACCGTTTTTCCACGCAGTCTGGCTCTCGCTACGCTACAAATGGTCAATCGCCGGCGCTGTCATCTGCGCGATCATGATCTCGTTGTTGTGGAGCATGAGCATCACCACGATCTACCCGATCGTCGTGGTCGTTTTGCAAGACGAGACGGCCGTCACATGGGTCGAGGGCGAAATTCGATCCGGCCATGAAAGCATTGCCGAACTCAATTCCGAGGTCGCACGACTTGAACGATCGATCGACAATGCCGCCGATGCCAATGAAGCATCCCGCTATGCGCTAAAGCTGAATATTAAACAAGATGGACTGAAAAGCCAAATCAAACGGGTGAGTTATTTTGAAGCCACCGTCAAGCCTTTGATCGACCGATATGCGCCCGAGACCGCATTTGGAACGCTTTCGTGGGCAATCGGCTTCCTCTTAGTGGTATCGATTCTAAAAGGTTTCTTCTTGGTCGCCTCCTCGTGGCTGACAGCGCGTGTTGCCAGTAAAACCGTGATGGACATGCGACGAACCTATTACCGCAAAGCACTCGAGCTAGATCAGAAGAAAATTGACGGGATTGGAACATCAAACATCATCACGCACCTTGCGCACAACATGATGATGGTCAATGGTGGCTTGATGATGTTCTATGGCAAGTGCGTACGCGAACCGCTGAAGATGATTACTTGCTTGGTCTGCGCCGCGTGGATCAGCCTGCCGTTGCTGCTCATTTCGCTCGTTATGGTGCCCGCCGGAACCCTGCTGGTGAATCTTGTTTCACGCCGCATGAAAAATTCAACTCAGTCGGAAATGAAGGGCATGTCGTCCGTTTTCCAGTCTCTGATCGAGACTTTCTCCGGCGTAAAAACAGTCAGAATTTTTAATCGAGAACGTACCGAACGCCGACGATTCAAAGCCTGCGCTGATCTATTGTGTAACATGTCTCTGCGAATATCGCTTTATGATTCACTATTGCGGCCCATTACAGAGGTCTTAGGCATCATCTCGATTTCGATCGCGCTTTTGGCTGGCGCATGGCTAGTGCTCAATAACCAGACTCACCTGTTTGGCGATTGGCTGCGAATCACCGACACACCGCTCAAGCCCAACGAGCTAATTTTGTTCTATGCACTTTTGGCCGGCGCCAGCGATCCCGTTCGCAAGATGACCGAGGTGGTCAATGTCCTCGTACGCGGTGGCGCGGCTTGTGATAACTTATTTCGCACCTACGACATTCCACCACGCATTAGCTATCCTCGTCCACCGACGCCAATGCCCGAGCACAAGCAGAGCATCGAATTTCAGGATATTGTTTTTTGCTATAAGCCTCGCCAGCCCGTTTTACGAAAACTGTCTCTAACGATTCCTTACCGTCAAACCGTCGCAATTGTCGGCGGCAACGGTTCAGGAAAAACGACGCTAGTTAATCTTCTAGCGCGGTTCTACGATCCTAACCGCGGCGCCATCAAAGTCGATGGGGTCGATTTGAAAGAAGTGAACCCTCGCAAAATCAGGCGTCAGATCGCATGGGTGACGCAGGACTCGCACTTATTTCAGGGAACTATCTGGGAAAACATCGCTTACGGACGTCGTAACGCCACCGATGAAGAAATTTTGGCGGCAGCAAAGATCGCGCGGTTGAGCGATTTCGTCGACAAATTTGAAGACGGATACCAAACCATCATGGGTGATGACGGCAATCAATTATCGGCGGGGCAACGCCAGCGCGTCGCCATGGCCAGAGCAATCGTTGCCGATCCAAACATCTTTATCTTGGACGAAGCGACCAGTCAAATCGACGGCCAGACCGAGACTTTAATTCACGCCGACTTGGCCGAGTTCATCAAGTCTAGAACGACCATCATCATCACTCACCGGCGCTCTTCTCTGGATCTGGCTGACCGCGTGATCGTAATGCAGGACGGTCGTATCGCTCACGACAGCTCCGTCGCTGAAGCGGACGCAGAAAGCTTACAATTCCAGCACCTGTTCTCAAAAAGTGCGTGAATGTTGTACGAAATGCGTTCGTCGTCGCTAGCGAAAAGGCCTTAGTTGATATTTCCTCACCAAGCTGAGCCTGTTAACCTCCGCAAAACCCACTCCTCAATTAAGAAGCTCTCCTAATGAGACTCTTTCGACGCTCAAAAAAAAATCGCACTTCAAAAACGCCACCACAACGGCGGGTGCTGTTTGTTTCTCACGAAGCAACACTCACCGGTGCACCGAAAATCATCTTGAATATTCTCAAGCATTTCGCTGGCACCTGCGACATCCAGTGCGAAACTATTCTGCAAACGGGTGGAGATCTGAGTACAGAATTCGAGATGCATTCAGCTGTTGACTGTTTGAATCTTCCCAAAGCGAGTTCACCTGAGCTAAAGAAACGCATCGGCAAAGTAGTCGCGCGTGAGAAGAATAACGTTCCCATTCTGGCGATCTGCAACAGTATGGAATCACGTTACATCGCCAAAGAGATTGCGGAACTTGACATCCCCGTCATCATGTTGGTCCACGAGTTGCCTTCTTCCTACTCGGAGGAAGACTACCAAGGCGTCTACGAGACGGCGCAGAAGGTCGTATTCCCGGTCAACGCAGTTCAAGAAGCGGCCAACGAGAAAACTCCAATCCCAAATTCGAAATCAATCGTCCTTCCGCAAGGGTTGCTGGATCCAACGTTTGGCACGGGCATCACGCGCGAGGTGGCGTATTCGCAGATCCGCAAAGAACTGCAACTGCCAGAAAATTCGTTCATCGTTCTTGGCTGTGGCTCGCTAGACCTCCGCAAAGGCATCGATCACTATGTGAACATTGCCCGGCGAGTCATCGCAAACAACCAATCCAGCACTCCAGTGCACTTCGTCTGGGTTGGCGAGGGAGCGCGTTGGACGCATTCACCCTACCACTATGTTAAACTTGATCTTGAGAAAACGCCCGCTCGCGACCACGTACATTTCATCGGCCCGCGTAATAACGTTGAACCCTACTTTGTTGGCGCGGACGCGTTCATGATGTCCTCGCGCGTCGATCCGTTTCCATGCGTAATCCACGAAGCGATGGCCTCGTCACTTCCAATCATCACTTTCGCTGACTCCGGTGGGGCCTGCGAAGCGATCGATAACGGCGCTGGGTTCATCGTCCCCTACGCGCACTACGAACAAGCAGCAAATGTTATCAACCTGTTGGCCAACCAGCCTGAGATCGCAGCAGGAATCAGACAAAAATCCAAGGAACGCGTTTCCGAAAGATACCGGTTCGAAGACTACGGGGACAAACTGGTTGATCTGGCCGAATTTGTCACGCAAAATCAGCTTCGAATACCGGCGACGCTCTCATTCCCAACGGTTCCGGATCAACTGCCAACAACGCAGCGCCGCGCCGCGTAAGATTCCAAGTGGCGTAAGCTTCCAGCCAATCGTGTTCGGCACGAGATTATTCTAGACGGATCGGCGTTGGGGCGTGTGCAATGTTTACTGGTTTTTCGCTTGATTAGCGTGCAAGCCTAGAAGACGGGAGGCTTTAGGGTACAGAGGGG
>CALHPU010000013.1 GCA_938036435.1 uncultured Pirellulaceae bacterium | reverse complement strand
CAATTGATCTGGCAAACGTTCAACCTTGGTCTGAACTCGAAGACAAGGCGGCGCGCCATTTTTCCGGTACGGTGACCTACCAGACAACTTTTACGCTTGACCAACTAAAAGCTGATGAGCGGCTGATGCTGGACCTTGGTCGCGTCGGCAATATCGCTAAGATTAAACTCAACGGAAACGACTCCAGCGCGCTTTGGGCTGCTCCGTATCGCAAGGACATCACGGGTGAAATAAAGTCAGGGGAGAATGTGCTGAGCATCGAGGTAACCAACACGTGGCACAATCGGCTTAGTTACGACGCCTCATTGCCGAAACACCAACGTAAGACGTGGACTCACGCCGCACCCAAGCCGAATTCTCGTTTGGAGTTTTCAGGCCTTAGTGCCGAAGTTCAGCTGCATGTTGGAAAGCTGATGGCACTTCCCAATCCCTAAACCAGAACCAATACGCGCCCCGAAACAGAATGAATCAATATCCGACACGCAAGTTTTGAAGTTGCGACAATACAAGCCCGACGCGCCAGCGAGCGGATATTTCCGAGGATTTCGCCATCCGTCGCTTGCGTGCTTTGAAGTTGCACTAATACTAGCCCGACGCGCAAGCGAGCGGATTTTTTCGAGGATTTCCGGATCCCTCGCTTGCGCGTCGGGCTAGTATTGAAACAAATATGCAAGTTTAAACCTTGCGTCTCGGACTTGTTTTTTATTAACTACGCTCAAAGGCAACACGGATTTACGATGAAAACTCTTATAGTCTCACTTCTTACTCTGTTATTAGTAGTTGGTGCGGTTGAGCGTGCGGAGGCTGGCGATGCGATCGGTCTGTATGACCTGAAGGTCGAGCATCTGCGGAATCCGATTCAGCTGGATATCAAAAAGCCTCGGTTAAGCTGGAAGATTCGCTCTGAAAATCCAGAAACAAGAGCCATTGAACAACGGTCGTATCAGATTTTGGTGGCCAGCAGCGCGGAATTGCTAACTGACGATAAAGCCGATCTATGGAATAGCCAACGAGTTGAATCGTCTCAATCGGTTTTGGTTCCGTACGAAGGTCAGCAACTGAACAGCCGCCAATCTTGCTATTGGAAAGTGCGTGTTACTGATAATCGTGGCAATGACAGCAGCTGGTCAGATGTCGCCAAATGGGAAATGGCGCTGCTCGAACCAACTGATTGGAAAGGCTCGCAGTGGATTGGCCTGCCAGCGGCCAAGCGTGACCACGAATTGGCCCATCGAACACATGAGAAACTGAAGGAAGATTTACAGTCTCACATCTCGCCGCTGTTGAGAAAGGAAATCGTCCTGAGCAAACCCGTACGCAAGGCACGAGCCTACGTCAGCGGGCTGGGTTATAGCGAGTTGTACATCAACGGCAGCAAGATCGGCGATCATGTTCTTGACCCCGGCCAGACGAACTATGAGAAACACTCACTCTACGTGGTGCACGATGTTACCGAGGCGTTAAGGCAAGGCGACAATGCGTTGGGCGTTTGGCTGGGTAACGGCTTTTTCGGACAGAACCTCGGCTTCGTCAAAAAGTTTGGCTACGGGCAGCCAACGGCGCGCGCCAAGCTGTTTGTGGAGTACACCGACGGGACCGCCGAGCAATTTGGCACCGACACCAGTTGGAAAGCCACTGCCAGTCCGATCGTTTTTGACAACGTTTATTGGGGCGAAACCTACGATGCTCGTCTGGAGATTCCACGCTGGTCTCAGCCCGGGCTGGACGATTCGAAATGGCAAGACGCGATCGAGCTTCCATCGCCTTGCGCCGACAGCAAACTGCGGCCGCAATTGTTACCGCCAATCAAAGCAATGGAACGCCTCAAGCCGGTTGCCGTGACCGAGGTAGCCCCCGACACGTGGCTGCTGGATTTCGGTAAGAACATCTCGGGCTGGGTTGAGATCAAGGTGAATCAAAACAAAGGTGACGTCATCAAGGTGTTCCCAGCGGAGGTCCTGACCAAGAAACCGCCAAAGAACGTCGCGCGGGCGGACCAAGTCACTTATGGTGGGGCTCCGGGTAGTCCGCATGAGCTGGTCTATGTTTGCAAAGGCGATGGCGAAGAGACGTGGGCACCGCGTTTTACTTACGGAGGCTTTCAGTACGTCGAGATTAGCGGGCTGACCAAAGCTCCCGCCGAAAGTGACATTGAGGCTATCTTCGTCCGCAGTGCCATCGAGAGAACGGGCTCCTTTTCTTGCTCTAACGATATGCTCAATCGGCAATATGAAGCCAGCCTGTTGAGTCTTGAAGGGAACTGGCATTCGTTGCCTGAAGATTGTCCCCACCGAGAGAAGTGTGGTTGGCTGGGTGATGCTTATGCGACCGCAGACCTGAGTTTTTACAACTACGACATCTTCAGGTTTTACTCAAAATTCAATCGAGACATCCAAGACAGTCTGACGAAAGGATTTCACGATGGCAGCGGAGGTTTCAAGGTCGGAGAACGAGTTTCAAAACTCCCGAACGACTTGGGTGGCGTTCCCACATTCGTCGCTCCGGGAAAACGCTCGGCGCGGGTGGCCAGCATCGACTGGGGGGTGGCGTATTTAATCCTGCCGTGGCAGATGTACTTGCACACCGCCGATGTGGAATCTTTCAAGCCGCATTACGACCACATTAAGGATTTCATTTCTTATTTTCGAACCTATAAGAACCAACAGGGCGTGATTCAAAATGGGTTGGGTGATTGGTGTCCGCCACGCTGGGATCGACGTCAGGCTCCCGAGTTCATGGAGTGCCATCCTCATGTTTCGGGAACCGCGTATTACTACTTGGCGCTAACGATCGCCAGCCAAATGGCCGACGTCTTGGGCGACGAGGCACTCAGAGAGGAATACCTTGAAGAGGCAGATGAGATCAAACAGGCTTTCGGCAAAGTGTATCTTAAGTCTTTGAAGGACTCCGATCTCAAACATTTCGGCAGTCAAACGGCGACGGTGATGGCGTTGAAATTGGCAATGGTCGATGCCGATGAGATCGAGGACCGAGTCGCGGCATTGGTACACGACATCAATCAGTTACATGACGGACACCATGCCTGTGGCATTCATGGCTTGCGACATCTTTATACCGTTCTGGCCGACCAAGGTCATGAAGCACTGGCCTTTAAGATGTTGACCGACACAACGTTTCCCGGCCCGGGCTATGTGATGGATTGTGGTTTGTCGACGTGGCCGGAACGCCGTTTTGAGTGGAAGAAGGTCCGGTACAGTAACTCGTTCAACCATCCGATGAATGGCGGTTTCGCGGCGTTCATGCACGAATCGGTTGGCGGCATTGGTCCTGATCCAGCAGCCCCCGGATACAAACAAGTACGTTTGAAACCGCACCTGACCGATCAGCTGGAGTGGGTCAAAGCGCGTACAGAGACTCCCTATGGTCCAATTCGCAGTCAATGGAAAAGCGATTCGGAATCATTTGAGTGGGAGGTCGACGTTCCGGCCAACACAACTGCCACGTTGTTGATTCCCAAACGGCAAGGCAAAACCTTGTTGGAAGACGATCAAGAGTTTACCGGGAAAATGAATTCGGTGACCGAGGGCAACCGGCAATGGTGGCAGTTGGAAATCGGTTCAGGCACCTACCGATTTCGCGTGAAGTGAATATCGCAGTTGGGCTTGTGGAAGTTCACTTGAACCGCAACCGGATTGAGATTGCCAATTTAAGAATCGTGTCTTCGCCACTGTGTTTAGAGATTGCGCTTGGCCTAAACTCTAAAAAATAAACCGGTTTGGTCTGCTAGGTTTTGGATGGTTTCCCATCTTCGGACAGTAGCGAAACAAAATGCGAGCCATTGAAAGATGCCTTCAACGTCGTTGTCGGAGAACTTGGATTCGTGATTCGGTAAAGTTCTTTTCGCAAGAACGCGATCTGAATATCGAAAGTCTTAAACTCACTTCCTGTTTTGTTGAACAGAAGCACTAGATGTAGTCCGGTATGGGCATGATGACAATCAACGGCAAATGCTTTACTGCACGTCTTTATTTCCAAACCATCTGGCACCCTCACAGGACGCTGTTTTTTACCTTTTACAGCTGCACCATAGACTTGGTTTTTCCCGCGCCGAAATGCTGGAAGCTTTGAATAATCTTTCACGCTCGAATAAAGATCTGGATAGTCACTCGCTCCGTTAGATAACAAAGCGTAGTTCCCTGATTCGGCAATCAAGTATTTTTCTATCAGCTTGCTTACGGTGGTACCGCCCACATGCGTCAAAAGGAGTTTTTCAAACTCAGCCGACGTTTCGACTGACTTCCACAGCGTCTTAAATTTCTTGCTGCGGCTCATACTGCTCTTGGCGGCAATTTCGGAAATGCGAGAAAGATCTCTCCGGAGCACAAACGGCGAATTCATGACGCCGTCCACGTATTCGCGAAGGCCCAAAGCGTGATCCACAAGAAACGGAACCAATTCCTTGCACGTTTCTGTCGCTCGACTGTACCAATCAACTTCCTGTGGCGGATATTGACTTAGCTCGGACTTCGCCGCAGCAAGTTGCGCGAGCACATGGTTTAGCTGAGAGCACTTCACGGCGTGTCTCTCCACCATGAAAAAAACTCTGCTGGCGACACACCAATTGCGTTTGCGAGCCGGCACACATTTTCAATGCTTAGATTCCGCTCGCCGCGCTCGACACTTCCGACGTAGCTTCGGTCGAGTTCTGCGGCGTCCGCAAGTTCTTCTTGTGTGAACCCAGCATTTTTGCGCAGTTCACGAACTCGGTTGCCGAAAGCGAGCCTTACATTTTCTATTTTCATGCCATATAATTTGTGTGAGTGCGGACAATCAGTCCACGGACTCTGTGCACCATTACGGAGAGAGCCAATGCCGAGAACGACGTTGCGAACCAAGAAAAAGACCTTCGCCGAGTTCTTTGCCGGAATTGGCCTCGTCAGGTGCGGGCTAGAAAAATCAGGTTGGGAATGTGTTTATGCCAATGACAATGACCTTAAAAAGGAGGAGCAGTACGTCGCAAGATTTGGTGACGCCGATTTCCACCTTTGCGACGTTTTCGAAACGAATTCGATCGTGTCAAAAATTGAGTTACCGGTCAGTCTAGTAACCGCTTCGTTTCCGTGTGTCGATTTGTCATTGGCCGGGCACTGGAAAGGAATCTCGGGCAGTCATTCATCTGCGGTTTTCGGCTTTATGGAATGTCTTTCGCGTATGGGTGATGTTCCATTTCTGATGTTAGAGAATGTTGTCGGACTGCTTTCCTCGCAAAAAGGCGAAGATTTTAAGAGTCTTTGCCAATTGCTATCCAAAGCTGGCTATTGGTTGGACGTATTTCAATTGGATGCTCGATACTTTGTTCCGCAAAGTAGACCAAGGGTCTTTGTCATTGGGATTCACAAATCGGTGATTGAGCAAACGTCTTTCGTGCGTTCGGATGCAGAATTCACACTGGGAGAATCTTGGGAGCATCAGATCGCGAAATTTCCAAAGCTCCGCCCCAAACGTCTGCTTGATCTGATGCGATGCAGCGATCTTGAAACGGGTTGGTTTTCATCGAATATTACAGAGCCCGCCGTTGATCGAGTTGATCTACAAAACTTGATTGACGTTGATGATGGACAAGACTGGTGGGACGAAATAAGGGTTTCAAAACATCTAGCCATGATGACCGAACCCCATCGTGCAAGGGTTGAGGAAGCCGGGAAATCTGGCAAGACTACTATAGGCACGATCTATCGGCGCAAAAGGAATGGTGCAACGAGGTCTGAGGTTCGGATGGACGGCATTGCGGGTTGTTTGCGGACCCCAAAAGGAGGAAGCGCTCGCCAAATTATAATTGTGATTCGAGGTAGCGACGTGAGAATGAGATGGATGAGTCCGGTCGAGTATGCGCGACTGCAGGGAGCAGGTGACTTTCCTTTGGTAGGAGGGGTGAATCAGCAATTGTTTGGTTTCGGTGACGCCGTTTGTGTACCTGTAATTGAGTGGATAGACAGCCAAGTTTTCTCTCCGGCATTCGAAGAGGTTTCTTTAACCAAGGAATCGGTTAAATCCGCAGATTGACTCGATGTTCTTCGGCCAAGTAAAATAGGCAAGTTTAGCAATACGAAATTCGAAATAGATAGTTCACGCTCAATCGGAACAAACAACCCCCTTTAGCACCGGCTACTTCCCCATCCCCTCATGAAGCTGCGTTGTGAGTCGCTTGATCACATCGGCTTTCTGCTCTAGGTCTGCAATGTTCAGGTTCTCGGCAGGATCATCTTGGTGATCGTAGAGCATGCGACCCGTTTGTTTTCCTTTGGGATTGGTGTATTGGCTGAAGCGAAACTGGTCGGTGCGGATCGTATCCCCTTGCTTGAATCGCCCGATGGCGGCTTCTTTGCCCGGCAGAGATGGATCCTTCAAACGCGGCACAAAACTCTCGCCTTCAAGATGGTCAGGCATTGGCAATTTCGCAAGCTCGCACAACGAAGGATAGATGTCAATGAATTCAGTCAGCGCTCCGGTGCGCTGCTTGCCACTTGCAACGGCGGGAGCCCGCACGATCAGTGGCGCATGCATGGAAGTCTCAAAGCAACTGTGCTTACACCACAACGTGTGCTCGCCCAGATTCCAACCGTGATCGCCCCACAGAACGACGATCGTATTATCGGCCAGCAGCAAACGATCAAGTTCGTCCAGCAATCGGCCGACCTGCGCATCGGCAAAGCTGACGCAGGCGTAGTAGCCGTGGATCAAATCGCGCGCCATGGCGTCAGGCACAGGGCCTTCGGCTGGAACGGTCGCGTAAGTACGTAGCTCGCCCCAGCGATGGATTGACTCGCGCGGAGCATTTTTGGGTGGGTAGTAGTTGGTCGGTAATTGAATCGAATCGCGATCATAGAGTTCCCAGTACTTTTTCGGCGCGACGAAGGGAAGGTGTGGTTTGAGGAATCCGACGGCAAGAAAAAAGGGCTGATCCTTGTCTGTCAATCGCTGCAAGTCTTCGATGGCTTTGGTTGCAATTTGGGCATCGGGGTATTCGCTCTCAGGAGCATCCGCGGATTCAAAAGGAGGTCCGCGTCTGGGTTTGTCTTGACGAGCGAGATCGCGATTTTTCTCAAGCCGGTAGTTGATGCCAATGTCTGATGGTGTCCATGGTTTTTCAGACCAGCCTGCTGCGCTGTCGTCGAGCCGATGGAAAATTTTGCCATTGGAGACGGTGTGATAGCCGTGATTCTTGAAGTGTGTATTAAGCGTTGCGATTCCGGGAGCTTCTTTTCCCGCATTGGCGTCATACGAGACGAAGCGATTACGCGTCGGCCGCAATCCGGTCATCAAGCTGGCTCGCGACGCTCCGCAAGTCGGCACCATGCAATAGGCGCGTTCGAACAGTGTGCCGTCATTTGCCAGCCGATCAATATTGGGCGACTGAATTTGTTCCTTGCCATAGCACCCCAGCTCCGGTCGCAGGTCGTCCACCGCGATAAATAAAACGTTGGGTTTGGAGTTCTGAGCGAACGTTGGCATCGTTCCACTCAAAGCGGCCAGCGCGAGCGTAGCGCACAATACCAGCCCGACGCGCAAGCGAGGGATAAGATGGTACGAGCGTGGAATAAGAATGGGTAAGTGCGATATAGATTCTCTCAAAACCCTCGCTTGCGCGTCGGGCTTGTATTGCGCGTCGGGCTTGTGTTGTACGTCGGGCTTGTATTGCGCGTCGGGCTCGTGTTGTACGTCGGGCTTGTATTGCGCGTCGGGCTTGTATTGCGCGTCGGGATTGTATTGCGCGTCAATCGTTTGTCCTATCATTCTTCCACTCCTTTTCGATCTTGAGCTTCTAACACGTAAACGATCGCCGAGTCCAAATCATCCTCATGATTGATCCATCGACAACTTGACCGCTCTGTCCAAAAACGTTGCCGTTTTGGGTAACTGGTTTTTAACTTCCTCGTGCACCACGCCTTGAATTGATCCGAAACGGTTTCAGGAGAATATTCTGGTGCTGTGACTACAACATGAACGTGGTTCGATCTGGGGTTGGCCGCGCGTAAGTGCCAGTGACGTATTTCACAGTGTTTGCCAATGGTGTCAGCCACAACTTTTCTGTCCGCAACCGAAAGTAAGAACGCGGGCTCTTTCATTTTTTTCCGCGCCGATGATTCATAAATCAGATCCGGTAGTTGGACATCTGCGTCGCCACGTCGTTTCCAACCGCGCTGATTTCCCGGTAACCACGTTCCGTACGTCGTCCACGTGATAAAGAATGCAATCGGCTCACCAGTATTGAATTCTCGTTTACTCATGGTTGAAATTATAAGATCCCAAAGCGCAAATCATACAAGCCCGACGCGCGAGCGAGCGGATTTTGTCTGGTCATTCCTCGCTCGCGCAATTTTTGAAATTACACATTTGAAAGCAAATTCTACATCCTATTCGACAAAACGCACGTTAATTTGAAATCGCGAAACGTTTCAATACAAGCCCGACGCGCAAGCGGGGGAGCCAATACAAGCCCGACGCGCAAGCGAGGGATCCGTAAATCCACGGAAATATCCGCTCGCTCGCGCGTCGGGCTTGTATTGGTGCAACTTCAAAATGCGCAAGCAAGGAATCAGGAAAGTCTCGGATTTATTCGCTCACTCGCGCTTCGGGCTTGTATTGGTGCAACTTCAAAAGCTTTAAGCTGGAGCGATCCCGAGAGGCCGGCCCCTAAGGCCCGTTGGTACCCTGCGCTTTCTGAACAATCGTGTTAGCCTCTTGGTCGCTCGGCAACACGACTGGAAACCAAATCCGATACTCTTCGTGCGACCGTTCATTGGAGATGTCCACGTTACCCCCGTGCCCACGCAGAATCTTTTGACTGGCCGAAAGCTCCAGCCCCGGAAAGAACTCTTTTCCTGCCGAAAAAATCTCGCTCTTGTAGACAGATTCTTGGCTGATGTCATCGACTTCTGCTTCAGCAGATTTCACGAACACCTCGATGACCTCCAAATTAGACTCCAGCCGAACCAAAACTTTTGGGTCATCGACACTACGGCTGTTTTTAACCGCTTCGGCAATCACGTACTCGACCGCATCCAGCAACGAACGCCGGTCGCCAATCACCTTGACTGGACGAATCCCACAGACGTACTCAATTTCCACTTTCAATGATTCCGCATTAACGCGTTGTGTCTCGATCGCGTGATCCAACATTTCCACGACACAAAACGATTCCTTCTCGGGAACATAGTCGTTATTGATCAGCATCATCTCCAACACCAACCGTGAGATGCGTTGTTGATTGCGTTTGACAATATCCCAACCCTTTTCAACCGTTGAAATGTCCGCCTTATCAATTCCTTCGTCCACCAAGAACGCGCCGCCATTAATACTTTGCAGAATATTCTTGATGCGATGCGAGAGCTTCTCGGCGGTTTCGCCAACAGCCAACATGCGTTCTTTCTCGAGGATCGTCGCGTAGTATTCTTCATTCTCAATCGCGACGGCCGTCTGATGCGCGATCGTGTGAAGCAGTTTCAGATGATCTTCACTGAAGCTAAGTTCGCCGCCGGGAGTTTCGATTAATTTATCGATGTAGATAAGACCAATGCCGTACGTGCGTCCGCAAATTGGAACACAGATAACCTCAGAGATACCAGACTCGATCACACTTAAAGACTTACCAAAACTACCATCATTACGTGGGTCCGACGAAATCACACCTTCGGCCCTGTGGTCAACGTATTTCAGGATCGACCGACTTATTTTTAGCTTTTCGTCTTTCTTTGTCGGATCGCGATGCTTGACCGCTCTTGCCTGCAACGGTTTCTTGGGGCCATCGCGCAACAGGATGCAGGCGCGATCAGCGTCGGTCCACTCAAAAATCAAGCTCAACACGTCGTCCAACATTGGACCGACTTCTTTACGACTGGTGGCCAGCGACGCGTTGTACATGAACTGCAGATTGCTTTTCATCACCGCCACGAAGCGATCACTGTCCTCTAAGTTTTCAGTCCTTACGGGTCCGGGGGTAAGCGTCGACTCAATTTTAGCACGCGACTTAGGCACTTCAGAATTATCGGGCGCAGGAATGCTGCTGGCCGCCAAAACAACGATCACTGTCTGCCCAACTTGAATATGATCACCAATCTTGATCGACGTGCGGGCAACCCTCTTGCCATTGACCGTCGTGCCATTGGAACTCTTGAGGTCAATCAGAAAAAAATTTTCGCCCTCATAGAGAACTTGGCAGTGCGTCCTCGAGGTCTCAAGGTCAGTTAGGCAAATCAAATTGTCAAGATCGCGTCCTACGGTCGCGCCCTCTGGAGGCACGTCATATACTCTGCCCTTCTCATTGCCGCGAGTTATAAACAGAGATATCACGAGAGCCAGTGGATGAGATAAAAGAAAGGACGTCAGTTAGAAGAGAATACGATCCTTGTCAGGATTGGCCTCTACAGAGTTTCCCAGCGCCGATCGTTGAGCACTTTTTTTCAAACTGTAGTGGACGCAGAAGACTTAAGCGTCATCCGACTTTTACTCTTGCGAGTCATCAGGTTGTTTGATGTCCATCGATTGCACAACCTCGGGTTTAGGTTTTGGTTCAGTTTCAGTTTTAGATTTTCCGCAGCCGGCAATCAAGAAGAAAGCGGCGGTTACAGGCAAGAGATAACAAAACCTCTTCATGAGTTTTCCTTCAGCGTTAAAAAAACAGAGAAACGAAATGCGTTCTGACCAACTTACAGCGAAGTGGGCGGCATGCAAACAGCCAGAAATACACGCGGCAAAAGGCTTACCAAGCGCGACAGATTACTTCGCAGCAAAAGCATATGTTGCTTTTGCAAAGTTTGAAAACAAAAAAGGAGTGAAATAAGGGAAATGCCGGCAAAAAGACGGCCAGATTCAGCAATTCACGCCGGAGATCCGCGTGCAATTTAAGTCGTCAGCTTAAGACAAGATCTGGCGATGCGCTTCAAACCCAGCAACGGCAACCGCGTTGGAAAGATTAAGGCTGCGTACATTCTCATGAGTTTCGATCCGCAGCAGCGAATCGGTGTGCTGTTGCGTGATCTCAGCTGGCAGTCCCTTGGTCTCGCAGCCAAAAATGAGCGCGTCGCCGGTCTTGTAGTCAGCCGTCAAATAGTTCTTGGTCGCAAACCGAGAGAACAACCAGAATCGCTCGGTTGGAATTTGCTCGCACAGATCTTCCCAGTCTTCCACAGTCTGCCACGACAAGTGCTGCCAGTAATCGAGACCAGCCCGACGGAGCGTCTTTTTGGTTATTTCAAAACCTAGTGGCTTTACCAGCCAAAGCTTTGCCTGCAGCGCCACACAAGTTCGACCTATATTACCAGTGTTGGGAGGGATCTCTGGCTGGTGTAATACGATATGGAGGGTTGGTTCGTAACTCACAAGTTTGCGGAACTGTCTACTGAGTGGATGTGAAAAAAATAAGCTGTACTTTTTACAAGAACGTCATTCGTCCGATGATCAAATTCACCTGAAACCGAGAAGCATTGGTTCGAAAATTGTGCCCCGCCTAGATGCATCTAGACGCAAACTGCTCATTCATTGGAACGAAAATGCCCAAATCTGGGCAGGCCTAGACTGCATGCACCGTCAGTTTTGACCAAGTCAACGTCATTAGAAATTAATATTATCCGAAAACGTTGAAAAAAAGCTGGCGAATAGACTGTTTGTGAAATATCTATATCGTTGGAACGGTGATTTATTTACAAGTTGGCGCAGCGATTGCAAACCTCTCCTCGTGAGAACTTCGTTTGGCACCCGACTTCAAACACTCGAACGCGTGCGGAAGCCGGAAAGTCTTGGCCTCACCTCTCACTTTTCTTCGCCTTCAAGGAATTGGATCATGGAAAACACGACGGAAAATTTAAGCCTTCAACAACCTGTTGCCGAATTTGCGTTTCCAATTGGAGATGATTCAGAGAGTAACTTGCCAAGACTTGACATTGGCAAACGCATTGAAATCACGTTCTTGGCCATGGGTTACCGCAACTTAAAGGACGTGCGCTGCAAATGTAAAGAAGGCCGGGCAATTCTTACCGGGAGAACCAAAACGTTCTATCAGAAACAAGTCGCCCAAGTCATCGCCAGCAAAGTTGCCGGAGTCACGCGCGTCGAGAACTTGATCGAAGTTGATCAATAGACAGTCGCGTCGGCATCGACTTGATTTGTGTGATTTATCAGAGTGCCTTAAACGCCGCCAGAGCGCGCTCGCGGCCCTCTTTATAGTCCACCACATAAGGTGGATACTCTACTTCCAAATCGGCAATCGCCTTGGTTAATTTGGCCCCGTCGTGCAGCGCTTTGGCTGGCACTTCTTTTAGCTCAGGGCACATCTTTTTAATGAACTCCCCTTCCGTATCAAACCGCTTGCTCTGGCTGAACGGATTGAAGATTCGAAAATAGGGGACCGAATCTGTGCCCGTCGATGCCGACCACTGCCAACCTCCGTTGTTGGCGGCCAGATCACCGTCGATCAAATTCTCCATAAAGTACCGCTCCCCCAAACGCCAATCGATCAGCAGGTGCTTGGTCAAAAACATTGCCGTCACCATCCGCAATCGATTATGCATCCAACCAGTTTGATTCAGTTGCCGCATACCCGCATCAACGATCGGATACCCGGTGCGGCCTTGCTGCCAAGCCTCTAGGTCGCCTTGGTCGTCTCGCCAATTGATCGCTTCGGTTTTTGATTTGAAGGGACGATGCATTGACACGCGTGGGGAACCCACCATGACATGCGTATAAAAGTCACGCCAAGCCAACTCGGAAACCCAGACTCGGGCTCCTTCATCTTGTTCGTTGATGGTTCCCCCACTGGCCTCCAACGCCATCGCCGCACATTGTCGTGGAGAAATCACCCCCGCAGCCAGATATCCCGACAGTCGGCTAGTGCCGTCTATCGCCGGCAAATCGCGCCCCGTGGAATACTCGGCGATGTGATCGGCAAAGGCGATTAATCTACGCTGAGCTTCTTTTTCTCCTGCAGGCCAAAGCGCGTCAATGTCCTTTGGCGATTTGAATCCTTTGACGCTTGTGGGCACTGTCGAGGCCGGCACATCGATTGATTTCTGCTTCTTGGGAGCTGGCAGCACGATGACGTGCTCCATCAGTTTCGTATCCCAGACTTTTCGGTAGGGCGTGAAGACGCCGTAAAACCGCCCTTCCTTGGTCGAAATTTCTCTGGGGGGAATGATTACGCGATCGTGAAAACGTTGAACGGAAATTCCAGCGGTATCACAAGCTCTGGCAACCTGATCGTCCCGCAGCACCTCGTTGACCTCGTACTCGCGATTGAAAAACAGGCTGCCGCATTGATGCTTTTTGGCAAGGGCAACCAATTTCTTGGGTAGCTCCGCGAATGTATCGCTTTTGAGAATCAGCAACGGAATGTTTAATTTCGCCAGCGACTGAGAGAGCGATTGGACATTGGCCAGCCAAAACTGAACCTTGCACGCCGCGTCATCGTGCTGCATCCATTGCTGCGGCGTAACAGCGTAAACGGCGACAACTCCATCTTGGGCTGTTTGCGCAGCTTCGAAAAGGGCTCGATTGTCTTGCGCGCGCAGGTCGCGGCGAAACCAAACAAGATTCTTCATTTTTTGTCAATTCTCAAAGCGTTGTGGTTACGCCGGCAAGTTCAAGCCGGGAAATTCTTCTAAAGCGGCACGGCGCAAGCCGTCCAGTCAATATCCTGCCGGAAGGCTCGCGCGTTTCCGCTTCCGATTTTCTAGAGGGCGTTTCAAAAACTGTAGTGGACTTCGCCAGAAGTCCGATCTATTTCAACGGCTAGGGAAATTCTGGCGAATCCCACTACGAGCCATCCTTGAATTCGGATTTTGAAATGTTCTATAAACCAACGAGTTGCGGAGTCGGGTTTCGCCAAGGTTCCCGGACCGATTCTAATGTACTGTCAGTAGGCCCTTCTTTTTAACACATCGGAACGTTTTATGCTCGAAGTAGCACTCACAAACCTTTGGTTGGCC
>CALHPU010000012.1 GCA_938036435.1 uncultured Pirellulaceae bacterium | reverse complement strand
CGCTCGGCAATGCAACGCGTCGAGTAAGAACTTTCACACGATCACTTCATTCCAATTGCACTTAATCGCGACGCTGGCCTCGAGCGAGAAAACAATGGCGGTCAGCAATCCGATGGCTGCAAAGGAAATTCATCGAGTCATTTGGACAGTCACTCCATTTCCTCTTTGATCTCAAATGATTCTCCTTTTTTCTTACCGGACCAATAGGCTTCGTATTCGGCGTCTTCCAGTTCAAGAACAGGGCTTAGACCGACCATACGCTTGCCATCAACACCGACGGCCTCGAAAACAATCGCGTTGTTTTTCGTGCCATTAACTCCATATCGAACTTTGAATGGCTCACCATCACGTTCGTTAATGAAGATGTCATCCACTGAGCCTTGGTCTATTCCCATTCTTTCTAGGCGGACTTCAGCAACCTTGGTCGTTTTAAGAAATTCCTTGAACTCAGCTTCGCTTTTGGGCCCCTTAAAACCGTGTACCGATTGATACATGGAATAGCAATTTCGTAGGCGTTTCATATTGGTGTCGTTGAACTGGGCAACACTGTTTGTTTTAGAGCAGCCGGCCAGAAACAGGCCTAACAATGCAAACAAAGGCAGAACTGATATCTGCCATGATGAATATGGTTTCATGCTTAACCTTTAAACTTCGATAAAAAAACACCCATGACGCGACCGCCATGGGTGGTGAATTCTGAATTCGAAACACAATCACTTTTAAAAGGAATCAGTAACACGTCCATCGTTGCGGCTGCAAAGAATGAACAAAGGCACAATAGCAACCTCATTGGTCACAGCGTGGGTTGAGCCATCGGCAAACACGGCGTTGGTTGTGCCGGGGTGAGCGCTACCAAAATCAATTTCGTTCAAAATTCTTGAAGTGTTAGATCCAGCTCGCTGCTCATTATCGGGCCTCAGGCCAGTCAGATTTGCACGGCCATCAGTGAAGCTACGCGATCTGAGAGTGCGCCCCACAGTAGGATGGTCGGGAGCCAAAGGACCACCGAATTCACCAAAGAGACTCGATGCCGCTCCGCCTTGGGGAGCCACGGCATTATAGTTGGCCGCGTCTGCCGACTTTTCCATCAGCAACAGTGTGTTGGATGATCCGTCATTGACCTGTGCGAAGCCGATGTCTGAAAAATCGATGTAGTCAGCTCCGGGAGGAGCATTAGGAGTATCGGCGGTGAATCCGGCACGCATGATTACGCCCTTGTGGTGGACAGGTCTATCGGCGTTGTTGCCTCCTTGGCGTTCGTCAGCTGACAAAGGAACTCCTTGTTCTGTCAAATCGATCGTACAACCTCGGAAATTTGCATAATCTCCACAGGCGAAGCGAAGGCCGTTTTCCAAATTGGTTTCCCGCACCCCGCGTGAAGGGCATGTCGCGCCTGGAATGTTTTGTTCAGCGAGCGTCAAACCAGTAGTTGGATCCGGATTGAACGCCCCGAATTCTCGTCTCGCCAGTAAGTTTCCTTGTTCAATTTGGGGTAAAATCTGCATCAGCCAGCCAGCCCCTTCTTCAGGAAGTACGTTTGACCCAGTCGAGGAAGTGGAGCCGTCGTAAAACCTCGGCCCTTGGCCGACATCGGCATGCCAGATTCGTCGAGAATTTTTGTAACCGCTTGTAGGAAAGTGCATGTGGGCTGATTCAAAGTTTATCGCCCCTAAACCAACCTGCCGTAAATTGTTCAAGCACTCGGTGCGCCGGGCCGCTTCGCGCACTTGTTGCACAGCGGGAAGTAACATACCGATCAAAATACCGATGATCGCGATCACGACCAGCAGTTCGACCAAGGTAAACGCCTTTCTTTTATTCATAGCCGGGCTACTTTCGATAACAAATTGAAGAAGTTTTGTATGACATTATTAATTGGTTGTGATATGGCTCAATCTACCGACACTTTCTCGACCAACGAAGTATTTTGGTTCAGAAAGCCAGCAGCAAGATGACTGCAAAACTTAGGGATTCGTATTGGGGGCCATATCGCTATCATCAAGGGATCCCTCAGTGGTTCTGATTGGCATAGATAGAGCAGCTCTGCTCTGTGTGTTTTCTTCTGTTTTCACAAGTTCGAGAGTTGGATCGACCAAAACAACATGGTCGAAGCCATCAATTGTAATTTTCCCTCCGCCGTCGGTGCTAACGAGGGTTAGAAAACGGTCCTGCTCGTCCAGTTTTACCTCGATTTCAAGTTCGCCATCGGCGCGAGTAAAATCGATTCGGCTAGCTCGTAATTCTCCATCGACAAATATCTGAAAGTCTGCATAAAAGCGATTGGACAAAGCCCATTCGGATGACCCACGCCTTTTCAAGCCAAGCTCAATTGAGTTCTCCAGATTCTCAACAATCGTACGAAATTTGACAGGATGCACTCCCATCGATCGTACCGCATCAAGGTCAAACGTTACGCCAACGTTGGCGTGGATACCGATCATTCCGACCTCACAACGTTTCAGTCGCTCAATCACTCCAACCAGCGTTTCGGCACCCCAGTAATCGTCAGCTTTGCCCAACGTCTTGGACAAGCTGAGCTTTCGCCGGGACCAAACAGGCCCCCAAGTCCTGCCAGTCGTTTTTGGCAAGTCGACAGAATGGTTATGGGAATCAACGATGACCGACTTGCCCGCTTTAGTAGGAATGAAGACGCCATCTACAAACGGGTGCCAATTTGTACTCTGGTAACCGTTTGAGATTCGATGGCCGGGCCCGTCGTCGCGTAGCCACGGGTTCCTATCGGACTCGCCCGTGTCGGGGGCGATAACACCGGCCAGCCGATAGCTCGATGTAGACTTCGCACTGAACAAGTCTGCAAGTGAAAGCCTGTCTTGATCGCCAATCAATTCGTCCGGCATAGTGCGAGCAAACTGATTTACATCAACCAGATGTGCTGAATCGATTTTACCCTTGCGGTCGACGCGCACGGACATGCCCTCAGTAAGAGCGACGGACTTATTAGCTTCCTCATCCAAATCATTCAAAACAACGTTAACTTTTCCGTCAAAAACGCACACGCTTGTGTCTGCATTGGCGTCAACTGAAACCCCAAATTCGGTTCCTAAATCAATCACACGCGCTGTCGGCGTGGTTAATATAAAATCGCCTTCGGTAACTTGGCCAGTTACACTTCCGCGCTCCAGTCGAGCTGATGACTCGCCGGTTAACGAAAATGCACAAGGTCCATTTAGAATCAGAATGGCACCCGAATAATACTCTAGTTTGACTAACCCAGAAGCGAATTCGATACGATCACCGCGCCGCATTCGCAACAAAAACTCCGAAGCCCTGAATCCCTTTTCCCAGACTACATCGTCGGACATCCCCACGACTTGCGCAAGATAGAGGGGATTGGGATTTTCATCGGATGCGGGATTAGACTGGTCGCTTTGGATGACCGATCCGCTGGGAAACTCAGTTTTGGATGCCAGTTCGCCTCCCGGAAGCCAGATCACCATAAGGGCAACAATCGCTGACACGGCAGATAACGCAAATAGCAAAGCCATCGCTGGGAACTGCCCCGTGGTCGTGTTGATTGGATCGTCAATTGCGGGAAAAGCAGAGGCAGTATTGGTCAGCGCAGGTTGATCTTCATTGGGCCGGCCAACGCTTGATTGACGGCCTACTAAACCTCGTTGAGTTAAATCTGCTAACGACAGATGAATGTCCATGTAATCGCAATACCGTCGCCGCGCTTCGGCACTGCGCAGCAGGATCTGGTTTAATTCTGAAAGCTGCGCATCCGAAATCGTTTCGTTGCACAGGCTACTAAGCAATCGTTCGAGTTGTATATGTTCTTCACTTGGCACGGTTGATGTCTTTTGATGATTCTTTGCAATAGGAAGGTTTATCGGTGAGACTTTTTCGTTAGCTGGCGGCCGTTTTGCGATCGACGCAATCGAGCAACTGTTTTCGGATTAGACTCATACGGTTGTAGATAGTTTGGATGGCGCGGTTTGTTTTTTGGGCAACAGCTTGGATGGAAACCCCATCTTGGTAAACGTTGGAGACAAGTTCTTGATCCTTGGGCAACAGCAACGAAATGCACTCTTTGAGCATGTCATATCGGAAACGATCACGGGCGGACGTCTTAATTCGCTCGTCAGCAATTAGCCCAATCAATTCGTCGTTTAGAATCAATCGTCGCCGCTTCGCAGACCGCTTGAAGTTCAAGGTGCAGTGAAAAGCAACGCGGCACGCCCAAGGATAAAACTCCCGTTCCTGATCAAAGTCGTCAAACTTCTTCCAAAGTACGATGGACGTTTGCTGGAAAATGTCTTCGGCATCCGCCTCACAGGGCGCAAGTGAGTAAATAAATCGGTACAGACGCTGACGATCGCTGGTAAAATAACTGAGAAATACGTCGTGATTGGCAGGTTCATGATTTTTCATCTGAGTGCCTCCAACCCGCTTCCGATGTTTATCCTATTTGTAATTCCTTGGAGGGTGCGATCCCTCACCTCTAATACACACCAATGCCACACATTTACCGAGCAAACTTGGAATTTTAGTTGGTTCGAACACCAGCACAAAAAATTGCAGCAGGCGATGCGGCTAAACTCTCCGGTACATAATAACGGCCGATTGAGCCGCATTGGTAAAAAGCGACCGCCCTCACGACTGTTTAGACTAGAACGAATTCAGCTGGAAAACGCAGCAGTTCCCCACGATCACTTTTCGCAATCTGAAATGGCCCAACGGCCGCTTAAGGGCCTAATGGCTTAAGCCGACTTTATTGATAAATACCGAATGAATCTAGGTAGATTTTGCCGGCAGTAGACCAGTAAGGAAGAAAGGTGCGTCCCAACAGGGCCAGCATCGTCGCGCCCCTTCCCACATAACAAGAGGAAACGACCAATGAAGAATTTTTGTTTTGCTCTCACTCTGATTGCAGGCGCGGGCTTCTTCGCCCAATCAACAGTGAGCGCCCAAACAGTCATCGCCGATTTGTACAACGACTTCGCCCAACCCGCCAACACTGGTTGGTCTTACCTCTGGAATCCATCAGGCGTCACTATCGGAGATGGAGCGAACTACGTGCCGATTCCTGGGACTTCGGCCGTTGCTTACAACGAAGTGGCTGATGCAGTGTCCGTCGGTACTGCGGGAGGCAATGGAAACAATGTCAATTTCTTGCAAGCCGGTGGTAACCTTGTCAGCCTCCGAGTTATCGGAGGTTATGATGCGAGTGTCGCCGGTGGAGATGGCATCGACCACTATGCCATCGCTCGTTACACGGTTCAGCCCGGTGAAGCCGGAGATGTGACATTCGAATCCGAAAGAATCAATCTTCAGGCGAACGCCGGCAACCGTATCGAAGCTTACAAAAACGATGTTCTGGTCGATTCGTTTGCCCTTCCTCCGAACCCAGCTGAATTTGGTGCCGCCGTTAGTCTTGACTTCGGAACTTGCGCTGTTGGAGACAATCTCGACTTGGCGTTTCTCACCCCAGATAACGGTGCCACTAGAAACCAACGCCGAATGTTTATCTCCGAGAATTTTACGCATCATTTCATTAGTACAGCGACTAGCACTGTGATCCTTGGAGATGTCGACATGAGTGGAACTGTTGACTTCTCAGATATTCCATCATTCATTTCAGTTTTGCAGACCGGCTCTTTCCTAGCCGAAGCAGATTGCAATGAGGACTTAGCTGTCGACTTCGCAGATATTCCAGCATTTATTGATATCCTACAAAATCAATAAAGCAGTGTCGCGCAACAGCTCCAGTACTAAATACGCCTCTCCGGATTCGGTGAGGCTTTTTTTTGCCCAATTTTCCAGAAACACGTTCGCAAACAACCCGTTGAATTCTTATCCGATTTCGCCTCCATTGGTGGTTCTTCAGGTGTGTTGGCTAAATCAGTTTTTCATCACTGCATTGGGCGGAAGGGGCACATTATTTGCGCGTCGCCATTGAACAAGTTCGAACCGCAATTGATTGCAAAGTTCAGGGTGACTGTCGACGAGATTATTCTCTTCCGCAGCGTCTGCTTTGAGATCGTAAAGTTCCAACTTGCCATCAGCTAGAAATTGAATCAACTTGTGATGTCCCATGCGTATCACCGAACAGGTGCCGTGTTTGTATTGACTGGCCAAATGCCAGAATAGGGGGCGATCCTTTAATGATTGATCTTCACTTTCAAACAGCGGAATGAGCGACTGACCGTCTAGCTGACCCTCGTAGGATATTCCCGCGAGATCCATAAATGTCGGGAAGTAATCCATTACCATCTGTGGTGTTTTGGTGCGGCGAGGCTTCACTTTACCGGGCCAATTGAAGAACGCCGGCACGCGGACGCCTCCTTCGTAAATGTAACCCTTGCGGTCGCGCAGGAGGTTGCTGTCACGACTATTTTGCCCGTTGTCTGATGTGAAAATTATCAGCGTGTTCTCGCGCAGATTGTTGTCCACGAGAAATTTCTCGATCCGACCAACGTTATCATCCAACGACTCGATCATCGTGGCGTATTGAGCTTCCAACTCTTTCCGTTTTCCCTTGGCAACGCCTTGGCCCAAAACCGGATCTCCGGGCTTGTTCATGTACTTCTCAAACAGCTGTGGGCTCCGAGGGCGGACCGGTCGATGCACGGTGTAGTAGTGAAGATTGATAAAGAACGGATCGTCCTTGTGCTGCCCTATGAATTCGATCGCCTCGTTAGTTAAACGATCGGTCAACCACTCATCGCCCGGTTTTTGCTCAATGAAGGGATTGTTGAATGGTGCAAAATAGCCACCTGTCGGCCCTTTGTAGCCACCGACCTCCAGTGCAGGGTCTCCTCGATAAGTGCCAGCCACGTTTTTCTGATAACCTCGGCCTTCAGGATAGTACTTGCGGCAGGCTTCCGCTTTATGAAACGGAGCCCAGCTATAGTCCCATGGATCAGGTTGAGTCAATTTCTTTTTGAGCGGAAATTCGGCGGACAATTCATACTGTGGATCAGGGCCAACTAAATGCCATTTGCCAATGTGAATTGACTGATATCCAGCTTCGGCGAGCAGTTGGCTGTACATCGTGTGCTCTTCACCAACGGTCCAGCGCGAGAAAATGTTCTCTTGATCGTCACCTTTTTCAAGCACTGGCACAGTATACACGCCTGTGCGAAACGACTGTTTCCCTGTCGCCAGGGCAGCCCGCGATGGCGAACAAGTTGGGTACATATATGCGTAATCGAAAACGAGACCATCG
Source organism: uncultured Pirellulaceae bacterium (assembly GCA_938036435.1). GTDB lineage: Bacteria > Planctomycetota > Planctomycetia > Pirellulales > Pirellulaceae > Mariniblastus. Next base: position 44,603 of record CALHPU010000012.1, on the reverse strand, counting down.
TTGGCCAGACGGTCGATGTTCGGCGTCTCATAGAATGTCGAACCGTTGAACCCAACGTCGGCATAGCCCAAATCATCGACCAGAATAAAAACAATATTGGGTTTGCTCGAGACCGCGCGGCTCTTGTCGTCGGCATTCAAATCAGGCAGGCAATTTGAGCCTAATAGGAATACGACAGTCGCCAAACAGACGGCACGAAGAAAACTGTCTCTCATTTTTCACCAATCATTTTCTAGCGTTTGTTATTCGGAAAAGCTCTTGCTTTTGAATTTCGTTTATTTCTACATCGCTTCACCCACTGGTCGGTCGCAACATTGAGTCCTTCAAAAAAGGGATGTTGCAACTCGTTCTAACGATTGCAAATGCGAAACGAAGATTACCGTGCCGCGAAGAGGCCAACTTTAATTCGCAGCTGTTCAATTTTTGACATTAGCAGTGGTCACCGGTTCCAAATAAATGTTGCGATACTTGACGTTGGTGTGGTCCCCTTGCAGATGTATCGGTCCGGGCTGAGTTGGGTCGGTGAAAACGGCTCCGGCAGTCGGTCCATGCACGGGCTGGTTATCAATGACTTTCTCGCCATTAAGTACGACCGTGATGTGACGGTCGACAAGGGTCAGGTCGTAAGTCTGCCACTGCCCGCCGGGCTTGCTTGCGTTCTTGGTCGGTTTGATTCTGCCGAAGATGGCTCCGACGCCTTGCAGTCCTTGCATGCGACTGTCCCGATCGACGACCTGTGCTTCGTACATGCCACGCAAATAAATGCCGCTGTTGCGATTTTTCTCGATCAAGAATTCGATGTGCAACCGAAAGTCTTCAAAGATGCCTTCGGTATCCAAGTTGGCGTAAGCACCGGTCGCGCTGAAATCAGTTTTGGGAGTTGTATTAACCAGCAAGCCATCTTTCACGCTCCAACCCATCTTTTTGTCGGCTTCGTGAGGCCGCCATCCCGTCAGGTCTTTCCCGTTGAACAGTGTGATTGGCTTGCCGAATGTCACTTTCGAAAGGTCCGGAGGCGTCGCAGGAACCGATGGGATTTTCTTGCCCGTCAGCCTGTCCCGTTTGACAACTCCGCCGGCCGATGTTGTCATGATAGTGCCTTCCAGCTTGCCGTCGACGATTCCAATGTCGGCCGTTCTAACAGTTTTGTTCTTTTTCTTTTGCCGCAGTGTAAAAGTTAATCGCCCGTCTTGGACTTTGACGTCTTTGTGCGGTCCGCCGGGGCCTACGTGCAAGCGCAAGGTGACTTCAGGATCGTCGCCAAGCCGCTTAACGCTCATCCAAGCCGGCGTGCCTGATTCCAGTTTCAACGACCAATCGCCAATAAACTCACTCTCTTGAAAACGGGCAGTTTCGATTGAATTATTTTGAATGATCTGAACCCACCAAGGGGCTTCACCCGTGTCTGTCGTCGAAAGCAGTTCGGTCTTTCCGTCGCCTCTGATTGCAAACATCCGTATCTTGTTCGATTTCTGGCCAGCGGCAACAAGATACTTACCATCGGCTGAAATATTAAACGAGCGAGTAAAGGGAACCGTCTCCGAGTGCTCTAGCAGTGATAGCAATCCTGTTTCCGCATCGATTGTGAAGCTGGCGATCGTGTCGCTGCCACGGTTGGCGACGAATACAAACTTATTCGACGGGTGAACTTCGATGTCGGAGGTTGAGTTCTTTCCCTCAAAACCCTCCGGTAGCGTGGACAACGTCTGTAACACAGAAAGTGTCCCGTTGTCCCGGTCGATGCGATAAACGGTGACGCTACTGCCTTGTTCGTCACTTCCGTAGGCGAAATGCGATTCGGGATGGAAACAAAGATGTCGCGGCCCGGTGCCTTTCGCGCGAACGAGTTTCGGCTTTTCGTTTGGCGTGATTTTGCCCGACTGCGCTTCAAAGACAAACTGAAAGATCGCGTTAGGGCCAGTGTGAGGGACAAAGACAAATTTTCCTGATGGATCAAGCGCGATGCAGTGAGCTTTTTCGTCGGTCTCGATCATCTCGAGTGGTTTGTCGCCAAGCGTTCCATCGTTTTTGATTCGATGAAGTGCGATCTTTCCGTCTTTGTAGTACGAGCTAAACAGATACTCGCCGGTTGCGTCGATGGTGAGGTAGGACGCAGCGGCTCCGACGTAGGAATCACCCAAAAGCTTCAAGCCCATTTTGTGATCGAAGGAATACGCGGCGATCGAGTTAGTTGCTTTCATCGCTACGTATAGAAACTTCCCATCGCGACTGGCGGTAGAGCACCCCGGCTTGCCGCTAGTTTGGGTTTCGGATTCGATGCCCAGCGTGCCGGAGTCATCGAGCGAATAGACGACCAGTTTCTTTTCGTTGCTGACCGAGACGATGACGGAGGTTTGAGCACCGAGCGAGTGACACAGCAGGAACGTGATGCACGCAACACAAGCCCCAAGGGCGAGCGAGCGGATACACCGTTGGTAAACCAACCCCCTAACGTCCAGCGGCTCAGTTTTCAAACAGTTCATGGATCACTCCCGTCGCATCGCCGAAGGATTCTGCTGCAATGCCACTTCCTCGCAGCGTGCTCAACCACAAGTTGCACAGCGGCGTTTTCGGATTGTCCATTACCAAGTGACGGCCATGCTTAAAACCTGATCCACCACCGGCGATCAAAGTCGGGCAGTTTTTCAATGTGTGAACCGAACTCAGATTCGTGCCAAACGTGATCGAACAATGATCAAACAGGCTCGAGCCGTCTGGCTCTTTTGACGCTTTCAGTTTGTCAAAAAACTCGGCCAGCAGTTTTGCATGAGCGGTGTCACGGTTCTGCGAAACAGTTCGGCGTTCACCCTCAGAATAATGGCTCATCGTATGGGCACTCATCGTTGCGCCAAGGCTTTGGATCATACTGTTGGCAGGCATGCGGTAGGTAAACACGCGCGACGCATCAACTTGCATTGCGGCAACCATTAGGTCGTACATCATCCGAATCTCTTCAATCCCTTCGAGTTCGCCCGGCTCAGAAAGCGGCTTCGTTGGTTTCTTTTTGTCGACCGCCAGCCATTTTTCTTCTTTCGCCAAACGAATCTCAATCTCTCGAACGGATTGGAAGTACTCGTCAAGCTTATTAGCGTCTGGCTTGTTAAGTTTCCGATTGATCGCTTTTGCGTCTGAAAGGACCGTGTCCAAAACACTCCGTTGGTCGTTAAGAATCTTCTGACGCTGCGCTAGTGGTGTCGCATCGTTGGAGAACATTCTGTGAAATGCGGCCACTGGGGTGTCGAGCCCGGCGACGGGTTTGCCAGATCGGTTCCACGCCAGCGAAAGGCCTGGACCGTGTCCATCATTTTTTGCCCCTCTGGCCGCCAATTGGACTGACGTGAACCGCGTGTCGGTTCCAAGGATTTCGGCAGCAACTTGATCGACAGATACTGTGTTGTGAAAGCTTTGGCCTGCGACCGCATATCGATTGGCACCCGTTAGCCAAAACGTACTTCCGGCGTGACCGTCTGCCGAGTATTGATGCATGAGGTTTTGGATGATGGTGATATCGTCCTTGTGTCGCGACAATGGTTTTAGAAGTTTCGGAAGCTCGTACTTCGCGCCTTCGAGATCGACATCCGGATACCACCGGTCCGCTGTCACACCGAAACCGATACCTAAGAAAACCATGCGCTTCGGTGGTGTTGAAGATGGGGCTGCGATTCTGTACTTCGCAGGGGCCGCCAAACCAAGCGATGGGAGAAACGGCAACGCGACAGCTGAAGTCACGCTGTATAAAAATGTGCGCCGTGAATTATTCATGTTAGTGTTTCAATGGAAAGTGAATTGTTGACGCGTAAACGGCAGAGTACTATTTGGTTGTAAATGTCTTGGATTGAATGAGCGCGTGGATAAATTCGTTGACGCCGTACTGTGTCTTCGCTGCTTGCTTAAACATTTGGTCGCATAGCGGTTCATCGGTAAATCCATAAGGCCGGCCAAGTCCGTAAGCGATTAAGGATTGAGCGAATCCACGAGCAAAATCTTCCTCGTGGTCAGCGATCGCATCTCGAAGCTCGGTGAAGTTCGAGAATGTGCGGCCGTTGTGAAGTTTTCCACGCGTATCAATTTCGAACTCTTTCGCTTTCTTGCGGCCGAAGAAGCTTCTGCCAAAGCTAACCGACTCTACTTCTCGCCAAGCGCCCGTGGGGTCGAAGTTTTCCAATCCGTATCCGATGGGGTCGATCTTTTGATGGCACTGGGCGCACTGAGGTTGTTCTTGATGAGCCCGTTGAAGCTTTCGCACTGGCAACGTTTTACCGTCAAGGCGACTCAACTGAGGTACGTTCGGCGGCGCCGGCGGTGGTGGGTTGTTGAGCAAATGTCGCAGCACCCAAGCACCACGCTCCACTGGCGACGATCGAATCCCATCGGAACCCATAACGTGAACCGCACAGGTTCCCAGCAGGCCACCTCGAACGGAGTCCCTCTCAACTTCAACCTTGCGAAACTCGTGACCTTCGACATTCTCAATCCCGTAGTATTCTGCCAAGAGGTCATTAATCACAACGTAATTGCAGTGCAAGAGATCTTTCAGTGGTAGTTCGTCCTTTACCAACAGCCGGACCATCGAGAAAAGTTCTTCGCGCGCGTTAGCGCGAACCGCGTTGTCGAACTCTGGATATTGCGCGCCGCTGAATTGGAACATGTCGACGCGCTCCATTTCCAGCCACTGGTGCACGAAACCACGAATGAAACGGTCGAACTTAGGGTCGGCAATCATACGGTCGGTCTGTTGGCGAAGGACTACCGGATCGCTGAGTTTTCCGGATTCGGCCAGTTCGGCTAACTCTTGATCTGGAGTCGTGCTCCAGAGAAAATACGAAAGCCGATTCGCCAGTTCGTGTGCTGTGAGCGATTCCTCTCCACCATCCGATTCGACCATGTAAAGGAAGTTCGGCGATGACAGAATGATTGCCAGCGGATCCACGATTGCTTTTCGAAAGCCGTTCCCCTCGCCACGCAGTAACTGAAATCGCTCAACCAATTTTTCAAGGTAGCCTTCGTCAGGTTTTGTGCCGCGAAATGATTTTGTTGCGAATCGTCGAATGACTTCGGTCACATATTTCTTCTCGCTCCACCCGCGGGGTCTTTTGAAAAGGATCTCGTCGCGTTGGCGAAGCGCAAACGGCTGGGGGCCAATTAGCTCTGCCCAGTCAACCCAGACGCCCGGCGGTGTGCCCAAACCGTTCTCTTGTTGATGCAGAGTCCAAAGATTTTTGTCACCCCGATCCTGATGCGTGCGCTGATGAATCATGTAGACCTGTTTTTCACCGGGTTGATGATCGAATTCGAACTCAATAACCTCCGGCTCTTCCAGTGTGCCATGGACTTTCCGCCAACCCATATGATGTCGTTCGCGCGGAGTGCCGGAAGTGAACTCCAGATATTGAAAACGAACTGGTGCGTCTTTGTACGCGGCAGCACGCACTCGAATTTTGTAGCGCCCATACGCATGTGCTCCGACGGCAGGCAACTTTATCTTGGTGATACCGCCTTCCTTGATGGTCAGGATCATCGTCGCGCCAGTTTTTGTTTCCGGCCGACCGACATACTCTTCAAGTTGCGGCACCCAATGCTTCGCATTACGCATCTGTTTTCTTGCTTGATACGCGTCCAGGATTCCAAGGTCTTCCGGCGGATCATCAGGGGAAGCAAGAAACGCTTTTGAATTGGAGATTCTGGTTTTCAACTCTTTCAAATACGCGGTGTAGTGTGGCGTGTAAGTTTCTTCAGGTTCTACGCGTTTGGTTGACGACTTGACTTTCGAAGAACTATTAAGCGCGAAGTCCAGCGAGCGTCGCGCCGAATCAAGATACAGCTCCAGCTGATTGCTGGAGAAAAACAAGGAAGCCCCTTCGGTGTCAAATCCTGCACTTGCCTGATCGTCTGGAAGGTTCGAGGTGTCTGGGCGTACGCCGATCAACGAGTCAATCGTGTTTTGATACTCGCGACGATTCAGCCGACGCAACGTGATCTTGCCACCGCTGTCGCTAAGGATTTTTCGGGCAAGCACCATCTGGCCAGAAAGCTCTTCGAGAAAGTCCAGCTTTTCCTTGTCAGGAATTTGCTCGCTGTCTTGCGGCGGCATTTCACCCGAGTTGATTACATTGAGCACTTTGGCCCATCGCTCGGCCGTTTGGATGTCCTTGCTGATTTCAGTCGGGATCGTCTCGAGATCGACTGAGCCTTCCTGAGTACTTGAATCGTGGCATTCGAAACAATACTTCTTGAAAACAGCAGACTGCTCCTTAGGCATTACCGCCAATCTCTCCTGAGCCCAAACTTTCGAACAAGCTGTGAGAGATAACAATGCAACAAGGATCAGGATTGATTTCATAGACAAGAAAATCAAGAAGTGGCAGACGGTTGGATGTTTAATGACTCTCTCAATGATGCGCGTCAATTGAGATTCATTGGCTTCATCTTAGGCCCCGGTCAGAATCGCGATGAATCGGGGAATGTCCAAGAAATCAACCGCCCCGCTCTCATCGGCATCTGCTTCACTTTGAAAGCCGCCTGATGTCAGAAGAGCAATAAATGGTGGGATGTCCAAAAAGTTTACGACTCCGTTGCTATCGACATCTCCCCTCAGCACTACTATGCCAGCGGTAAGCTTGGCTTCTTCAAAAGTCAGCTGCTCGTCGACCGGGTGAGGAGCATAATGCTGTTCGATGATCGCAAGATCAGCCGCGTCAACCACTTCATCATTGTTAAAGTCGCCGTCCGCCCACGAGCCGGGTAGGCCCATGTTGCTGGCGACGATTTCAATGTCAAGGAACGAGACTCGTCCATCGAGATTGGCGTCACCATACTCGCTTCCCATGATGCTCCGCAGCCAGTACTCGACGTCGTCTTGGTTGGCGACGCCGTCGTTATTAGTCAAATCAAAGGGGCCACTCTGCACGACCGTCCCCAAGTTATCGAACAACAGATCTAGATCTGCGGCACTCCAAATTTCGTCGTCGTCGATATCGCCCAACAACCTACCCGCAAGAGGCGTTGTGTCTCGGATGATGACTTGGCCGCGAAAGGAATCCGGGAAAGGATCGTTGATCTGGTCTGGACTGTAAACAAATCCATTTGATGTAATGTTGGTAACTGAAACCGAAGCATCGCCAATCAAGCCGTTTGATACTGGCGCTATCGCTGGACCGCGGTAGCGATGGTCGTACACCGCAGGAACGTCTGGCAACTCGTAGACCGATGGATCAATTCCGTCTCTGTGAAATTCGGCCTGATAATGGTTCAAATGTACCCACCGCGTTTCAATTGGACCCGCAGTGAAAGTTGCCTCAATCCCGTCGACGGAAATCGATTCGAAACTTCCTTCGGTCACACCAAGATCAATGATTTCTTGATCAGTAAACTTGTGCAGGCTTCCCTCTTCAATCAGAACAGCGTATTCGCTGCCGACAGCGGTAATATTCTCAGCGGTGACAGCCCCCTGATGCATCGCGTGCGGTGCGAACATCAAAGCCGTTTGTCCATGGTGACTGGAAATGTCTTCGGCAGTCACATTCTCGATACTGCTTTCCATTCTACCGGCCCGCGCTAGTGCGCGGTTCATTTGAATAAACCCCGTCTCGACGCGCAATGCAACTCCACCAATCGCTTCAATATCCTTGAACGAAACGTTTCGACTTCCTTGCGTTTGAATAGCGCCATATCCATAGTGAGCATTGGCGATTCGAATGTGCTCTACAGTTCCTCCATCGGGCATCTGGGCCGTTCCATCGGAGTTGTCGCCTCCCCAACCCATGCTGATCCCGCTGAATATTGTCCGCGAGTCGACGATATCAAAGTTCGATATCAGGAAATTGGCGGCGTTGGCAATTCGAAATGCGCGAGTTCGATTGTGATGCGAGCCGTCAAATTCGAAGCGAGTCGCACTCTTGATGCTGCGGATGGAGACGTTCTGTACCGCAATAGTTTGCCCGATCAGAAACAAGTTGAGATTCGTAGTTGGTGAGAATCCGGTTGCATTGGCACGTATCGTGGAGTGACCGTCGAAAACCAGATGCACTTCGCTCCTAAGTGTGACAGGACCAAGTTCATATGTGCCCCGAGGAATAATTACTTTACCGCCACCAGCAGCGTTGACGTCATTGATGGCTTGCTGGAACACGGCCGTATCGATGGCGAGATCGGTTGAGTATCCCGAGGTGCCCAACGTTACAACTAAGGCGGGGTTTAGGAAGCTGTTGGCTTCGGTGTATTGAGCTGACAGGCTTGAGACGGTCGCTAACGTACAGGCCACTGACATTGCGAAACAGATCAAACGCCTAAGTGCAATTTTGACATGCATTGAAAATGCCTCTCCTGTAGTCATTTGTAATCCGTTACTGCCGGAGGGTAAGAGAGATGCCGTAAGCTTCAATAAAGTGGTGCGTTGCGAGAGCCAATGATTCAATCGATAGCGAAAGTCGCCACGACTTTGCACACGGCACTCAAATGAAACTACTCACGAGTCTCACCACAACCTTTGAAAGCAGCTTTGTTTGCCGCCTAGGCAGCTAACTTAAGTACGCCTACCGTGCGGTAAACTACCGACCAAAAGTCGGAAAATGGACATTCAAACTCAGATTCCTGCGCATTCTCGCGAACTCTCGTCCAATTCATACGAAAACGTACGGATTTTCACCTTGCTCCAAACGGCTCCTTTTGTGTTCGAGCTAAGCGAATGATCAATAAGTTGGGACAAACTGCCGCTGGCCCGTTGCGCGCACGGGGGGCTTATGGGAGGCCTTAGGTTCATTGTTAAAGCCACGCTGATACTGGAACTGGGCTCAATGGTAAGCTTACGATATGCTTAGAAAAGCAACAAACAGTTCACCCAGTTTAAAATCGAAATAACCGACATGTCCAATCTTTCTTTCACACACACTCTGTTGGTCGCCGCTTCTATGCTGTTCGTTGTGGCTTACTGCACGAGCGATTCGTTTGCTGATTCTGTCAATGGGAAAGACATTGCTAATACCATTAATGTCGCGGACCACGGGATAGTGCCAGGCGAAGATGTAACGTTCAAAGTGAATCAGTTACTGGAGACGCTACGGGATAAATCCGACGTGACGTTGGTGTTCCCTAAAGGACAATATGACTTTCACCCAGAAAATGCTTTTGAAGCCTACCGACCGGTCGCCAACCACGATAATGGTTTGAAGCGATTTGGTTTTCCGTTGTTTGATCAAACAAACATCACCATCGACGGTGGCGGTTCAACGTTTATGTTTCACGGACGCATGGTGCCTATTACAGCAGAGCGCTGTTCCGGATTGACGCTGAAGAATTTCACGATCAATTGGATTCGTTCGTTTCATGCGGAGCTAACGGTGGTTGAATCAGACCAAAAGAACCGAAGCGTCATCGTTGAAGTTGATCCCGGAAAATATCCGTACACAATTTCTGGTGGTCAAATACTGTTCCATCGCTATGGTCAAGACGATCCCATCGGATCAAACATCGTTTTCGACCCAAAAACGAAAGCGCCGATTCACAATACCCGTGACTACAGGATCAATTATCAAGCTAAAGTTTCGAAAGTCAGTGACAATCGTTTTCGCATTGAAAAGGTAAGCAAGAAGACGCCTCCGGTTGGAAGCGTGATAATCGTCTACGGCGTCCATCCAACCAGTCGGCTTTGCCCCGCGATTCATGTGACCAATTCATCAGATCTGAATGTTGAAGATGTGACCGTGCTCGAGGCCGGCGGCATGGGACTGATCGTCGAACGCACAAACAACGTTACGCTCAACCACATGGTCGTCACTTCCGCGAACGATCGTATTGTTTCAACGCGTGCTGACGCAACGCACTTTATCGGCTGTGAGGGAAGAATCAAAATTGAAGATTGCTTATTCGAACATATGCTTGATGACAGCGTCAACGTACACGGTGCCTACGTGAAAATTGAAAAGCATCTTGGAGAGCGTCAGTTCTTGTGCGAGATCAGCCACTTCCAACAGTGGGGACTTACCTTCGCTCAACCCGGTGACAAAGTCGCTTTGTTATCGCGCACGACGATTTTACCTTTTGCCGAAACCACTGTCGAAAATGTAAAGATACTAAACGAACATCGTTTCGTTTTGACGGTCGCCGACGTTCCGGAGACTCTGCCAGAAGGCCCACTTTCAGTGGAAAACTTGACTTGGAATCCTGACTTGATCATGCGCAACAACACCGTCCGCCAAAACCGAGCGCGTAGCGTCTTGGTAACCACCAAGGGGAAAGTTCTGATCGAGGGAAACTATTTCTCGTCGCAGATGCACGGGATTTTGATCGAAGGTGACAACAATAAGTGGTATGAATCGGGCGCCGTTGGCGACGTCACCATTGAAAATAACACGTTCGAAAATTCAGGATTCCAAGGTGGCCCAACGTATCCGTTGCTGGCGTCTCCTTTGTTGAAGGGCGATCAACACGTGGGCGAGGGACATTACCATCGCAATATTCGATTTGTGGGCAACACACTCAGATCGTTCAATGGCCTGTTGGTCAAAGCGAAGTCTGTCAGAGGGCTGGCTATCGAAGACAACAAGATTGAATTTAGCACGGACTATCCTGCCCTCTCGGGTATGCCTGCAATTGATTTGGAATATTGCGATGCCATTAGCATCAGAAACAATGCAGCGACTGGTTTCAAAGAAGCGTTGAACGTTAAAGCGTCTTCAGACACCTCCGGCATCAAGTTCGATGGCAACGATGGCTTTGAGAAGAGATAGAGTTAACGTCAACGGTTCGGCGGGCCGGTTGAAGCGACAGGAAACATTCTGGGCGTCCTCTAGTGGACTTCGCCAGAAGTCCGATTCATCTAAAGAACAAAGGGAATTCTGGCGAATCCCACTACAAACAAGCCATGATCTTGGGTTTTGAAACGTCCTTTAGCTGATTAGCGACATTGTCTTGCTCGTTGGGGAGGATTTGAGCGATTGAGCGACTTCGGGTTGAAGGACTCGACGAGGTAGGTGACTGGACTATTTGGCGTAATCTATCGATAAACATTTAAAAGTTTGTCCAATGCCCCTTTTACAAGAGGTTAAAATCGATACGGCGGTCAGAACCGTTAAGCAGTAAGGCGTTTTGCCTTACCCTGAAGTTATTCACAACTGAGGAATCCACCTCCCTAACAGCTTGAATCAGGAGATTTGAATGAAGGTTAAATTGAAGACATTAATTTGTACAGTGCTGTGTGCTGCTGTGGGGCTTGGTACTGCTTCTGTTTCAAACGCTCAATTAGTCTACACCAATGATTTTAATGGTGCTGACAACGTCGAAAACGATTTCGGGATGGACGATAATGGCAACACGCTTGCATTCCATTTTGGGCCAATCTCGACGGTAGCCGCCGATGCGGACTTCAGCTCCCAGTACTTGTCCATTGGTTCGGCACCGGACGGGAACTTCCGTTTTGGTCGTTTTGATCACTCAAAAACGACCCCGCCTACAGTTGTCACTGACAATGTCATTGCTTATCAATTCAACGGTTTGTTCCGTTCGGCTGATAGCGCGGTCTACCGTTTGCGTTTGCGTGTCATCGATGAAGGCAACACTAACTTTTCCGGAAACATCGACCTCACGCCGGCTAACTCCACAGCCGACACAGTTCAGCAGTACCTGCTTGTCGCCAACGGACACACCGAAGATATCACACTCGATGCATCGCTCAACAGCCAAGGGAACACAAGCGCTGTAGCGACAGGCACATGGGCGTTGTTCCAAGACGGAATGAGTATTCTTACGGGCGACTTGACTGGATTTACTGGCACAATTAGTCACCGACTTGCTCTTTGGCATCAGGGAGATCCGATGGGATCGGCTACTCAGTCTTTCCTTTACATGGATGACTTCCAAATCTTCACTGGCACTGGCGGAGGTGTTGTTGCACCACTCAAGGGAGACGTCGACTTGAGTGGGGTTGTGGATTTCTCAGACATCCCCGCATTCATTTCTATCCTGCAAGGCGGTGGTTTCCAAGCCGAGGCTGATTGCGATTGCAGTGGCGGCGTCGACTTCTCAGACATTCCAGCGTTCATTGCGATTCTGCAAGGCGGATAAGCGACCTGAAACGCGATAAAGTCAAAATCTTCCTTAGCTTCGGCAACGAAATGCTAAGGAAGATTTTTTTGCCCCCAACCATTGAGCTCATCTTGCGGTAGCCGCAATTTCTTCAACCGAAAGAAGCGTCACCTGTTAGCAGTTTCTTCCAATCCACTAGGCCACCCATGTTTCGAACATTCAATCAACTGAGTTGGCTTTTTGTCTTGGTCACAGCAATTGCGACTAACGGCTCGGCAACACTTGCTCAGGTGTTGCCTCATACAGATCCGAACAATACTGGCAACTGGGTTCTGAACACCTCCGTCAGCGACGAGTTCGACGGTACTGAAGTCGACGAAACGAAGTGGCAGATCTGCGGCCGCAACGGTGTTTACTGGAATAGCAGTGCGACTAATCCGGGGTTTACCGGCCGAGGGTATGCTGCGAACAGTTTCGACACAGGCTGGGAATATTCACCTGATAATGTCAGGGTGGAAAACGGTCTGCTAAAGATTGAAACTCGGTACGATCCTAACCATCAGTGGGTCAATAATCCTCAAGGGTACAATTTTGAGTACACCACTGGAGGTATGTTTTCAAAAGCGACCTTTACTCATGGCTATATGGAGATCAGAGCCAAGCTCCCAGACTCCGAACAGACCGGATCGTTTTGGACGACCGGCAGCGGTGTTGAGCTGGATGTATTTGAGGCCATCGGCAAACACCATTTGCGCACCAACAGAATGTGGTCGTCAGTTCACGACTGGACAATGCCGCGGCCGAATTCGGCGTGGACTCAAACGACCGACTTGCCATTTGAATTCTCCGATGGTTTCCACATCTATGCCGCTCAGTGGGATGATTCGATTCTCAGGATCTACGCCGATAACCAACTGGTTCACTCGGTAACGCGCGCATGGATTGAGGCAAACGGCATCGAATCAATGCGATGGCCATTGGATCAACAGCAGCACGTTTGGGCGGACTCCGAGATATTCCCATGGTGGGGAAAGCCAGCTGAAAGCGACCTGCCTACGGACTACGAAGTCGACTACATAAGAGTGTGGCAATCTGCGGGGGCTACTCAGTTAAGCTCCATCTATCTCAACGGCTTCAATGGTGCTGCCAACGTCGCTAACGACCACGGAACTGACGCTGGTGGCAATAGCCTTCCCTTCAACTTTGCTCCGCTGACGACGGTTGCCGCCGATGCGGACTTTAGTTCCCAGTACTTATCCATCGGTTCGGCAGCTGATGGCAGTTGGAGTTTTGGTCGTTTCGATGGTTCGCTAACAAGCCCCCCCGCCGTGGCGAACACTGTCTTGGCCTATCAATTCGACGGTTTGTTCCGCTCATCTGATAGCGCTACGTACCGCTTCCGGATGAGGGCCAGCGATACCGCCAACACTAACTACTCGGGGAACATCGACCTGACCCAGAACAACACTACACCGGGCGTAGTTCAACAGTATTTGCTTGTCTTCAACGGCGACGTGGCGGACGTTACACTTGATGCAACGTTTACCAGCCAAGGCATCACTGATACAGTGGCGGCGGGCGAGTGGGAGCTGTTCCAAGACGGCGTTAGTATTGCAACCGGCAATTTGACTGGCGGTTTTGGTGACCGACTCGCACTTTGGCATCAGGGAGACGCGGCCGCTCTCACGCAGTCGTTCTTTTACATTGACGATTTTGAAGTTTTCACCAACTCCGGCGCTACGACGCTCTTAGGGGACGTCGATCTCAGTGGTGTCGTCGATTTTGCAGACATCCCAGCATTTATTGCGGTTCTAACGACAGGTGGCTCTCAGCTCGAAGCAGATTGTGACCAGAGCGGTGCAGTCGACTTTGCGGACATCCCAGCGTTCATCGCGATCTTAACCGGGGCATAAAGCGATTTAGGTCACCCGTTAATTTGCCGCAAATATTCCGAACTTACATTACTGCACGCCGGAGTACTCTTGGACGTCCATTTCTTGTTCCCACTGGATCAGTTTTTCAGTCATCTGCGCAACCCGTTGGGGATAGTCATTTGCCAAATCAGTTTGCTCGCCGATATCGTTGGCGATGTTGAACAGCTTCGTTTCGCCACTACGATGCGCTAACAACTTCCAGGCGCCCTCTCGCACCGATGCGTACAGATCCTCGTAGGCGCGATATCCAAAAATGGGCTCGCCGCGTTGCAAGAAATCGTTTGCGGTGATGGTTTTCTTCAATGAGACTCCATCCAAACCAGTCAGCTTTGATGAATCGCCACCAGCGATATCGACCAACGTTGGAAATAGATCGGTCGTCTGAATCACGCTTCGGTTGACGGTGCCCGGTTTAGTGACACCCGGCCAGTGAACAATAAACGGCACACGCGCGCCTCCCTCGTACAGGGATTCTCTCGTCTTGCCACCGCGAAAGGGTTTGTTTTCAAAATAACCACCTTGATCGGAGATAAACAGCACGATGGTATTGTCCTGAATTCCCTTTTTCTCAATCGCGGCTCGAATACGTCCAACCGACTGGTCCATCGCTGCCACCATAGCGGCGTAGTTTGCGAACCTACCCTCGAGCCCCTGCTTCTTGAAGTGATCTAAAAAGTCCTTGCGGCCTTTGTGCGGGCCGTGAACGTTGTAGTACCAGCAAGAAATCATAAACGGTTTCTCTTGATCGTACTGTTGGATAAATTTGACCGTGTCATCGGTTAGCCGGTCGGTAAGGTAAGCCTTCTTCTCATCTTTCAGAACTTTGGTGTTCTTGAAAAATGGCGGATAATAAGACTTGGGGTGCCCAAAGTTGGTTGTTCCGATTTGCCGATCAAAGCCCTGATGGACAGGGTGATAAGGCTCGTGCCCCAGATGCCACTTGCCCACCAACAGGTTGTAGTATCCAAGATCCTTAAGTGCTTCAGCGTAGGTGACCTCTTCAAGCGGTAGCCAGTTTCGACAAGGGAACTTGGCGGGATCAGTGGGCCACTGATTGAATTCCGTTTCCGTGGCACCAAATTTGTCAAAGGCGGGGTCTTTGGGCCCGACGGGAATATGCCGCACCATCTTCAACCGTGCCGGATGCTTTCCAGTGAGCAGCGTCGCTCGGCTGGGACTGCAAGTTGGACACGCGACATAGGCTTGTTCGAAATCTAGGCTGTCGGCTGCCAAGCGATCGATATTGGGAGTGACAAACGTGTCGTTGCGATACCCTAGATCGGACCATCCTAAATCATCAACAAAGAACAGGACGATGTTTGGCGGTCGCTCAGGCTGTGTGGCGTAAGCACCGACCAAACATAGCTCTCCCAACAAGAACAAACAAAGTGTGGCCTGAAAGCAGAACTTTAACATGGGTTTTACTTTTGAGTTGACGGTGATAATTGGGAAATAACATTTCTCTGGCATTAGGAAATTGGCGAGTCCGTTTGGTTATCAGTCTTCTGTCCTGATTTCGATGTTGGCTTTCTCCAAACCATCGGCAGTAGCTTCGAGCACGATTGTTCCGGCATCCCCTTCTTTCGAACGGATGACGACCAACGCCAATCCATTAAAGACGGGCCGCCGAGTCGCTTTGAACGAGTCCAAACAGGTGGGATCGCCATTACCAATGGCCAAAATCTCACCGGGCCCCTTCAATGAGAAATTCACCGATTGTTTCGCGCGGGGTACCACATTGCCGGTGTCGTCGACAACACTGACGGTAACAAATGAAAGATCTGATCCATCCGCGGCAATCTCCTGCCGGTCAGCCGTTAACGTCAGGGCGTTGGCTTCGCCGGTGGTTTTAACAGAAGCTTCTGCACATGGCTGGCCCTTGCGATAAGTGACCACTTTCAATTCGCCCGGTTTGTAAATCACATCATCCCAGCGAAACCTGTATTGAAAAGCCTCTTTCTGCTTTCGGCCAAGCGATTTGTCATTAAGGAACAGCTCCGCTTCGTCGCCGGAGGTGTAGACGTGAACGGGCGTTACTTTCCCTTCTCGACCTGGCCAATTCCAATGCGGAAGGATATGGGCCATCGGCACGTCGGGTCGCCAGCGCGACTTGTACAAATAGAAACGATCTTTCGGGAATCCGCAAAGATCTACGATTCCAAAATACGAACTACGAGGCGGGATGTTCTTACCCAGCCGACTCATTTCTGCTTTTACACGCGCCCGCTCTAAGGGATCCGCGTAGTTCAAAAGGTTCGTTCTGTCTTTGTTGTATGGCGTCGGTTCGCCGATGTAGTCAAATCCCGTCCAGACGAATTCGCCAATGACGAACGGATGCTTGTCCTGCGCCGCAAACTCGGTGTCCGCAGTGTACCCATTGGGAGAGGCATACAATCCATAGTCGCTGACATGGAATGCGCCGCCGCAGCCTTCTCGTTGATTATCCGACACTGGAAAAAAATACTCGCCACGGGAGCTAACGCTGGAGGTTGTCTCGCTGGCGTACAACGGCACGTCAGGAAATTTCTCGCGAATCTCGCCGTAGAGATGCGGTTTGTAGTTAATGCCCATGACCTCAGCAGACGCACCAAAACCATTGACGGCCGCATCGGGCTTGCTGCAACCAAACGTCGTAGCGCGGGTCGGATCTTCGTCTTTGATAATTGAGGCCAGCATTTTGACAATCGCGATGTTGGCGAGGTCAAGTTGCTCAAGCACCTCATTGCCGGTGCTCCACATGATTACGCAGGGGTGATTTCGATCGCGCCGCACCATCGCTCGCAAATCACGCTCATGCCAAGCGTCAAACAAAGTGTGGTAGTCGTTGTCCAACTTTTTCACTCGCCACGTGTCAAACGCCTCGACCTGAACCAACATTCCCATTCGGTCGCAAAGATTAAGAAACTCGGGATCCGGTGGATTGTGAGCCGTGCGAATCGCGTTGCAGCCAAACGATTGCAGAATTTCTATCTGTCGTTGCATCGCCCGTCGGTTAACCGCCATCCCCAGCGGTCCCAAGTCGCTATGCTGACAGACGCCGTTGAGTCGAGTTTGATTGCCGTTGAGAAAGAAGCCTTCAGCATTGAACTCAAGCGTTCGAATTCCAAACTCAGTGGTGACCGAGTCGACCTTTTGGTTGCCTTTAAGGACGGTCGTTCTTACCCGGTACAGGCTGGGGTTATCCAGATCCCAGAGTTTGGGATTGGCAATCTGCGCAGTTGCTAGTGTGCCAGAACAAGTAGCCAGCACCGCGTCCGACTCGAGTTCCAGAATCTCGTGTCGAACCACTACATCAATCGCGTTGTTTTTCAACTCGGTTCGAATCTCGATCGTAGCGTTTTCGGAAGTCACTTTTGGGGTAGTGACAAAGACGCCCCAGTGATCCACATGAACAGGATTCTTCTTCGCTAGACGCACGTGCCGATAGATGCCTCCACCGGGATACCATCGCGACGATTCGGGTTTGTTGTCTAGGCGAACCGCGATCAGATTGCGCTGGCCATATTTGAGATGGTTGGTTATGTCAAAACGAAACGAGGAATACCCGAACGGCCACTGACCAGCCCAAGCCTCGTTGACCCAAACGTCCGTACCAGACATGGCTCCATCGAATTCGATGAATATTCTCTTCCCTTGGTCGGTGGCCGGAACGTCAAACGATTTTCGGTACCAGCCAATGCCCGGCCAAGGAAGCTTACCCGTTCGGTTGGGCAGTTCTTTTTGAAACTCTTCTTCAATTGCCCAGTCATGAGGCAGCCGCAAGGTCCGCCACTGCGAATCATCAAACTCGATCGTATGTAGCTTCGGTAATTCTTTCGGCAAATTGCTCTTCGATGCCTCGTCGCTTGTAACTTCCGATGCTGCTTTGGCATTTTCGTCAGCGGCAGCTTTTTTAGCTTGCTTACTTTTGTTTCGCGCGTTGGCTCCGTTCTTCTTACCCTTCTTCCATTTCGGCGTAGTGGGTTCAACTTCGATATACTCACCCACATCGTTGGGTTGGAAACGAGCAAACTTCCAATCGTCATCAAACGCAATCGTATCCTGAGCCTGAATCGAACTGGCGAACATCGAAACGCTCACGCCTATCAAGACCGAGATGAGTGTCCAGATCGTCGCACGTGATCGCATCTTCTTGTTCCATCAGGGGTTGTCGTGAGTGAACTGAGGCCGAACTTCCCCGATGTTATAGCGGGAGTTGTTTAAGCTTCAGTTTTTTAAATTGGCTGGAAGGCTTAGCCGCTGGTCAGTTTAGTCGAAACGAAGTTTTAGCAGGATACCTTTGCGGAACTAGCCGGCTAGTGTTCACCCGATGCGTCTAGCCAACGGCTTTAACGGCGGACAAAATGATCAGACCATGGATGAGCTAGATGAGGGGCGATGGCGAAATCGGACCAACGACTTAACGACTGATGATGATCTCATCTGTAATCCGCTGAGAGCCTTCCATCTGGAATTCGCCAAAAGGAGAAATGTGCGGAGATTTTGAGGCTACTTGATCTGACTGCAGGGACGGTTTGGATTTCTCTTGATGAGGTGTTACCGGATTTAGCTGGAGTTTCTGCGGATTTTTGAGTTTTTGCCATATTCTGTTGTTAATTCTTGAAAAGCGTGTCCAAGCAGGTAACGTTGTCAGGGTAAAAGTAGTCCGGCACTGTAAGTTTATGCGGTGTGCGGGATTTTTAACTACCACAAAATTGCCTCGTTTGCCCACCGTGAATTTGGAGATGTTAATGATGAAGAAAATCTTAACGGCCGCAATTGTCGCCGCCGTAATGTCGATGGGCGTAACAGCCCAGGCCGGCATCGTTTACTCAGAGAATGCCGATGGTCTGACGGCGGGAACAGACACGCTCAATGACTCGACGGGTTGGTCGGGACCTGCCGGTGACTATGGTGTCGTTGGCCCCGGAGCTTTATTCACATCGAATCACTTCGAATTAACAGCTCCTGACGCAAATTTCAACTTTGCGAATTGGGGTGACGGTACGAACCGTGATGTTTTGACATTTTCGATTGATTTGGTTGACACTGGGGGAGGGTCGGCAGCGGATCGAGGAGTTCGCTTGGCTCACCGTCGTGCAACTGCAAGCGCATTCACTGACGCTCTGTCCGACAGCACTCCTGACAACACGATCGTCCACTACGACTATGTTATCAACACTTCTTCAGCCCCAGTGTTGTATGATGATGGCGTAACTTCGATCGCTGCAAATACAAGAGAGCTTTGGATCGATGGTGTACTAGCTTTCTCCAACGCTCCTAACGGTTCTGGACAGAGCATTGGTGTTGGCATTTGGTCTCGGCGTCCTGACCAAACGTTCTTGGCTGATAACATTGTCATCCGTGACACACCGTTTTTTGCAGCCGCAGCTGCAGTTCCTGAGCCATCATCACTGGCCCTGCTAGGTTTGATTGGCGTTGCCGGATTGGTGCGTCGCCGACGTGCGTAGATAACTCCACCGGGAGATGGTCCCAAAGTTAGCCGTTTGTTTTGACGGTAACCGAATAGAAATTGAGCCGCTGGACAGCTAGTGTTGTCCGGCGTTTTTTTTCGTGCTGTTTCGCATCTTGGGTTTGTGCGTCGTAAATATGACCTTGTTTCAAACTGAGTGTCATTGAGCGGTAGGCCAATCGCATTCACTCAGTAGTTTCATCTTTTACTTGAAGCTCTTTCATTGGATCGCTGGATCGAAGCCGATCTCACGCCTGTTTAGGAAATTTGCCCGTTGGCGATCCAAAGTCTCGCGGCTTTCGCCTACCTTTGATTGCCAGTAGAGGTCTAAAATAAGCTGCATTGAGCGCTGGCCCCGATTTTGTGTTGCCGAACCCTGGCATGTGCCAAACCGGGTAGCCCCAAAGTTAAGCTATGACCAACCACCGGTACTAGTTAATGCTTCTTAATTAGTTCAATGCCCGTCCGAGGGCGTAAGGGCGCATTCAACCTCGCACACGGTTTTTTACATGAATCTTTGTCCATTTCCCCGCTTTTATGGTGTGTACACGTATGAGTGAAGACGCTCCAAATCAGCCTGTTTCGGGAGAGGAATTTGTTCGATTGCTGATCGAGCATGAACCAATGGTGCGCTCCTTCTTGCGTGGCTTGGTGCCAACTTGGACTGACGTTGACGATGTGATTCAAAACGCGAGTCTGATCGCATGGCGGAAGTTTTCTGACTTCGAACCAGGCACTGCGTTTGGCGGTTGGTTTTTGACAATCGCTCGTTTCGAAGCGCTCAAGCACCGAACGAAAATGGCGCGGTCACCTTTGGTGTTCGTTGATCACTTGTGGGAAACGCTCGCCGAAGAAGCCGAAGGGGATAGCCCTGTGCTGACGCCGCTGTTGGAAGTGTGTTTAAAAAAACTGGAACCGGAAAAACGAAATTTGATATTGAAGGTTTACTCGCCGGGGGCCGTCATGCGAGAGATCGCCCCATCGACCGGGAAAAGTGAACAGGCACTGTACAAAATCATTCAGCGTTTGCGACGAGTATTGTTGGAATGTGTAAATCGTTTGAGAACTGAGACAATCGGATGAACGAAAACGAACTTGAAAATTTGATCTCTGCATGGCTCGACGGCTGGATTTCGCAATCGGATTCCGATGCCTTGCAGCAGGTGTTGATAGATGACCCGAAGGCACGCGCTCGTTTTCGGGAGCTCTCAAGTCTTGATTCTGCGCTACGCGATCTGGCTCATGACAACGCTTGCAGTGGCAGTCCGCCGATGGTCCCCAGCGAACAACTGTCAAGCGCACAAGCACCGAATGTCATCCCGACCTCCGGAGGGTTTGGGGCATCGACATGGCTACAAATGATGATGGTCGCTTTAGCCTTGTTGCTAGTTGGCGGTGTCGCTTACCAACTGGGAAGGGTTGACTCACCCAACGCCGCGGTCAAATCGACTCCCAATCTAAAAACAGTCGCGACGGAGAAAACGATTTCTGGTCATGCTACGCTGCGTCACGTTGCGGGCATGCAGTGGTCTGCCGAATCAGCGGGTTACCGTCAGGGTGACGTGCTGCCAAAGGGACGGTTTGAGTTCGAAAAAGGGGTCGCTGAAATTGATTTCTTCTGCGGTGCAACGATTGTTGTCGAAGGACCAGCGAAACTGGATTTAGAATCCGACTGGTCGGTACGTCTTCTAGGTGGCCGGTTACGAGCCAATGTGCCTCCGGCGGCACGCGGTTTCGTCGTCAAGGCGGCTGATTCAGAAATCGTTGATCTGGGAACGGAGTTTGCACTTGAGGTTCAATCTGATCACGCGCGTGTCGAGGTGGTCGATGGGGAGATTAAACTTCGCGGTGGCCGGCACGATGGCCAGCACCTGTTGACCGGAGATGCAAGATCCTTGGTAGGTGTAGGACATGAAAACACTTCTTGGGATCTGAGCAAGGTTGTTGATGTCCAGCGGCGCGAGGCGGAGGAACAAACCAAACGTTTTGATCAATGGAAAACAGCGATGGCCAAATTGAAGGACGATCGCCGTTTGATTGCCTACTACCCAGTTTCCGAATCCTCTAGTGGGCGGTTCCTAAAGAACGCCGCACCAACCGGAGAAGAACTAGACGGCAAATTTGTAGGTCAGGTCAACCGCGGTGAAGGGCGGTTTGGTGAGAAATCAACAGGGCTAGGTTTCGCACGCCCGGGATCGCGCGTGCGTGCGTTGATTGAGGGGGAATTTGAGGCATTTTCGTTTGCTTGTTGGGCGAGAATTGATGGTTTGGACCACAAGTACAACGCGCTGTTCATGTCAGACGGTTATGAAAACGGCGAACTTCATTGGCAGATTGATAACGATGGCAGAATGATGTTCTCGGTCATGGTCGATGACACGCCTGGAGCCGGTGAGGGTCCGGCACCCGATTCTCGTTTTCACCGGATCTACTACACCGATCAGATTTGGGACATCACTCACAGCGGAAAGTGGATTCATCTCGCAGCGGTTTACGACCCGGTAAACCGAGTTGTGCAGCAGTACTTAAACGGAGAGCAAATTAGCAGCGAAAGCATCCCTGATCGTTTTTACGTGGAAGAACTTCGAATTGGTCCTGCAGAAATTGGCAACTGGGGACAACCGCTGCGTAAGTCACCAGATTTTGCGGTGCGTAACTTTAACGGAGCGATTGACGAAATGGCGATCTTTAGTGAAGCGCTCGGCGCGGATGAAATCAATCAGCTTTACGAAAGTGGAAAACCATCTGGATATTAGTCGATTCGACTAAAAACGCTTTATGAAAACCGCAAGCTTTTTAGGTATTGGCATTCAGTTCCATAAGATGAAGAAACTTACATTCGCTCTGATGTGCCTTTTCGCTTTGTTGCTTTCAAGTAACGACGCTAACGCTCTCGAACCGGGGCGTCCCAACATCCTCATGATTCTCTGTGATGATCTGGGCTATGCTGACGTTGGCTTCAATGGATCGCCCGACATTCCAACGCCCTCATTGGACAATTTAGCCAAAGCAGGAACGGTGTTTTCCTCGGCCTACGTGCCGCATCCATTTTGCGGCCCAAGTCGAGCAGGTTTAATGACGGGACGTTATCCGCATTGTTTGGGATCGCAGTTTAATCTTCCTGAGAGTGGCGAGGACATCGGTGCTAACGAGGGCGTCCCAACCAGCGAGACGTTTATCAGCAAAGTCCTCCAAGATGCTGGCTATCGAACGGGGCTCGTTGGGAAGTGGCATCTTGGCAAGACACCAGAATATCACCCAAACAAGCGCGGCTTCGAAGATTTCTACGGCTTTCTTGGCGGCGGGCACGAGTATTTTCCTGAGCAATATCGCGCCAAATACAAACGGCAAACACGCAATGGAAAAGGAAACTTTTGGAGTTACGTTGGGCCACTGGAGCACAACGGAGCCGAGGTCACCGAAGATGAATACTTGACCGACGCGCTTTCAAGTGAGGGCGCTCGGTTTGTACGTGATGCGTCTGAGACCGAAAAACCGTTTTTTTTGTTTATGTCTTACAATGCACCTCACACGCCGCTGCAAGCAAAGAAAGAGGACTACGAAGCGCTCAGGGCAATACCAGATACCAAGCGCCGCACGTACGCGGCAATGGTTGCGGCGGTTGACCGTGGCGTTGGAACAATTGTCCAAGAACTCAAGGCGACCGGTCAGTTTGAAAATACATTGATTGTTTTCTTCAGTGATAACGGCGGGAGATTGGACCAAGGTGGCAACAACGCACCGCTGCGGGGTTCCAAAGGCGACATCTCCGAGGGCGGTTTTCGTGTGCCGATGTTCTTCCACTGGCCTGATCATGTCGATCCCGGCGAGACATGTTCCCACCCAATATCAGCACTGGACTTTTATCCTACCTTTGCAAGATTAGCCGACGCCAAGATTCCAACGGGCAAACAGTTGGACGGGAGAGACATCTGGGATGACCTCATCGCCAGCAAGCCTTTTCGTCCGAACATGCCGATCTTCGCGCTGCGGCACCGAAACGGGGACAACGAAATCGGCGTGCGGCACAATCAATGGAAAGTGCGACGGACCGAGCGTTCTGGTTGGCAACTATTCGATGTTGAGACGGATATTTCCGAAACGAGCGACGTTGGTGCGGAGCATCCTGAGATACTCAAGTCGATGATTGTCCAAGCCGAACGATGGACGCACTCGCATAAGCGGCCTTTGTGGTTCGATTCGCAAAAGGTTAGCGACGGTTGGTCTGAGTTTAGGATGCCCAACTTTAAGAAAACGTTTGGCAATGCTTGGACTGCTTCGACAACGGCGGCGGCAACGCGGTTGGTGAAAGCAACAAAGAAGTTCAGTAGTGACGCAACGCCCCAAGGTGAAGTTCTGTATCAAGAAGATTTTGAAACGGCACCTGTTTACGTCATCGCGAAAGGCCCTAACGACAATAATATTTCCTCGATTTCGTTCGGCGCCGGATCAGCAGCCACCGACGTCCCGAGCGTTAAGTTTGGCCAGTTCGGTGGTACGGGACAGTATTTGTCAGACACCAAAACGAAGGGATCGATCACTGGCGGGAAATTTGCGATTGGATCTCATATTCCAGTAATGGACAAATCTCGCAACCGGTCTTACGTAACTTTCGTTGATACTTCCTCTGCAAAGATTGGTCAGTACAACATCTCTTTTGACGTGTCAGACTTTCGATCTGAAGGATCAAACACGGGTTTGTACTTGCACATCTACGAGGGTGCTAAAGCTGACAAGGGCTATCTCGATTTCCAGGTCACCCATCAAGCGATGCTTCCTCAATTGGCACCCAGTGCACCGACCATGAAGGGGCATGGCGGGATGATTGATGGCGTCCTCTTAGATAACGAGATCACCGCCGATGGCCGCTTCAGCCTGAACTTCGGCATCAGCGAAGCGGGCAAACCGGGTAATTTTATTGCTCTGGCTTGGTCGCAAGTAAAGCGTGAGGGGGTGGCCCGAATGCCGTCAATGACGATCGATAACTTGCAAGTCAAGCGATTGCCTTCCGCAGAACGACCTGAACACAACACGGATGTCTCTCCTACCGGCCAATCTGGAAACTGGAAGCTCCTAGAAGATTTCTCCGACGAGTTCAATGGGACGGAAGTGGATACGTCAAAATGGAACAGCAATCCCAAAAGCTATGGCGCGATGACTTGGGACGAGGGCAATTCAGCGCTCAAAGACGGCAACCTGCACTTAAAGTTGGACTATCAACCGCATGTGAGAAGCAATCAAAAACTGTTCTATCGATCGGGAATTCTGCGATCTCATCAACAAATGACCTACGGTTACTACGAGGCTCGCATCAAGGGCTGTTCATTGTTCCCGGGGGCGTGTCCTGCTTTCTGGGCGTTCAGCAACGGCCGGAAGTACGACGGCGAGGTGCGTTATTGCGAGATCGATTTTGTAGAGCTTCAGATGAACGAACTCAATCACGAAACCAAAGAGCGTAATTCGGTTCACCATATTGATATGAACTTGCATTTGCGGCTTGCAGATGAGAACGGAAAGCTGAATTGGGTTCGACCGCCGTCCCATCCTGAGTTATGCAAAACCGAATGGATCGCCCCGTGGGATCCGCGTGATGACTTCCACATTTACGGGTGCGATGTGACTCCCGAGAAAATCACTTGGTATATCGACGGTGATGAGGTGGGAAGCAAGCCTAACAAATATTGGCACTTGCCAATGAATTTGGCTTTAACGCTGGAACTGCGGCATCCTCATATCGGTTGGGAGGGGCAAACGATTTTTCCTGTGCCCGAATCTGCCACCCAAGAAGGCTTTCCAACGACGATGTTGGTAGACTATGTGCGGGTTTGGCAACGCCAGTGATCGTTTGCGTAAAAGCGGTTACGAAAGTCTCTAGCAAATTCTCCCGAACAACAAAAACATGAAACGTTACCTTTCAATTTTTGCATTTTGCTTAACGGTATTGTTGGGCGGCGTCGTGTACGCGGAGCGACCCAATGTTCTGTTCATTGCGATAGATGATCTGCGGCCGGAACTTGGCTGCTACGGTTCTCCAATCGCGGTTTCTCCCAATCTTGATGCTTTGGCCAAAGGTGGCTTGTTGTTCAATCGCGCC
This sequence comes from uncultured Pirellulaceae bacterium, assembly GCA_938036435.1. Taxonomy (GTDB): domain Bacteria; phylum Planctomycetota; class Planctomycetia; order Pirellulales; family Pirellulaceae; genus Mariniblastus. The sequence goes on along the minus strand of CALHPU010000012.1, from coordinate 19,105 downwards.
TATTGCCAAGAAGCGATATGCCGGCCATCGCGGGCGAGTTTAATGACCGGAGCACGACCAGAGACGACTGGTTTGTTTCACAACTACGTTGCCTTGCGTGAGTTGCAGCCAAACATCCTTACTTTGCCTCAACACTTTATAGCCAACGGATACGAAACGGCTTACTGCGGCAAAATCTTTCACAATGGAGATAACGACGAAGAGAACTCATGGAGTCGAAATCCGGTCAAGTGGCTCAAAGGTATCAAGCGTCCTAAGGGAGCTTTCGCCCTTGCTGAAAACAACAAAATCAAAAACGACAATTTCAAACTGATGCTCGCAAAGTATGGAGAGGCGGCCAAACGCGGGCTCTCCAGTGGACCGGCTTATGAAAGCGCCGACGTTCCAGACCATGCTTACAGCGATGGGTACGAAACGCTACGTGCTATCGAGACGATGAAGGAGATGGTTAAGAACAAGGACAAGCCGTTCTTTCTTGCTCTTGGATTCAAAAAGCCGCACTTGAATTGGACTTGTCCCAAAAAGTACTGGGACATGTACGACCGCGACAAGATTCCGATGGCAACTGAGTCGGAAGCGCCAACTAACGGAGCGGCAATGGGTTTGCATGCCTCGTTTGAATTGCGAACCAGAGCTGGAATTCCGAAAACAGGACCACTTGGCGACGACCTAAGCCGAACACTTAAACACGCTTACTTGGCATGCGTCAGTTACGTCGATGCTCAGATTGGTTTGATGATTGACGAACTTGAAAAGGCTGGCGTGCGTGACAACACGATCATTATCGTTTGGGGAGACCACGGCTGGCACCTCGGCGACATGGGTGTCTGGGGTAAAGCAACCAATTATGAAATTGCCACGCGCGTTCCCATGATGATCTGGACACCCAACATGAAGGCGCGCGGAGCTAAAACGGATGCGCTGGTCGAGCTGGTGGATATCTATCCAACACTTTGCGAATTGGCCGGCGTAGAAATTCCTGACCACGTTGAGGGACGCAGTTTTGTGCCGCTGATGGATGATCCCAAAACTCCATGGAAATCTGCTGCGTTCAGCCAGTATCCTAACCCCGCATTGAGAGAATGGGCCGCTAACCCACTTTCGCAAGGCATGAGGGAGACGTGGTTCGGTCCGTTAATCGAAGACGTTGAGTCGCGGATAAAGAAGCAGCAGGGAGACAAATGGAATCGGGATCTGTTTGAGAAGCACTTGATGGGATACACGATGCGTACCCAACAGCATCGATTGGTCGTCTGGCGTGATCATCGAGATCAAAACGCTGAGCCGATCTTTGTTGAGCTGTTTGATCATGAGACAGATCCCGAAGAGACAACGAATATTGCGAAAGAGTTCCCGGAACTAGTAGACCGTTTGCTAGTTCAGTTCAACGCGGGATGGAAGAGCGCCGTGCCTGATGTGGCCGTTAGTGCGAGATGATGGACGGTATCCGAATGGCCAGCAGGCGAACCTAATGTTTTCATTCCGACTTACTGTTTGTGTAGAACACATAGATACAGCGACTGGATGTGATGAGTATGTTGATAAAGCTTTCAAAATCCAAGACAGCCTCAGCGTTGGCTTTGCGCATGAAACAAATGCATTTAGTGGCAACGTTGATCTGCGTCACATCGATGACTAGTGCAGCGGTTGCACAAGAGATTGATTTCGCAACCGATATCGCACCAATCTTTGAATCGAGCTGTCTGCATTGCCATGGCGAAGACGAACAAGAGGCTGGCCTGCGACTGGATTCTCGCGTCAACATGCTGCGCGGTGGAGATTCAGGTTTGGCAACGATTGTTCCGGGCAAGCCGAAGAAAAGCTACTTGATGGATGTGGTCAACCACGTCGATGAAGAAATGGCGATGCCACCGGACGAGGACAAAATTGCCCAAGAAGAAATCGCTCTTCTCGAAAAATGGATTGCGGCTGGAGCAAATTGGCCGGGGCAGATGGAAGAGGTCGCCCGGGAGAAATCTGACCACTGGTCATTTCAGCCAGTGACGCGTCCAGCGGCTCCTGAGACGAAGTCCAACGATTCCCCAATCGATGCGTTCCTGCTAAACAAACTGTCAGAGAGAGGACTTGCCTTTTCGAAAAGAGCCAAACCTCGTGCGTTGATTCGACGCGCGTCTATCGTTCTCACGGGATTGGCGCCATCACCTGAAGAGGTTCAAGACTTTGTTGCCGCGTCAGAGGAAGACGGCGCCGGCGCTTACGCTTCCTTGGTCGAACGCCTTTTGGAATCACCGCATTTTGGTGAGCGTTGGGCGCAGCATTGGTTAGACGTCATTCGCTGGGCTGAGACCAATGGATCTGAAAGCAACATGTATCGCAAAAATGCTTGGATCTATCGCGACTATGTAACGCGCGCGTTCAACAACGACAAACCCTACGACAGATTTCTATTCGAGCAACTTGCCGGCGATACGATCGGCCAAGGAGAAGCCACCGGATATATGGTTGCAGGTCCGCATGTCCCAATCGCCACTGTGGGGCAGGAACCGACGGCGCGGCGTCAAGCACGAGCTGATCGCTTGGACGAGGTGTTGCAAACTGTGGGGGCGTCCGCGATGGGGATGACGATCGGATGTGCGCGGTGCCACAATCACAAATTCGATCCAATTTCGATCAAAGATTATTACGCGATGACAGCCGTTTTCGAAGACATCGAGTACGGCAGTCGCTTCCCGGAATTGGCCGACGATCATCCGCAAGAAGTACGTGGTGCAGAGATCCGAGCCGAGATTGCCAAATTGCGTGAGCAGCTCGCCGAATACGGACCGTGGGAGGAACATTGGTCTGCGTACCGAGATGTCTATTTTGCACCGGTGACGACTAAAGAAGTGCGGATTCAGTTTCTACAGAAAAGCTGCTTCGTGGACGAGCTTGAACTTTTCGGCCCTCAGAATCCCGAAGTAAACTTCGCCTTGGCTTCATCGGGCACCACTTTGGATACCGATGAGGAGATGATCTACAACAAAAACAAAGGCGTCTCGCGGGTAAACGACGGAAACTTTGGTACCGAAAGTTTTGCGGCCAAGACTCAAGAGGGCGAAGATCGGAAGCCTTGGGTCGTGTTGACCTTCACTCAACCGCGTGAAATCAATCGGATGACGATCAGCTCCAACCGCGAGGATTTCTTTGACACCGAATACTTGGAGAAACTAAACACCGGCCACGTTGCCAACTACAAATTAGAAGTCAAAGACTCCGACGGCAAGTGGCAGCAGGTCGCCGCCACCCCACAGTACAACAATCTAAATAAGAAAAACAAAGGTCGTGCAAAGGTCATGGCCAAGGTTCAGACGCTGATTACGCAACTTTACGACGAAGGACCAAAGATTGGTTTTGTAGGCCGGTTTGTTGAACCAGCCAAATCGTTTGTATTGGGGCGAGGCAGTCCGGAGAATCCTCGGGACGAAGTCTTTGCCGCGGGTTTGGAAGAACTTTCAGGAGATCTTGGCCTAGACGCAACTGCCTCAGGTGATGAGCGTCGAGTCGCGTTTGCGAACTGGTTGATCGACAAGCAGAATCCACTGACGGCAAGAGTAGCGGTAAACCGAATTTGGCATCACGTTTTCGGAAAGGGAATTGTCACAACGACTTCGGATTTCGGTAAAGCCGGAGCTCCGCCGACGCATCCCGAATTGCTGGACTGGCTGGCGGCTGAGTTAATGGAGCCCTCGACTTCATCGCAAAGCGCGAACTGGTCGATGAAGCACCTGATTCGCAGCATGGTGATGTCCAAGGCGTTCCAACAATCCAGTCACCCGCAGGAAAAAGCGTTGGCCGTTGATGGTGACGCAGCCTTACTTTGGCGATATCCGCCAAAACGAGTTGATGCCGAAGTAATTCGCGATTCGATTTTGCAAGCTTCGGATTGTCTTGACGATACGATTGGTGGAAAAGGCTACCGAATTCACAACGTCAAGAAACGCTACGCTCAGTGGGAGGTCGTCGATAATCACAGTTCGGACACGTGGCGTCGGATGCTTTATCAAGAACGTTTCCGCCGAGTCGACGACGGCATTTTTACGGCGTTCGATTTTCCGGATTGCGGACAGGTGAAAGCCAAACGGCCCGTTTCGACGACGCCACTACAAGCGCTCAACTTAATGAACAGTGATTTTGTGGTGAATCAGTCCCAACGCATCGCCCAACGCGCACTCAAGGATACCGAGGGTGACAAAGCGCTGGCCGTCGATCGTTGTTTTGAATTGCTGCTGGGGCGTCCGCCGGAGAAACAAGAGCGTGAGGATTGTTTGGCAATGGTGAAAGAGAAAGACTTGTCATTGGTGTGCCGGGCATTGGTTAACTCAAATGAGTTTGCCTTTGTGCCCTAGAACCATGATGTTGAAGACTTTCTTGCAAGAAACAACTACGTGATGAAGATATACCAATGAATAACTCAGAAAAAATATCGTTGCACGGACGCAGTCTCCTCAACCGGCGTGGCTTCCTGAGCACGGCGGGACTTTCGACCGCCGGGCTGGCTCTGACCAGCATGCTCAGCGCTGACGGATTATTGGCAAATGACAAATCGCACACCGTTAGCGGCCAGACTCCGCTGCGTCCTGTGATCGACCCAAATCAACCTTACTTGCCACGCCCCAGTCATTTCGATTCCAAGGCCAAGCGCGTATTAGTGGTTTACCTGCCCGGAGCGGTCAGTCACATCGATACGTTCGATTACAAACCAGAACTTGCAAAACTCCATGGTAAGAAACCGCCCGGCCTACCGGCTGTTACGTTCGAGGGGCCCTCCGGAAACATCGCGAAACCATTTTGGGATTTCAAGCCGCGTGGTGAGACAGGAAAGATGGTCTCTGATTTGCTGCCGAACCTCGCGAACCAAGTCGACGATTTTTGCTTCATTCACTCGATGACGACCGACACGAGTGCTCATCCCCAAGGTGAGAACTTTATGAACACCGGGTTTACGATGGAGGGTTTCCCGTCGTTTGGATCTTGGGTCACGTATGCATTGGGCACCGAGAATCAGGAACTTCCGGCCTTCGTTGCCATCAACGATCCTCGTGGCCTTGCCCGAAGTGGCAAAAACAATTTCGGAAATGGTTTTCTACCGGCCGCTTTTCAAGGCACCGACTTCAGCGCGAAAAATCCCCCAAATAATCTCCATCGGCCCGGTTCTTTGACCAAAGACTTTGACCGAAAAACAGTTGACCTGTTACAGCGGCTTAACGCGCGGCATCTGCAACAGTACCCGGGGGACGCTAATCTGGCAGGGCGCATCGCAAGTTACGAGCTGGCTGGAAAGATGCAGATGTCAGTTCCTGATGTGATGGATTTGTCGGGAGAGACTGCCGCCACGCTCAAGGCCTATGGTGTCGAAGGAGGCAGCGAATTGCGCGGCCACTACGCGCGGAACTGCATTTTGGCGCGTCGCCTGCTCGAAAAAGGCGTGAGAGTTGTCCAACTGTTCAACGGCAGCGACCCCGCCGGCGGCAATGGAATCACCAACTGGGATTCGCATTCCGACATCAAGAAGACCCATGCGATGCAGGCCGAGATCATGGACCAACCGACCGCCGCACTGATTGCTGATCTTAAGCAACGCGGGATGCTGGAGGACACGCTGGTAGTCTGGGCTACTGAGTTTGGCAGAATGCCATTCCTGCAAGCCAACGGCACCGGCCGCGACCACAATCCGGGTGCGTTCACGTGTTTCCTGACTGGTGCAGGCGTGAAGAGAGGGTTCAGCTACGGAGAAAGCGACGAGTTTGGATTCAAGGCGGCGAAAGATAAAACGACCGTCTACGACTTCAACGCCACGCTGCTGCATTTGATGGGATTGGACCACCAACGGCTCACCTTCTATCATAATGGCTTGGAAAGACGTCTAACAAACGTTCACGGAAGTGTCGTAAAAGATATTCTTGTATAACATCCTCCGGTGCGGTGCCCGTAGTACAGAAGAGCAAACATGAAACCCCACTGGATTCTCTCGTTGTTGTTTCTGGCCGCTAGCCAGTTACTTTCAGTTCAATCGTCCAGCTGTCTTCAGGCAGCCTTGGTCAGCGACGACTGGGAGAACGAGCTGATGTTCGAGCAGAACAAACTGCCAGCGCGCGTGGTTAGTTACTCCTATACAAATGCCGAAGACGCATTAGCGGGAGATCGTGAAAAATCTCGTTTGCGGTCGCTCAATGGGATTTGGAAATTCAAGTTCGTGGAAACGGTCGCCGATCGCCCGGACGACTTTTTCGCGGCAGATTTCGCCGGCGCTGATTGGAGCGACATCCCAGTTCCATCGAACTGGGAACTGCAGGGGCATGGGCAACCGATCTACACCAATATTACTTATCCGTTCACGCCCAACATTCTTGACCCGAATCTAAAATACGATTGGAAAGGTCCGCAGCCCCCGCGGCCACCTTTTATCTATCGTGACAATCCGGTTGGTAGCTACTACAGAGATTTCGAATTGCCCGAGCAATGGAAAAACGATTCGATCATCTTGCACTTTGGTGGCGTGTCGTCGGCGTTCTACGTATGGGTTAACGGGCGGAAGGTCGGCTACAGCCAAGACAGTTGCCTTGCGGCGGAGTTTGACGTGACGAAGTTTGTCAAAGCTGGCACCAACCGATTGGCTGTGCAAGTCTTCCGTTGGAGTGACGGTAGCTATTTAGAAGATCAAGACATGTGGCGGTTGAGCGGAATCCAACGCGAGGTCCTCCTGCTGGCTCAGCCGAAGATCGCGCTCGACGATTGCTTCGTCCGCACGAACTTTGATGCCCAACTTCAAGACGCAACCTTGAAGATTCGAACACGCGTCGCGGTTGATCCAGAGCAAGCCAAGGATCTGGAAGGGTGGAAGATCACGGCTCAGCTACATGATGCCGAGGGAAAAACGGTTCTTGAATCCCCGTTGAGTTGTGCCGTTGAGGAAGTCTACGACGAAAGGTGGCCCGCTCGTGATTTGCCAGCCTTTTCGCATCTTGAAGGCAAAGTCAAACAACCACGCAAATGGTCTGCTGAAGATCCTTACCTATATCAACTGGTGTTCAACGTCGTTTCGCCCGATGGTGTCGTCGCTGAATCGCGCCGCCAATCGATAGGGTTCCGCAAAATTGAAATCAGTGAAAAACGCGAACTGCTGGTAAATGGAAAGCCTATAAAACTGATGGGAGTGAACCGCCATGATCATCACCCGGTGCTTGGCAAAGCTTTAACGCGCGAAGAGATGAGCAAAGACGTTGAACTTTTGAAACAGTTCAACTTCAATGCAGTGCGCACATCTCACTATCCCAACGACCCATATTTTCTTGATCTGTGTGATCAATATGGACTCTACGTCATGGATGAAGCCAATATTGAAACGCATCATTTAGGAAGTTTCATCCCGAGCACACCTTCTTGGACGGCAGCCATTTGCAGCCGCGTCTACCGGATGGTGGAACGCGACAAGAATCATCCCAGTATTGTGTCGTGGTCGCTGGGCAACGAGTCCGGCACTGGGCCGGGCCTTGCGGCAGCAGCAGGCTGGATACGCAATTTTGATCCATCGCGATTCATTCATTACGAAGGGGCTCAGGGCGATCCGACAGATCCAGACTACGTTGAGGATGATGGCGTTGGCTATAAGTCACAGGGCTGGCCAACGATGGCGAATCCAAACGATGCGAAATATGTGGACATCATTAGCCGGATGTATCCCGACCTGTCACAGTTGGTCAACATGTCCGAGAATCCAAAACTTGACCGCCCGATCGTTATGTGTGAGTATCTGCATGCGATGGGAAACTCTATCGGCGGTCTCGGTGAGTTCTGGGATGAAATCCGCGTACGGCCAAACTTGATGGGCGGATTCATTTGGGACATGGTCGATCAGGGACTGGAAAAGAAGAATGAGAATGGTGAAACCTTCTTTGCTTACGGCGGCGATTTTGGTGATGCTCCCAACAACAAAAACTTCTGCTTGAACGGCGTGTTCGCGTCTGACCGTACGCCCAACCCGCACGCTTGGGAATGCAAATATGTTTTCCAACCGGTTGCAATTAAGTCCGCAGAGGGAAATCTGGGGGCGATCGAGCTGACCAATCGATTTGCGTTCACCAATCTGAAACAGTACGAGCTTCGTTGGTCGCAATCAAAAAATGGAACCGTGACACAATCGGGAACTTTACCAGTGCAAGATATTGCCGCTGGTGCTTCGGCCGTGATCAACGTCCCGTGCGAGACGTCAAACCTCGACAACGATGCCGACCATTGGCTGCGAATTACGCTACACGAATCGAGGAAGCGACCTTGGTGTGACGCTGGATACAAAGTTGCCAGCCAACAATTGTTACTTCAGGCTGCGGCAGCAAAAGAAACTGTCGCGAAGAACACTAGCGGAAAAATTGAGGTAGACCAAAGCAAAGCCGCAATCAAGATTTCGGGCGGTGTGTTCTCTGCAGAGGTTTCATCAAAAACTGGGGAGCTGGTTTCTTGGAAGCTTGGTGGAGTCGAGCAATTGTTGTCACCGCTACGGTTGAATTTTGACCGACCATCGACCGACAACGACAGGCTTGCTGCCAGTTCTGGTACTTTTCGAAAGTCTCGCAACACGTGGAAGAAAATGCTCCAGCAGTGCGAGACATACGTGTCTGTTGTTGATTCTGACAACGACGGGCAGCTGACTGTTCAAGTGAAGAAAGGTGTTCCAAATCAGAAAGTACGGATTCTCGCGAACTACCGGTTCTCCAGCGACGGTACGATCGACGTGAGTCTGCAGGTAGACGCCGACCCCTCTTTGCCAGATCTGATTCGGGTTGGTGTGACGATGGGATTATCATCAAAGTTAAGCAACACGACGTACTATGGACGAGGGCCATGGGAAAATTACCCTGACCGAAAACGAGGTGCGGAAGTAGGCCAGTTTGAGTCAGCATCGGATACAATGTTCCACAGTTACGCGATGCCTCAAGAAAATGGCAACCGCACCGACACGCGCTGGCTTAAGCTCTCTGGTGATGACGGCCAAGGCATCATGGTGACGGGACAGCCCCATTTTCAATTTAGCTTGTGGCCTTATTCGACTGAGAACATCGAGACCGCGCAGCATCCCTACGAGCTTGAGCCACAAGGGCACTACACATTGAATTTGCACAGCACTCAATTGGGACTTGGCGGCACGTTGTCTCACACGCTTCCACAATATATGGTCAAACCGGGCAGCCACCAGCTTCGATTTCAAATTGCCCCAAATCAGACTGAACCGAATCAATAGAACCGCCAAGTATGTTGCGGCTGGCGACTTCACGAACTTGAAGGTCGGATTGGGATCGATGAGATTGACAAAACTTTGCCTAAATCTAATTTGGCCGAAAAGGCTGTCGGTAAATCATCACAAAAACAATGGCCAGCACAGGAGTACCGAACGAAACAAGGCTTAATCCTACGCCGGCAACCGTTGTGATCTCATATCTGCCAAGCCCCGAGATTGTCTGATAGCTGGCAAAGATGATTTGCAAAGCAAAGGAGAGGATCAGGCTCAAGACCAGAAATTTTCGTTTGGCTGTTTCGATTGCCAACATTCGAGCACCGAAGACAACCGCAGGAAGAATCTGTAAAGCATGGATTGCGATGCCATGAGGAAATTTGGTGACTCCTCGATCGCCAACAATCTCCGGTGATAGACCGGAAGCAACCCGGTTGTAGCCGTAGGCTGAAATGGCAAAACCAATGCAACAAGACACGACCAGAAACAACATCCCAGCTCTAACGGCCAAACCATAGTCAGTCGGCAACCGAAGCGTTGAGAAACTTCGCGCGGTGAAATAGACAATGCCAACAAATGCAATCAAAATCAGCGCGAACATCGCATGATCGATCGCCGCATTGAGAACCGTGGTTTGGTTGAAATGTGACGCCGTGCCCCGCCATTGCTGAATCGTGATGAGAGCGACTTCCAGAACCAAACAAACCGAAACAACCCATGCCACGCAGCGGTCAGCAAAACCTTGGTGCAGTTTGGATGCAAGCCAACCGATGGAAATCAGAGTCACGCCGGTAGAGACACCAAAGAGAATCGGTTTCCGCCACGAAACCTGACCGACCCATCCTCCTCCGTCCCAAAACCACACCGGTAGATGCAGCAAACCAATAACCGTTAGCACGATACCGGACGCTGAAAGTACGTTACCTGGCGCCCCTAGAAGTAATCGCAGAGGGTTCAGGTCTTGCATTGAAGGGTTCCTCTTCGGCCAAACAGCACATTTGCGATCTTGTCCGCTCGCAGGTGGGTTTCCTGTTACTTTCTTGCGGCAGATGGGTCTCAACCGTCGATCGGGCAATCACACAACGTTTTGCGACAAAGTAAAACCTCGTTTAGACAACTTTGGCTCGGTTGGTTGACTCGGTGGGTCATTCACGGTTAGTGTCCGAGATAGAAGAAAACACAACGGAGAACAAACATGTTCGGAATGAAAACGAAAAAAGAAAAACTCGAGGCCAAATATGCAAAACTGCTACAAGAGGCTTACGAACTGTCGCACGTAAACCGTTCGAAGAGCGATCAGAAGGCGGCGGAAGCAGAGGAACTGAGGAAACAAATCGATGCCTTAGATAATTAAAAGCTAGGCGACAGTTCGTCGCTCGCAAACAGCGCTGTCGTTTGAGGATGCACCCTCCACCATTACGCCAGTCCTGAGACTTCGACGGCGTTGCCCCACGACTGAACAACACCCACACGCTCTTCCACAAACAGCAAATTAGTGACTGCGGTTACAACACCTTACCCATTTCGGTTGAACAACCGAGGAGGAAGATCCGCCAACCAACAGACACTGAGATTTCATAATGAGCTACGCCCGATCACGTCTTTGGCTCGGAGTCACTGGAGTCGGCTCTATTGTGACGATAGCTTTCATTGCATTGGTCTTCGGTTGGCCGGAGAGATTCCTCTCAAGTGACGCTCATTATGGTGGACTCGAATTCCTTCAGCTTGCCGCGTTGACCGGCATTTTCATGGTGTGGTTGTTTCCGTTTGATTACTTAGGCGGGTATTTGCTGCCACGAAGATTTCAAAAGTCCGAACAAGCATTTGGAACATGGCTGAAAGAGTATTCTGCTGCGGCGTTTACACAGGCTTTCTTTTTTCTATGTTTTGGTTCGGCAATCATCTTAAGTGCCCAAGCCTACGGATTAGTCGGAGCACTCGCGACGATCAGTGTTGGGATTGTCTGCTGTTTCAGCATTCGCAACCGGCGGTTGCTTCATCGAGAAGTGCGATCAGAACAAACTTCAAAGAAACTGCTCGAAGCGACCAGCTTGACTCAGTCATGGCAGACAAATGTCCCTCATACCGTTGTGGTCAAACACAAAGACATCGGTTTCACCGGCGGTATCGTAGGGTTTGGAAAACGCGCCCAAATCGTGATCCCACAAGCTTGGCTTTCCTTCTCGCAAGAACAACTCGCCACCGCGATCGCTCGTCGAGCAACCGCTGTAAACAGTGGCAGCTACTCTCGAGGACTGATGGTTGCTTTCTTGTGGAACGTATGCGGCTTTCTAGTTTGTTCGCTAATTTCCGAAACTGGTCTCGCCACTGTCGCTGGGCTTGCAACGACAATTAGTGGTTTTACGCTTTGGTCTTTTTTAGGCTTGCTGACCTTGCCGACACTCAGCCGCAGCGCGTCACTCGAGATCGACAGCCAGTTGCAGCAACAGGGCATGCCAGCGGATCTAATTTCGAAAACTGCTTTTACGATGGATCAATTGCAAGACGGTGAGCCCGACCGGTCACCGTGGATCGAAACAATCTTCCACCCAGTTCCGAACGTGACCAGCCGCAACCCCGAACAGCCTGTACGCGGTTTTGGTGCTTGGAATGTTGCTAGGACAACCCTGTTCTTCTCGTGGGCATGTCTTGGATTTCTTTCACGCTCAGTTCACTGCAATGTCGGTCGCCCCGAACTTTGGACGATGCTCCCGACTGATTGAGTTGAAAAAGGTTAATCGTTTCATGCAAGTCAAAAGAATTCGCTCAAAGACGTGCGATCGTTGTAAACAAGAGCATGACACACTCTTTCGCATTCGTGCCACACAGAACGGTGACTGGATGTTTGTATGCAAGGGCTGCATAAAAGATGTCAAGCCGAACAATGTGCACTACCAGTACGGCGGAACTTGGAAGAGCAAGAAACGTCATTGAACTACGATGCCAATTCGCTGATTACCTCCGCCGCATCGGCGTCTTCCTGCTCCCGTGCTTTTGGAAGACCTTTTCCGAAGCCTCTCGGGATTGTGGCAACTTTTTCAAGTTGTGCATTCGATCGCGGGCGGCTTTATATCGAATCTTATGATCCACAACCGGCGAAGGATAGTCCTGGCCAATTTGACATTGAAACAACGTTTGTTCCATTGAATTCATTTTGTGAGGTTCGGCAAGATGCTTGTCCGGGACCTCTGACAGTTCAGGCAAGAACCGGCGAATAAAAACTCCTTGGGGATCTTGGTCAACAACTTGCTTGATCGGAGAATAGATTCTGACGGTGTTAATTCCCGTCACGCCGGCCTGCATCTGGATTTGACTGTAGTGAATTCCCGGTTCGTAGTCGAGAAACAGCCTCGCTAAATAAAGGGCCGGCCGTCGCCAATGCAGCCACAAATGATACGAGGTGAACGACACCAACATGGCTCTCATTCGAAAGTTGATCCAACCTGTTTGATGCAAAGCACGCATGCAGGCGTCCACCATCGGATACCCGGTCCTACCATCGCACCAAGCGGCAAAATGCTCTTCGTTGAATTCGTCTTCTCGTAAACCGTCGTATGCTCGATTGAAGTTTTGAAATTCGATTTCGGGCTCATCTTCTAGTTTCTGCATGAAATGACAATGCCAGCTGAGCCGTGACCGGAAAGACGAAAGAGACTTCAGCCATGTCGGTCCAATTTCGATTCCCGATTTTCGCTGCTCTTTTAACTCTTTCACTCGAGCCTCTGTTTGATGATGAATTGTCCGCATCGAGATGTTGCCATGTGCAATGAATGGACTCAACCGACTGCACCCGGCCTCTCCCGTTAGAGGACTGGACATGTCGGTGCGATAGTTGACACCCCTTGAGTCAAGAAACGAATCAAGGCAATCTATCGCGTTTGTCTCTCCCCCGGATTGAACACTTACTCGATCGAACGAGCGGACTTGAAAACGACTGGGGGAGCAAATCTCTCCCGGCGACAGCGCGTTGATTTCAGGAGTCAATTGGATCTGCTTCGGCGCGAGAGTGAGAGGTTGGTTCATCCGTTGACTACTTTGCCTCGCCCAGCCGTTGCGGCTGTCGAGCCTTCGTATGACTCCGTATTGCGGAATCTCCTCAAGTGCAACAGAATTGGCTTTCGCCCAAGCACGGACACGGCGATCACGTTGGTAACTGATGTAATTGAACGTTTCTTCGTGAGCCCAAATTTTTGCGAATTGGGTTTCACGGTGCAGGTCATCGAGAACCTCGGGCATCCGACCAGTTCGCAGAAACAATTTGCCACCAAGTTGACGAAGATTCTTTCGCAACTCAATCAACGACTCGTTGATAAAATTCAGGTGCGCTGCGTCGAAGTCTTCAGCCTCGATAATCTCGGGCTCATAGACGTACAAGCAAATGACTCTACCGGCTTTCGCTGCCGATGCCAAAGGCACGTGATCCTTTATTCTCAAATCACGTTTGAACCAAACTAGCTGAACTGTCATTGCGTACGAATCCCGAGTTGAAACAGACCGCTATGGGACCGTATTACACCAAGCGCGTTAACCTGATTTCGAATTGGTCAAATTGTTCCCGCCATCAAATAGAAGATTCATGGCAGTAACTAGAAAAATTTACCGAGGAGGGAAGGGGAGTCTCAACCGGTTGACAGAGGGCAGGTCAAATTGAGATCTTTGGCAGCCTTTGTTCGTTCAAATTTGGCTCAAAAAATAGAGATTTTCTACTTTTTGTGCCGCATCAAAACAGTTGGTTACATACATTGTCGAAACACAGTAAAGCGGACTCTGTTCAATTTCTAGCATCCACAACTCTCCCAATCACCGGCCAAACCACTTTCCCTCAGCATTGGGCCTGTTTCAGCGACCGCATGGCTAAAACTCTAACGCCTCCAATTCGTGTTTTAACCGCTTCTTTTCTGACTCAGTCGATCGTGATTGGGATGATGTTTGGTTACGGGGTATTCTTCAAAGCACTCGAAGAAGATCTTGGTTGGTCGCGCACACTGCTATCGAGTGCCTCTTCGTTATCGGTTCTCGTGATGGGGCTTTTTGCAATGGTCGCGGGAAACCTCACCGATCGGTTTGGGCCTCGTTGGGTATTGGCAGCAACCGGACTTACCACGGGCATCGGCTATTTTTCGATGTCCGGCATGACCGATCCTTGGCATTTGCTTCTGTGCTACGGTTTCTTGGTCGGGCTAGGATTTGCAACGCACGATGTTGCGACACTTTCTACCGTTTCAACTTGGTATCCAAATCGCCGTGGGATAGTAACCGGGATCGTCAAAACTGGCAGCGCCTGCGGGCAGGTACTGGTACCGCTGCTAGTGACTTTTCTGATCGCAACATCAGGTTGGCGAAACGCACTGGCGTACCTTGGCGTTTTCGCGGGATTGCTGTTGATAGCTTTAGCGCAAGCCATAGAACGCAAACCTTTTATCAAATCCTCGATTGGCAACGCGCAGCAAACACAAGACGACGACAATGGTATGAGTTTCAAACAAGCGCGTGGCGAAAGATTAATGTGGATATTTTGCGCGATTCAATTTTGTTTCATTCCTTCGCTAATGACCATTCCCCTACACATCGTCGCGCATGCTACGGATCTGGGCATGGTCAAGGAGACAGCCGCATTGGTGCTTTCTTTGCTCGGGGCTGCAAGTATCGTTGGGCGTTTAATGGTGGGATATTTAATCGATCGTTTCGAAGCGCGTATCGTCCTTTCCGCTTGCCTCGCAGCATTGCTATTGGCTTTGCTGACATTGCGCATAACCGACTCATATTATTGGTTGTTCCCTGTAGCTCTAGTTTACGGCGTGGCGCACGGTGGATTGTTCACAGCCGTCTCGCCGTCGGTGGCGGAGTATTTTGGAATGAAATCACACGGTGCGATTTTTGGCACGGTATTGTTTACTGGCACCGTCAGTGGTGCTGCCGGGCCAGTGATTGCCGGTAGTTTGTTCGACCAGTACCACACCTATGATCTTGCATTCACCCTTTTGGCTGCACTCGCGGCGACAGGATTCGGGCTCGCTCTATCGCTTCCCAAGCGGTCGGTGATAAATCCAGCAAATTGATCCGATCCGCCAATTCACTTCAGAAACATGCGACCGCGGTTAATTCTGGCAGAAGTTGTCAAGCAATCGATTTTGCGGTTAGTCTGAGATGAATAAGGAGCACCTTCCCCGTAAAATCTGCGTCGAGTGCGGCAAGCCAATGGTTTGGAGAAAAAAATGGGCGCGGGTTTGGGAAGAAGTCAAATACTGTAGCAAACGCTGTCGGCGGCAGCACGCCTCATCGAGCTGCCAGCCCAAAGAATAGCAGGACCACGATGATCAACCAATTAACTGAGGCTCAAGTCGATCGAATCATCCAGATGGCTTGGGAAGACCGCACCACTTTCGATGCCATCGCCGAGCAGTTTGGTTTAGCGCCCGGACAGGTCATCAAACTCATGCGCAGGCACCTCAAACCCTCCTCATTTCGACTATGGCGAGAACGAACAACAGGGAGAAACACAAAACACTTGTCCAAACGATCTTTTGTCGTGGGACGCTTTCGCTGCAAAAGTCAACGCGGATAATGCCACAGCATGTCTGAACATCAGCCCGAATGAAAAACCCTGCTGCATGATTGATTCACTTCCTCGACACTTGCTGGAGCGCGCCAGAATTCATGGCCAAAAATCTGCCTCGGCAATCGAATCCGATCTCCCCTTCGTGCTTTACTGGATGCGAACCGCTGTACGCAGCGATGAAAACCCTGCGCTAGATGTCGCCCGCTGGCTGGCCGACCAAAACGGCATTCCGCTGCTGGTGTACCACGCCATTTCTGAACACTATCGTTACGCCTCCGACCGGCATCATACGTTCATGCTTCAAGGGGCTCGAGACGTTCAAAAGGAATTTGAAAAACTGGCCATCTCCTACGCGTTTCATCTGGCAACGCGCGAAGATCGCAGACCACACTTAATCGATCTGGCGAACATGTCTCAAGTGGTCGTCACCGAAGACTTTCCGGTTGACCCGCCAAGGCGTTTTGTTGAGGCCCTAAAGCAGAAAACTGAAACGCCGATCATCAGCGTCGATACCGCTTGCGTGGCGCCAATGCAGTTGGTGAAGAAGGCGTACACACGCGCTTTTAAATTCCGCAGCGCTACGATGAATATCTATGCCCAACGGTTGACGCGCCAGTGGCCGGAGCTAGACCTAGCCGCCGAGACTCGTCCGTTTGATCTGACAAATTTGCCTTTCGAGACGCTCGATCTCCAAACCGCAGATCTTGGCGAACTGGTTTGTCGATGCGAAATTGATCATGCCGTCGGGCCAGTGGTAGACACCGTCGGAGGAAGTTTCGCTGGCTACCATCGCTGGGATGAGTTTAAAGAAAAAAGAATCGGCCGCTACGCCAAGCAACGAAATAACGCGTTGCTTGACGGTGTCAGTCGAATGTCGCCCTACCTACACTACGGTATGGTCTCGCCGTTTCGTATCGCGCGCGAGGCGGCACAGTTCGATACCGCAGGGTCAGAAAAGTATCTCGATGAATTGTTGATCTGGCGAGAACTTGCCTACGCGTTTTGCTTTTACCATCCCGATCACGATCAATGGTCAGCGCTGCCCGATTGGGCACGTCAGACTCTTGAAAGCCACGCAAACGACACTCGGCATGAAACGTACAGCAACCAGCAGTTAGCGCGGGGCGAAACCAACGACGCGTTTTGGAATGCAGCCCAAAAATCTCTTCTGATGCACGGCGAGCTTCACAATAATGTGCGGATGACTTGGGGCAAAGCCATTTTGAATTGGAACCAAGATCCTCGTCATGCGTTGCAAACCATTATCGACCTCAACCACCGCTACGCTCTGGACGGTCGTGATCCCGCATCTTATGGAGGCATCTTGTGGTGTCTGGGGCAGTTTGACCGTCCGTTTGAACCCGAGCAGAAAGTGATAGGCACAGTCCGGGCGCGGCCAACACAAATCCACGCAAGTCGCTTAGACACGACACAGTACCAAGAAAAAGTAGCCAAACCACATTTTGATTCACCGATCAAGATTGCAATCATAGGAGCGGGGATATCAGGTTTAATGGCGGCGAGGACACTGCAAGATCATGGAGTGCGCGTCACAGTTTTTGAGAAAGGGCGCGGAGTCGGAGGGCGCATGTCAACGCGTCGCATTGGTGATTCCGAAGCGCAACAGACATTTGACCACGGTGCACAATACTTCACGGCGCGAAATCGGGACTTCATCCGCCACGTCGACTCTTGGATCGAACAAGGTCTTGTGTCTCGTTGGCCAAACAAACAAGTCGATGAAAAACAAAAAATTGTGGTACTTGAGTCCGGCGTGATCAAATCTGAATCTCAAAGCAGCGATCGCTTTGTCGCGGTACCCGGCATGAATGCGATCTGCAAACATCTTGCTGCCAATATCGAAGTAAAAACTGGGACGCGTGTTGAAAAAATTGTTCCTATCGAAAACGGCGTCGAAATCTTCGTTGACTCTGACACCAATAAATCTTTGGGCAAGTTCAATCGAGTGATTGTCTCGGCCCCGGCAGCGCAATCGGCTGAGCTGCTAACTGGATTCACTGATTTGGCTAACAAGATTTCAAAGATTGATATGAGTCCGTGCTGGGCGACCATGGTCGCATTTGACAAACCGATTACTGACCAGTGGGCGGGAGCGTTTCTCCATGAGAGCTTTCTTTCATGGGCAGCGCGAAACAGCACCAAGCACCGACGCAGCCACGATGATGAACACGTCGTCATTCACGCTGGCCCTGAATGGACCAAGCAGCACTGGGAAGATGATCCGAATGACGTCGCGCAGATGATGCTGAACGAGTTCTGGCGGGTTACTGGAATTTCGGCGACAACCCACAATCACTTGCGATCACACCGCTGGAAGTATGCAATCCCAACGGATCCGGCTGCCGATGGTTTCTTTGCTGATGAAACGGTAACGGCTGTTGCTTGCGGCGATTGGGCCAGCGGAGCGCGTGTCGAAGGTGCCTTCCTTAGTGGCGTGGCAGCAGCAGGCCGAATCATTGGCACACTCACCACTGCCTCATCTACAAAAAGGCAAACGACGCTCTTTTAGCATCTGCGCGGACGCCTCTTTTCGATCGAATCTCCGAAGGCGACTCTATCAACCTTCTGTGCGAGAGGCGGTAGGATTGCTGTAAGCTTAACCAACACCATCCGGGCCGAGCAACTTGTTTTGCGAAAGGAGCCACGGCCCGTCAAATGAGAAGAATGCTTGACTGGATCTTCGATGGATCGTTCGCCAAGTGATGAGCGAGCATTAACATGCATGCGTCAATGCAGATTTTGTTTTAAGTAATTAGCAGTGAGACTAATTTGGAGATGCTTGTTTGACGATAGCTTCAGTGCGAAGTCATTCCTTGGCTCCTCTTCTCTGAGCCAAACCTAAGAGGCCGCCAAAACGGTAACACGTAGTGGCGGCCTTTCCTGCTAATGTACTCGCTGATGCTGTTTCTCACTTCCTAATAGTTATGATTCCGCGTTTGGCTTCTTCAAAACTTAATGAATACTCAGGCCATCATTGGGCTCTACAATTTTGTGACCATGCTCCACACGCTACCGAGAAATGCGGCGAGCAATCTCGGGCATGTTTACGCGATTGAATCTCGCAGTCGTTGAGCTAACGTGAGCATGGTGGCGGGGGTACCTTAAGATCAAGCATTGGAGAATACGCAAACATGGGACACAAGCTCCACCCAAACTAGTGGTTTGTCAGGGATGGAAGTTAGAGTGTGTCATCGTAGCCGGAGTCGCCAGACTTCGGTTTTATACTGCTGAACTGAATTCTGGCGAATCCAGCTACCCTGAAATTAAATGTTGACAGACCACTAGCGTTCTACCGCAGC